>NZ_JAHBBD010000013.1 GCF_019331775.1 Bifidobacterium phasiani
GCGGGATGGGTCGCGACGGGGGTGCGGCGGGGCCGGACGGCCCGGCGAAGGGTTGCCGGACGGCGCCGTCGGGACGACTGCCCGGCGTTGCGGAAGGCCCGGCATCGCCGGGACGGGCGCCCGGCACGGCGGAGGATTCGGCGTCATCGAGACGAGTGCCCGGTGCGGCGGAAGGCTCGGCGTCATCGAGACGAGCGGCCCGCGCGGCGGGGTCGGCGTCGGCATGGATCGCGTCGCCGTTCGCGCCGTCTCCGGCCGTATCGTCGCCAGTCGTACCATCGCCGGCGCCGTCGGCCGGATCCACGGCATCGGCGTTCCGACCGGATACCGCGACGGGCGCGGCGACGGCGGCGGCATCGACAACAGCGCCATCGACGGCAGCGGCACCGACAGCGGCAGCGTCGACGGTTACATCATCGGCAGCAGCAACGACGTCATCAGCAACGGTGTCATCGGCACCGCCGACGGTCGCCGTGCCGCCGTCGGCGGCATCGGAAGCAGCGACAGTAGTGCCGGCGGCACCGGGCGCCGCAGCGGCGTCATTGGCGGAGTCCACCTCGCCGCGCGGGCCGGACGGGACCGGAGCGGCGCCGTCATTGCGGGTCAGCCCCGGCTCGGACGCGGGTCCGTGGGCCGCGGCACCGTCCGGAGCGGTCGGGACCGAGAGATCGGGGCCGCCGTTCGGCGTGCCGGCGCCATACGGGTTCGCGGCGCCGCCGGGATTCGTGGTTCCGCCGAAGACCGGAACCCCGCCGGATGCGGAGCCGGGTACGGAGCCGGAGGCGCCACCGCCGTCCCCCATGCCCTGCGGCGCGGGAACGGGCCCCTGGGCCGGGGCGCCGGGAGCGGCGGCACCAAAGACCGAAGCGCCGGGAGCCGGGGCGCCCGTCTCCTGTCGGAAGTCATACCCGCCGGCGGCACCCGCGGCATACCCGGCTGCACCGGCGCCCGCGGCAGAACCGGCGGCACCCGTGGCGTACCCGCCATCGGCTCCAGAGGCATACCCGCCGGCACCGGCGCCCGCGGCATACCCGGCGTACCCGCCGGCGGCATACCCCGGCGCGGCGTTGCCCTGCGCCCGCCAGCGGTTCGCGTCGGCTTCGTTGCGCCGGTTGACGCACGACCACACGATCAGCCACAGCGCGGACGCGCCGACGCCCAGCCCGAAGATCCACATGCCGGGCCAGAAGATCGTGGCCACCAGGCACACCAGCACGCCGACGCAGCTCCAGTCCCAGCGCGCCCCCATCAGCTCCTCGCACAGGATGCGCCCGTCGCGGCCGTCCGGCAGCAGGAACCATGCCAGCCCGTAGAACGCGGCGCCGATGCCGCACACCAGGACCGCGCCGACCATCAGCGCGCGCACCAGCATCGGGCTCCACCCCAGGTACGACGCCAGGCCGCCGCACACGCCGCCGATCCATCGCTCGTCGCCGCGCGTCAGCCCGCTTTCGCGGATCCAGGAGAAGAACCGCGTGGAATACCGTTCGTAGTCGCCCGGCGAGCCGGCGGGCCGCCCCTGCGGCGGCTGCCAGCCGGGCGCCCCCTGCCCGCCCTGCGGCGGCTGCCAGGATGCGCCGGACGTTGTGTGGTTTGCATTGCTCATGGTTCCATTACAGCAAAGCCGCGGCCTCGGAACCCATCCGGGAACACCCTGAAAATTCCCTGAACACCGCGGTTCTCCGGGTCCGAGCCGGTTCGCGGCGGGACAATGGAACCATGACGCAACCATGGAACCCCACGCCGGGCACTCCGCCCCACATGCCTGCGTACGCCACGCGCGCCGTGCCGTACGGCGCGCCGCCGCAATGGCACGGCGCGCCCGGGTACGGGCCGGCGCATCCGGCGGCGCTGCCCCTGATGCGCCCGAGGCAGGGGCGGTGGCTGTGCGGCGTGTGCCGCGGCATCAGCCTGCACCTGCACGTCTCGGTCGCCGTGGTCCGGCTGCTGTTCGTCGCCGCGGCGTTCCTCTTCGGCGCCGGCATCCTGGCCTACGTGTTCCTGTGGCTGTTCCTCCCGGTCGGCGACCCGGTCGCCGCGGCGGCCGCGCACGCCCGCCCGGTCGGCCAGGCGCCGCTGTCGCGCGGCAACGCGGCCTTCGGCGCCGCATCCGCGGACGCCGACCCCGGAGCGGACACCGACCCCGCCGACGGCTCCGAAAGCCTCGTCGACGCCCTCAAACGCGCGCCGAAACCCGCGCTCGTCGCCTCGGCGGGCGTCGTGCTGATCGTCGCCAGCATCCTGCTCATGGCCAGCGGCGTCAGCTCGTTCGCCGTGTTCCCGATCATGCTGGGCCTGTGCGGCGTCGGGGTCTCCTGGCTGCGGTTCACCGCCGAGGACGGGCGCCCCTGGCCGACGATCGCCGGCTTCGCGCTGCTGTTCCTCGCCTACGCGATCTACGTGGCCAACGTCGCCTCGACGGGCTGGACCGCGCCGGGCCGCTACATCCTCGGCGGCATGGCGCTGCTGGTCGGCGCGGTGCTGGCCGTCGTGCCGTGGCTGAACGCGATGGTGCGGGGGCTGGCCACCGAACGCGCCCTCAAGGAGCGCGAGGAGGAGCGCGCCGACATGACCGCGCACCTGCACGACGGCGTGCTGCAGACGCTGGCGCTGATCCAGCTGCACTCCGACGAGCCGCAGACGGTGTTCTCGCTCGCCCGGCAGCAGGAGCGCGAGCTGCGCGAATGGCTGTACCAGGAGCGCACGCCGTCGGACCGCTCCGTGAGCAGCGGGCTCAAGCAGATCGCCGCGCAGGTCGAGGACGAGCACGGCAAGCCGATCGAGGTGGTCACCGTCGGCGACGCGCGGCCGAGCGCGCAGACCGACGCGCTGCTCGACGCCGCCCGCCAGGCCCTGGTCAACGCGGTGACGCACGGCGGCGAGCCGATCTCGGTGTACTGCGAGGCGGGCGACGACACGGTCGAGGTGTTCGTGCGCGACCATGGCGACGGATTCGACGTCCACGCCATCCCCGAGGACCGCCTCGGCATCCGCGAGTCCATCGTGGGCCGAATCAAGCGCCGCGGCGGCTCCGTGGAGATCGTCTCGCGGCCCGGCTGGGGCACCGAGGTGCGCATGCACATGCCGATCCGCGGCACGGCGCGGACGGCGGACGGCGCCGACCAGACGCCGCACGGCGAGCCGGCCGGGGAGCAACGGGGAGGAGGCGCGCGATGAACGCTGCTACGCTCGAAGACATGACACCCTATGACACGACCGATCCCCATGCCGCCCCGATCCGGGTGGCCGTGGTCGACGACCACGAGATGTTCCGCGCCGGGGTCATCGCCACGCTGCAGCCGTATTTCGACATCGTCGGGCAGGCGCCCGACGTCGAGGGCTCGGTGGCGATGATCGGCGAGACCCGCCCCGACGTGGTCCTGCTCGACGTCCACGTGCCCGGCGGCGAGGGCGGCGGAGGCGCCGAGATCCTGGCGAAGTCGCGGGCGCTGTCGCCCGGGTCGGCGTTCCTGGCGCTGTCGGTCTCCGACTCCCCGCAGGACGTGGGCGCCGTGATCCGCGCCGGCGCGCGCGGCTATGTGACCAAGACCATCACCGGCGACGATCTGATCTCCTCGATCAAGCAGGTGCACGAGGGCTACGCGGTGTTCTCCCCCAAGCTCGCCGGGTTCGTGCTCTCCGCATTCCAGGGCGCCCCGGCCGGCGCGCCCGTGCACGACGACGAGCTCGACCGCCTCTCCGCACGCGAGCAGGAGGTCATGCGGCTCATCGCCCGCGGCTACACCTACAAGGAGGTCGCCTCGGAGCTGTTCATCTCCATCAAGACGGTGGAGACGCATATGAGCTCGGTGCTGCGCAAGCTGCAGCTGTCGAACCGCACCGAGCTGACGCGGTGGGCGGCCGACCGGCGCATCGTCTGACATCGGCGGGCGGCGGCACGCGCCGCGCATGGAACCGCCCGCCGGTCGCGGGGTCGCGGGCGGCGGGCGGTCACCAAGGGGTGCGGGAGACGACTAGACGACTTGTGTCGTTTGCGGGCGGCGGACCGTCTTACGGGGCGGCCGGCCGCCGAGGGTCACAGCCCGCGGAACCCGTTGGGGTTCTTTGTCTGCCAGTTCAGCGACGACGCGGCCATGTCGTCGATGGTCAGCTCGGCCTTCCAGCCCAGCTCCCGCTCGGCCTTCGAGGCGTCGGCGTAGCAGGCGTCGATGTCGCCGGGGCGCCGCGGCTTGATGGCGTACGGGATCGGGTGGCCGGCCGCCTTCTCGTAGGCGCGGATCACCTCGAGCACCGAATAGCCGTGCCCGGTGCCCAGGTTGTACACGTACACGCCCGGGTCCGTGATTTTGTCGACCACGGCGACGTGCCCGCGCGCCAGGTCCACGACGTGGATGTAGTCGCGCACGCCGGTGCCGTCCGGGGTGTCGTAGTCGTCGCCGAACACCTGCACCTCGGCCAGCTCGCCGAGCGCGACCTTGGCGATGTACGGCGTGAGGTTCGCCGGGATGCCCTTGGGGTCCTCGCCCAGCAGGCCGGACTCGTGGGCGCCGACCGGGTTGAAGTAGCGCAGCAGCACGACCGTCCACGAGTCGTCGGCCACGTGCACGTCGCGCAGCATCTGCTCCTGGAACAGCTTCGAGGTGCCGTACGGGTTCGTGGTGCCGCCGGTCGGCGTCTGCTCGGTGATCGGCAGCTCCTCGGGCTTGCCGTACACGGTCGCCGACGACGAGAAGATGATCTTCTTGACGTTGTGCGCGCGCATCGTGCGCAGCAGCACCAGCGTGCTGTACAGGTTGTTGTCGTAGTACTCGATGGGCTTGGCGACCGACTCGCCGACGGCCTTGAGCCCGGCGAAGTGGATCACCCAGTCGATGTCGTTCTCGCTGAAGATGCGCTCCATGAGCGCCGCGTCGCGCACGTCGCCGTCGTAGCGGCGGATGGTCCCGCCGGTGATCTGCTCGACGCGGCGCAGCGCCTCCGGCGAGGAGTTGCCGTAGTTGTCGACCGACACGACGTCGTAGCCGCGCTCCAGCAGCTCGACGTCGGTGTGGGTGGCGATGTAGCCGGCGCCGCCGGTGACCAGAATCGTTGTCATCGTTCGTCCTTTCGTGTCCGTTGCCGCCCTCGCGCCCGGCCTCTGCCCGGCGCGGGGGCGGCCCCGCCTCTACGCTACCCCTCGAACCCCAGCCCGGCCAGGAATTCGCGGGTGAGTTCCCTGCGCGGGAACACCGCGGTGTTGCCCAGGATGCGCGCGCACACGCTGCCGAGCTCGTCGCGGATGGCCGCGCGGATGGCCGTCCGGTCGCGCGAGCCGGCGAGCGCCGCGGTCAGCTCCCGCCATTCCAGCCCGAACTCGCCCACCGAGTCGGGCAGGTCGGCGCCGGCGGCGAGCGCGTCCTCGATCTCGCCCAGCTGCCCGACGAGCCGGCCGGGCAGGATGAACAGGCCCTGCGCCTCGATCAGCCCGATCGGCTCCTGCTTGACCGGGTAGTACTCGGGGTGGGCGTGGAAGATGCCGTCGGGGTACTCCTCGCTGACGGCGTTGTTGCGGAAGATCAGGCTCATCTCGTAGCCGCGGTCGGTGACGATCGCGCTGGGCGAGAGCGCGGACTGCCGGTTGCCCTGCGCGTCGCGCGCGGCGATGTGCAGGGCGGGGTCCGAGTAGGCCACCCAGCCCTCGCGGATCATGTCGCTCACCTCGATCACCGCCCGCCGCGAGCGCGACACGACGCGCACCGCGCTGCCCGGCCAGTCGAGGATCTCGACGACGGCGTCCGGATGCCCGGCCGTGCGCATCGTGGCCCAGGCCGGCGCGCGGTGCATCGGCAGCGTCTCGCCGCCGCCCTGGAAGTGGTCGTGGGCGAGCACGGAGCCGCCGATGCGGGGCAGCGCCGCGTTGCAGCCGAGGAAGTACCCGGGGAAGCGGTCGACGAAGTCGAGCAGCTGGCCGAATGTGTCGCGGTCCACGTGCATCGGCGTGTGCTCGGTGTTCACGCAGATGCCGTGCTGATCGAAGTACCCGTAGGGAGAGAACTGCCAGAACCACCGCTCGCCGCCGAGCGTGACCGGGATCGTGCGCAGCGTGCATTTGCTGCGCCCGGCGAAGCCCTCGTTCTCGTGGCAGATCGTGCAGCGCGGGTAGCCGCCGGCCATGGCGTTGCCCGCGGCGGCCCTGGCCATGTTCTTGAACTCGGGCTTGGCGAGGTTGATGGTGACGGTCAGGCCGTGCGAGTCGAAGCGCGGGTTCGCGTCCAGCTGCGCGCGCTTGACGTAGGTGTCGTCGACGCAGTAGTCGTAGAACCAGCGCATGGCCGCCATGCCGCCGCGTTCGCGCTCGATGTCCAGGAAGCGCCGCTGCAGCGCGGAGGGCCGCGCCGACAGCGCGCCCATCACGGCGTCGGCCTCGGCCGGGCCGTCCTCGGGGGCGAACGCGCCGGCCTCGACGCCCCGCTCGCGGAACGTGCGGACCAGCTCGTCGACTCCCCGGTCGGCGCCGGAGGCGCCGACCGGCCGGTACGAGTCGAGCCCGTAGCGCGCGAACACGAGGTTGCGCGCCCAGTCGGCGTCGGCCGGGTCGAGCCCGAGGCACCCGCAGGCGTAGTCGACGAGCGCGTCGATGGCCGCGTAGAACCCGTCGAGCGCGCGCCGCGTCGTCGTGTCGTCCGTCATCGCGGCTCCCCCTGCATCACCTCGTCGACGATGGCGCGGATGGCGTCGGCCTGCCGCTCCATCTCCTGCACGAGCCTGATCTGCGTGCGCGCGCGCACCAGGTTGTGCCCGGGGTACTTGGTGGCGAAGTAGGTGTCGCCGGCCAGATGGTCGGCGAGGAAGCGCATGCCGCACTCCATCGTCATCATGTTCCCGGCGACGGGCAGCAGCCCGGCCTCGCGCGCGGTGATGCTCGGGCGCATCCGGCCGACGAAGCCCTCGGTGTAGGCGCGGAACAGTTCGGCGCTGAAATGCACCTTGTCCAGGTCGGGCTCGTCCTCCAGCGCGGTGGAGGCGCCGAAACGGATCGAGTCGCCGAAGTCGAACAGCATGGAGCCGGGCATCACGGTGTCCAGGTCGATGATGGCGCGCGCCCGGTGCGTGTCGGCGTCCATCAGGATGTTGTTGAGCTTGGTGTCGTTGTGGGTGACGCGCAGCGGCACGGTGCCGTCCGCCAAGCCGTCCATGATCGTGCCGTACCGGTCGGCGCGCGCCAGGAAGAAGTCGATCTCCGGCCGGCAGCCGGCGGCGCGGCCCAGCGGGTCGGACTCCACGGCGGCCAGGAAGTCGCGGAAGCGGCTGGGCGTGTCGTGGAAGTGCGCGATGGTCTCGGTCAGCTGCGAGGCGTCGAAGTCGGCCAGCTGGTTCTGAAAGTCGCCGAACGCGGCGCCCGCGTCGCGGAAGACCGCGGCGTCGGGCACGAGGTTGTAGGACACGGTGTTCTCGATGAACGCGTACATGCGGTACGGGCCGTCCTCGGCCACGGTCCACGTCGCGCCGTCCCGCGTGGGGATGATCTCGAGCGTCTCGCGGCCCTTGGCGCGCAGGAACCCGGTGACCAGCTCGATGTTGCGCATCAGGTTCGCGGTGTCGGGGAACACGTCGGTGTTCATCCGCTGCATGATGTAGCGCCGCCGGTCGGTGACGACCAGGTAGGTGGCGTTGATGTGGCCGTCGCCGTAGGCCTTCGCGGACCGCACGGTGCCGTCGACGGCGAAGCGTCCGGCCGTCGCGGCGAGCATGGCGTCGTTGTCTGTCATGGTTGCCCCCTCATGGATTTGTCGTGTGTCGGGCCGTGCGCGGCGCGCCTGCCGCGTAGGCGGGCGCCGCGCGCGGCCGGCTGCGGGCTTACGCCTCCCGCCAGGCGATGGCGCTGCCGTCGAGGTCGAAGTGCTCCGACGCGCCGCCGGGCAGGCGGACGTCGGTGGACTGCGGGCGGTCGGTGTTGTTGATCACGCAGTACAGCCCGGCCTCGGGGAAGTGCGCCACCTCGCATTCGGGATTCGTCGAGCTCCATGCATCGTACCGCTCCTCGTTGCGGCTCGCATGGAACAGGATGCGTTCGAGCAGGCGCGCGTTGGCGGCCGAGTACGGCAGGCCGGAGACGTAGACGCCGCGGCCCTTGCCGTAGTCGTTCACCGCCAGCTGGACCTGGCCGTCGTCCGCGCGGATCAGCGTGACGTCCTCGTTGATCGGGTACGTGTTGGCGACCGGCTCGCCGAAGTCGATGCCGCCGATGTTCGCGCCGACCCCGCCGCCGCAGCCGCTGACGTTGCCGGCGTATCCGGCGCGGGCCGCGGCCTCGAGCACGCCGTCCTCCAGGTGCACGTCGGCGGTGATGAAGTGCTCCGGGGTCACGGGCGGGAAGTACTTGTCGACCGACAGCGTCTGGTAGCGCTCCTCGTCCACGCCGAGCACGTCGGCGAGCTGGAAGAACCGGCCCTGCCACGGGCACGCCGAGGGCTCGCCGACGCCGACGAAGGCGCCGCCGCCGCGCACCCAGGCGCGCAGCGTCTCCACGAGCCGCGGGTCCTTCCACACGTCGCCGCCGCTGAACGCGGTGCCGGCCGGGCCGCCGTTGATCACGACGTCGACGTCGGGGTCGATGCCGTGGTCGAGCACGTCGTCGAAGCTGATGAACCGCACGTTGACGCGCATGCCCGACAGCGCCTCGAGGATGCCGTAGTACGAGTAGGTCTGCTTGTTCGGCAGCGCGTGCGCCACGGTGAAGGCCATCCAGGAGCGCATGCGGCCCCAGCAGTTGAGGATCGCGACGTTGAGCTCGCCCTCGGCGGCCCGGCCGCCGGTGCGCTCGTGGATGTCGCGGAACTCGTCGGCGATGCGGGTCACCGTGTCCACGAACTTGGGGAACCTGGCGGCCAGCGACAGGTAGCCGCCGTAGCCCATGCGCGAGATCGGCGAGCGCAGGATCGCGCGGCGGGCCTTGCGCCAGTTGTCCAGGCCCTCGATGCTCGGGTCGTTGCCCTCGTGGAAGGTGTCGGGGAAGAAGTACGGCAGGAACCGCCCCTCGGTGTACCTCACGCCGGGGATGTCGGCGATCATGCGGGTCGTGGTGCCGTCGCCGATGGAGCCGACCACGGCGTCCAGCCCCAGGTCGGCGAAGCCGTCCTTGTACGGCTCGGTGCCGATCCACTGGTCGCCCAGGAACATCATCGCCTCCTTGCCGGCGGCGTGCGTCTCGTCGACCAGCGTCTTCACGTTGGCGCGCACGAAGCCGGACAGGAAGTCGATCCAGTCGCGCTGGGCCTTGCGCGGGATCCGCCACGCCGAGTTGTAGCAGCCCTCGTCCACGAAGTCCTCCGGGCGCAGCCGGTAGCCGTACTCGCGCTCGAAGTCGTCCAGGGCCTGCGGCGAGACGGTGCAGCTGCAGCCGAACCAGTCGACGACCTTCTCGCGGCGCTTGGCGTCGAAGATCAGCGTGAACTGGTAGAAGAACGTGGTGAACCGCACGACGTCGGTCTGCGGGTTGTCCTTCAGCCATTCGCGGAAGGTGTCGAACACGAACTCCCGGGTCTTCTCGTGGTAGATGTCGAACGGGATCTCGTGCTCCTTGTCGCCCCAGTCGTTGGTCAGGTGGTTGTACATCTCGACGGGGTCCCAGATGATGTAGGCCAGGAACGAGGCCGTGTACTCGTGCATCGGGGTCGCGTCCGCGACGTGGACGACGTCGGTGCGCGGGTCGTACGTCCAGCGGGCGGGGTCGACGACCTGCCCGGTGGTGCGGTCGACGACCTCCCAGTAGCGGTGCGGGTCGGCGTCGCGGTTCGGCCGGAGCTGCTCCTCGTAGAAGCCCGCCATCAGCGGGATGTCCACGTCCGCGCCCTCGGCCAGGACGCGCTCGGTCAGCAGGTAGACCTGCGGGGTCTCGTCCATGTGCAGGGTGATCCACTCGTTGTGCGCGCGCGTCGGGAAGTACGCGCTGTACACCTTCTTGCCCAGGGCGAGCACGGCGTCGTCCAGGTGCGTGCCGTCGGAGTTGCGGATCGCGTCCGCGCCCCACAGTTCGGCGAGCTCCCTGGTCTTCTCGGCGAAATTCTCCTCGCTGGGCAGGGTGAAACGTCCGGTGGTGGTCATGGTGGTGTGTCTCTCCTTTCCGCGTCGTCGCGGAGCGGGCGCGTTTGCGCGCGGTATGGCCGCGGGACGGCGTCCCGCGATGGGGATGGGGCGGGCCGGGGCGGAAGGAGGGCGCCGGCCCGCCACGATCGGGATGCGACCCGGCCGTCAGCCCTTGACGGCGCCGGCCGCGAGTCCGGCCTGCCAGTAGCGCTGCAGGCCGAGGAACAGGACGATCACCGGCAGCACGCCGAGCAGGGCGCCCATCATCAGCGCGCCGCGGTCGTTGAACGTGGACAGCGACACCATGCCGTACAGGCCCAGCGTGACCGGCTTGAGCTCGTCGCTGGAGATCATCATCAGCGGCAGCAGGAAGTTGTTCCACGTCTGCACGAACATGAACAGGAAGATCGTCACCATCGCGGGGGCGAGCAGCCGCAGCACGATGGTGAAGAAGATCCTGGCCTCGCCCGCGCCGTCGATGCGGGCCGCCTCGATCAGCTCGTCCGGCACCGAGGTCTGCGCGTACACGCGCCCCAGGAAGAAGCCGAACGGCGAGACCGAGCACGGGATGATGATCGCGAGCATCGTGTTGGTCAGGTGCAGCGCGTGGAAGATCGAATACTGCGGGATCGTCAGCAGCGAGGCCGGCATCAGCATGCAGCCCATGATGACGGCCATCGCCAGGCCGCGGCCGCGGAACGCGAACTTGGCGGTCGCATAGCCGGCCATCACCGACACGACGGTGCCGATGAGCGCGGAGATGCCCGAATACAGCAGCGAGTTGAGCACCCACCGCCAGAAGTTGCCGCGGGTCCAGCCCAACAGCGTCGTGTAGTTGTCGGCGATGGCGTCCGGCAGGTCGGCCAGTCCCACCGCGAACCACAGGCCGTTGCTGCCGGTGAGCTGCGAGGGGGTCTTGGTGCAGGCGATGATCGCCCAGTAGATCGGGAACAGGAAGTAGATGAGTGCGACCACCAGGATCACGACGGTGATGGTCTTGACCATCGCGTTCGGGCGCATCGAGCGCGGCAGGTCGTTCTCGTGCTTCTCGCGGATGCGGTCGGCCCTGCGGCGGGCGCGGGCAGCCTTGCTCATATCCCTCATTCCTGGTTCACCTTCCTTTCCGCGAACGCGTAAATCATCGCGAGAATACCCGCGATGAGCGCCATGACGATGGCGATGGCGTTGGCCGGGCCGTCGCCGCTGGGCGTGATCGTGCCCTGCGAGGTGTTCATCGCCATCATCATCGGCGTGTACGACTTGGAGATGCCCGGATCGGAGGTCTGCATGATCTGGGGCTCGTTGAACAGCTGGATCGTGCCGACGATCGACAGCAGCATCGCCAGCAGGGCCGCGGAGCGCACGTTCGGCAGCTTGATCTTCGTCGCGATCTGCCAGCCGTTCGCGCCATCGATGCGGGCCGCCTCGTACAGGTCATGCGGGATCGCCTGCAGGGCGGCGAGGAAGATGATCATGTTGTATCCGGTGAACGTCCAGGTGGTGATGTTGGCCATCGATCCCAGGATGATGTTGTCGTTGAAGAAGTCGACGTTGACGCCGAGGGCGGCCAGTCCCTTGACCAGCGGGGAGATCTGCCCGTTGTACAGGTAGACCCAGATGATCGAGGCGACCATGCCGGGGATGGCGTAGGGCAGGAAGTAGCCCAGACGGAAGCCGCCGATGTGCTTGACCACCAGCGAGTCGATGATCATGGCCAGCACCAACGCGATGATGATCATGATCGGCACCTGGATCACCGTGTAGACGACCACGCGTCCCACGCCGGCCCAGAAGTCCTGCGAGGTGATGACGTAGATGAAGTTCTCGACGCCCACGAACTGGTTGACCAGCTCGCCGCCGCCATAGGCGCCGCCGCCGGTGGCCACCTGGCGGAAGAAGCTCGAGTAGATGGCCCAGATGATGGGCAGGATGAACACGAAGACGAACAGGATGGCGAACGGTGCCATGAACGCCCAGCCATAGCGGTTCGCACGCTTCGTCGCGTTCGATCGTCCCGGCTTGGCGGCGCGCCTGCCCGCCCCGGCCTTCGCGGCCTTTGCGGAATGCGTCGTTGCAGTCATAACAAACCCTTGTCCTTGGAAAACGTTGCGGCCCTCACAGGGCCGGGGAGGTCGCCGTTGGCCTCGGAAAGAAAGGGCCGGAGCAGGGTCCCGCTCCGGCCCTTCATGGTTGGAGTGTCGGTTCGAAGGACCCCGTCACTCCTTCACGGGAAGGTTGAGGTTCTTCAGCGCGTCCACCGACGTGGTCTGGGCCACGGAGAAGATGTCCGCGACCGTGGCGCTGCCGTCGACCGCCTTGGCGGCGGTCTCCTTCATCGCCGCGTCGACCGCGGAGTAGCCCGGCATGTAGGTGAAGTCGCCCATGTTCTCGTTCGCGGTGGCGAACTCGGCCATGACGTCCTGGCCGCCGAAGAACTCGGCCCACGAATCGGGCGTGGTGGCCGGCTCGGTGGACGCGGCCACGACCAGGCCCTGCGAGACCAGATCGGCGACCTGCGTGTTGAACCAGTCGAGGAACTCCATCGCCTCGGCCGGATGCTCGCAGCCCTTGAGCACCACGACGCCGGAGCCGCCGTCGGGGCCGGTCTTGCCGTCGTTCTCGAACCAGTCGCCGATCTGGGCGACCTGCCAGTCACCGGAGCCGGTGCCGCCGGAGGAGTCGATGAACAGCGGGGCCTCCCAGGCCGCGGCGATGGTGCCGATCAGCGAGCCGTCCTGCAGCGAGGCGTCGAAGGACGGGTCCCAGCGCGGGTTGGTGGTCGCCGCGCCCGCGTCGAGCAGCTGCTGGTAGACGTCGGCCACGGCCGCGGAGCCGGCCGTCTCGGTGTCGACGACCCATTCGCCGTCCTCGACCGAGTACCAGCCGCCGGAGGCGCCGGCCAGGCCGGAGAACATGTTGCCGACCTCGTCGGCCTGGTAGGACATGATGTACTTGCCCTGGGCGGCCGCGGTCTTGGCGGCGGCGATGAGCTCGTCCTTGGTCTGCGGCACCGAGATGCCCAGGCTGTCGAACTCGGCCTTGTTGTAGAAATAGACCAGCGGACCGGTGTCTTGCGGCAGGCCGAAGGTCTTGCCGTCCACCTGCATCAGCGAGTACGGGCCGGAGGCGAAGTCGTCCTCATACTGCGAGGCGTATTCGGTGACGTCCATCAGCATGTCCTTGACGTACACCTCGGGAATCTCGGAGTAGCCCATCTGCGCCAGGTCGGGGGCGTTGCCGGACTTGACGTCGCGCTCCAGCTTCTGCTTCATGTCGGCGGCGTTGCCGTCGAACTTGGTGGCGGTGACGTGGATGTCGGGATGCTCCTCGTTCCAGCGCGCCACGATGTCGTTGACCAGCACCATGCCGTCGCTGTCCGGCAGGCGGTGCATGTAGGTGATCTCGATGGGGCCGTCCGAGGCGGCGTCGCCGCCGCTCGACTCGCCGCCGCAGCCCGCGAGCGCGATGCACAGCGCCGAGATCGTTGCCAGTCCGGCCATGAAACGCTTTCTATTCGATACCATTCTCTCAGTCTCCTTTCGAGCGAGACGCCGCACATCCCTTGTGCGGCTTGCCGGCACCCCGTTGTGCGACATGGTTCATTCTCCCACCATCGCGAATAAAATGTCAACTAACCTAACAATAGAAGCGTGTCTTGTTGGAAAATCGCGGATTTCGGCAAAACGGCCGTCAGCGGACGGGATATCGCGTCATACTGTAAACTGTCTTAACAAGTTCGACGACGAACGATCGACCCGACGATGGGAGCGCACCATGACCATATTCCATGTCTCGTCCACGCACGGCAGCGACGCCGCCCCCGGCACCTCGCCCGAGCGCCCGTTCGCGACGCTGGCCGCCGTCAACGCGCTGACCCTGGCGCCCGGCGACCAGGTGCTGCTCGAACGCGGCTCCTCGTTCCGCGGCCAGTTCCTGCACATCGCCGGCTCCGGCGCCGAGGGCGCGCCCATCGTCATCGGCGCGTACGGCGATCCGGAGGCGCCGCGGCCCGCGATCCACGCGGACGGGGCCGGCGTGTGGCACGAGGACTACCGCGCGCCGATCGGCGGCTCGCCGCACCGCAACCGCGGCGACGTGTCCACCGCCCTGCTGCTCCGGGACGTCTCCCACGTCGAGGTGCGCGACCTCGAGATCACGAACCGACGCGTCGACGACTCCGACGGCATGGCCTACAACGACCTGGAGGTCATGGACCGCACCGGCGTGGCGGTGGTCGCCGAGAACGCCGGGACCGTGCGCCACGTGCTGCTGGAGCGGCTTGACATCCACGACGTGGATGGCAACGTGTACGACAAGCACATGGCCAACGGCGGCATCCAGGTCGTCGCGCACATGCCCGAGGACCCGGCCCGCGTCGAGACCGACGTCGCCCGGTTCGACGACGTGCGCATCGCCGGCAACACGGTGCGCCGCACCAGCCGGTGGGGCATCGCCGTGGGGTACACCGCGTACCTCAACTACATCGACCGCGGCGGCCGCGACGCCTCGGGCGCCTGGGACAACACCTTCGACTACGGCGACGGCACCATCGACGACGCGCTGCTCGCCCGCTACGGCGCCACGAACGTGGTCGTCGAGGACAACCTCGTCGAGGACGCCGGCGGGGACGCGATCACGACGATGTACTGCCTGCGCCCGGTGATCCGGCGCAACATATCCCGCCGCGCCGCCCGACAGATCCGCACCGACGTCTACACCGCCACCGAGAACGACCGGGTGGCCGCGGCGATCTGGCCCTGGCGGTGCAAGGACGCGCTGTTCGAGTACAACCAGGCCTGGGACACGCTCAACGCCGACCGCGGCAACGGCGACGGCCAGGCCTGGGACGCCGACTACGGCGACGGCACCGTCTACCGGCATAACTACTCGTCCGGCAACTCCGGGGGCACCGTGATGTTCTGCAACGAGAAGGCCGTCAACTCCGAGTTCTGCCACAACGCGGCGTTCCACGACGCGATGGGCGCGATCGACATCCCGCGCAACCCCGACGCGCACGTGCACGACAACGTCTTCGTCCTCGGCGCGGACGCGGACCCGCTGCGCCTGGACCGGGCCGACGGCGCGGCGCGCGTCGAGCACAATGTGTTCATCGCCGACGCCCCGGAGCCCAAGGCCACGATATGGCACCCCGAGGGATCCTCGGTCACGTACGCGCACAATGTGTATGTGAACTTCGTCGACGCGCCCGGCGAGGACACGCCGCAGGACGAGGCCGCCTGCCGTAGCCGCACGGCATGACCATGCGGGCCGCGGCAACGGCCCGGAAAAGCGGAACGGGCGCGCCCGTGCGTGCGCGGGCGACGCCGTTCGGATGCGGGGCGCCCGCCGAACGCCGCACGCCCCGCATGACGTGGCCGGCGTGACGCGGCCGGCGCGCTGGGCGCGGGCGGGCTCAGACCGCCGCGCCCAGCGCGCGCAGGGCCGCGCGCGCCTGCGCGGCGTCCTCGAAGCGGATGCCGTGCATCCCCAGCGCACAGGCCGCTTCGGCGTTGGCCGGCTTGTCGTCGAGGAACGCCGTCGCGGCGGGGTCGACGCCGAAACGCGCGATCGCGCGGCGGTAGATCTCCGGATCGGGTTTGAGCACGCCCTCCTGCGAGGACACCACCGTGTCGCGCAGCAGGTCCAGCGCGGGGAACAGCTCATGCGCGGCGTCCACGTACTTGGTCGTGAAGTTCGTCAGCCCCCACAGGCGCACGCCGGCCGCGTCCAGGTCGCGCAGCAGCGCCTCCATGCCGGGCTGCATGCCGGCGAGCGCCAGCCGCTGCCGTTCGAAGTAGATGCGGAACACCCACGCGACGGCGGGGCCGTGCCCCTCCTCGTAGTCGGCGAGGATCCGCTCCTCGCTCCAGCCGGAATCCGACAGCCGGTCGTAGTGGCGGAACCCGCGGTCGTCGGCGTCGTCGAAGAACATGTCCACGACGCCCGGCGGGTACTGGCCCTCCAGCGGCAGCCGCGGGTTCCAGTCCAGCAGCACGTCGCAATAGTCGAAGATGACGTCGGTGACGCGCCCCGGCGTTCGCCCGTCCATGCGCCCCTCCCCTCGGTACCAAAAAACGTACATCCCGGAACCCGGGATGTACGTTGCAGCATTACGGCTGGTCGGCGGCGGGCAGAGCGAGATTCGAACTCGCGGAGGCTTGCACCTCAACGGTTTTCAAGACCGTCTCCTTAGACCGCTCGGACATCTGCCCCAATCGCGCCCGTCACGGACGCGTCGACCATCATAGCCGGACCCCTCGATTGGCCCCGGCGCGCCGGCGGCGCGCTCAGGCCTCCCAGGCGGTCGGCTCGATGACCTCGCGGCCGCCCATGTACGGGCGCATCGCCTGCGGGATCTCGATCGAGCCGTCCGGGTTCTGGTGGTTCTCCAGGATCGCGACCAGCCAGCGGGTCGTGGCCAGCGTGCCGTTCAGCGTGGCGACCGGGCGGGTGCCGCCGTCGGCCACGCGCTCGCGGATGTTCAGGCGGCGCGCCTGGTACTCGGTGCAGTTCGAGGTGGACGTCAGCTCGCGGTAGCGGCCCTGCGTCGGCACCCAGGCCTCGCAGTCGAACTTGCGCGCGGCCGAGGAGCCCAGGTCGCCGGCGGCGGTGTCGATGACGCGGTACGGCACCTCGACCTTGGCCAGCATCTCCTCCTCCATGGCGAGCAGGCGCTCGTGCTCCCGGCAGGAGTCCTCCTGGCGGGCGTAGACGAACATCTCCACCTTGTCGAACTGGTGGACGCGGATGATGCCGGTGGTGTCCTTGCCGGCGGCGCCCGCCTCGCGCCGGTAGCAGGAGCTCCACCCGCAGTAGCGCAGCGGGCCGTCGGACAGGTCGAGGATCTCGTCCTCGTGCATGCCGGCGAGCGCCACCTCGGAGGTGCCGACCAGGTACTGGTCGTCGGGCTCGCGCAGACGGTAGATCTCGTCGGCGTGGGAGTTGAGGAATCCGGTGCCGCGCATCACCTCGGGGCGCACCAGCGTGGGGGTGATGGCCAGCGTGAAGCCGTGGCTCTCGGCCTGGTCGACGGCCATCGTCAGCATCGCGATCTGCATGCGGGCCACGGCGCCGCGCAGGAAGTAGAAGCGCGAGCCGGAGACCTTCGCGCCGCGGCGGGTGTCGATGCCGGCGACCAGCGTGCCCAGCGCCATGTGGTCCTTGGGCTCGAAGCCCTCGGCGGCGAAGTCGCGCGGCGTGCCGACCTTCTTGACGACCACGTAGTCGTCCTCGCCGCCCTCGGGGGCCTCGGGCTCGACGATGTTCGACAGCTTCCACATCGCGGTGGTGTACGCCTCGGACGCGGCGTCGGCGGCGGACTTGTACTCGGCGACCCGCCGGCTGAGGTCCTTGGTCTGCGCGATCAGCGCGGCCTTCTCCTCCGGTGCGGCGGCGGCGACCTTCTTGCCGATCTCCTTCTGCTGGGCGCGGGCGGACTCGAACGCCTTGAGCGAGGAGCGGCGGACCTCGTCGGAGCGCAGCACCTCGTCGACCAGCTCGACGGATTCGCCGCGCTTGCGCTGCGACTCGCGCACCACGTCGGCATGTTCACGGATGAATTGGATATCAAGCATGGCTCCCAGAGTAGTGCCGCAAGCCGACAGTCCCCCGGCTCCGGCCCCGCGCGGTTCCGCCATGCGGGCACGGGGCCCGGACGGCCGCGGCGCGGCCCGACCGCGGCGACGACGCCACGGCGGCACGGCGACGACGCCGCGGCGTCGGTGCGACAATCCCGCCGCGAATGCCCAGCACACGTGCAGGTATCGTTCGATTTCGCCCGCCACGGTCGTGTCGCGGTCGCGGCGGCGGAGACAATGGAAACCATGCCCCAGCCTCTGCTCGTCGCCCTCATCGTCATCGCGGCCCTCGTCGTCGTAGCGGCCGCCGTCGCGTGCGTGCTGCGTCTGCGGCGCCGACGCCGCCTCGCCGAGGTCCTCGACCGGCGCGACGACGACCAGGTGCGCTACGCGTTCGTCATCAACCCGTCCAAGCCGCAGGCCGACGAGTACCGCCGGCGCATCCGCCGCTACTGCGAGGAGCGGGGGCTGACCGAGGTGCAGTTCATCGACACGCAGCTCGACAAGAGCGGGCGCGTGTGCGCGCAGGAGGCGCTGGCCAACGGCGCCGACGTGGTGGTGGCCGTCGGCGGCGACGGCACCGTGCGCACCGTCGCCAGCGCGCTGTCCGGGACCGGGCACGCGCTGGGCATCGTGCCGATCGGCACAGGCAACCTGTTCGCCCGCAACATGGGCATCCCGGTGGACGACGTCGACGCCGCGCTGGCCGTCGCCACCTCGCACGGCTCCAAGCTCGTGGACATGGGCCGCCTGACGATCCTGGACAACGAGCAGGAGGACCACGGCCACGCGTTCCTGATCATCGCGGGCATCGGCTTCGACGCGCAGATGATCGACGACACCGACCCCGAGCTCAAGAAGAACATCAGCTGGCTCGCCTACTTCACCGGCGCGTTCAAGCACCTGTTCGCGCCGAAGTACCGCGGCAGCGTGTCGATCACCTCGCCGGACGGCTCGACCCACACGCGCACCAAGCTGACCTTCCGCACGCTGATGGCCGGCAACTGCGGGCAGATCCCCGGGTTCTCGCTGATGCCCGAGGCCTCGTACGACGACGGTCTGCTCGACTTCGAGCTCATCGACACCTCGGGCGGGCTGATCGGCTGGGCGAACCTGTTCGGCGACGTGGTGCACCAGACCGTCACCGGCAAGGCGCAGCAGAGCCCGCTGTCCACGAACTCGACGATCGACCAGGTGCAGGGCGTCAGCGCCGAGGTCCGGCTGGAGAAGCCGGCGCTGGCCGAGGTGGACGGCGACATCCTGCGAGAGACGCGGCACATCCGCTTCACCGTGGAGCGGCGGGCGCTGACCGTGCGCGTGCCCGAGGGCACGCCGTCGTCGGCCCCGGCACCCATCGAGGCCGCGGCCGACGGGCCGGCGGGCGTCGACGCCGATGGCGCCGCCGGAGTCGACGGCGAGCGGACCGCCGCGGCCCGCTGACGGCACCCGTACCGACGGTACCTTGCCGGCGGCGGCCCACCGACGGCGGCTCGGCCGGCGAAACCCCGCTGGCGGGCAACCCGCCCGCGCGTCGCCCTGCGCCGGCCACGCGCGAAGGTGACGGGACGGCGCACCGCCGGTGAACAGTCGCGTCGAACGCACGCGAAACGCGCATCATCGCGCGTCCCTGCACACCGTTCATCCGTCGGCGTGGCAGAATGGGGACATGGTAGCAAACAATGCGGGCATGCCCGCCACCCCAGCAGATCTGATCAACGTCGACGAGGTTGTTGGCAAGTACTACGACCTCGTCCCCGATCCGTCCGTCCCGGAGCAGCGCGTCTCCTTCGGCACCTCCGGCCACCGCGGATCGTCCCTGAAGACCTCGTTCAACGAGGCCCACATCGTCGCCATCACGCAGGCCATCGCCGAATACCGCAAGTCGCAGGGCGTCACCGGCCCGCTGTACATCGGCCGCGACACGCACGCGCTGTCCGAGCCGGCGTGGAGGACCGCCATCGAGGTGCTCGTCGCCAACGGCGTGCGCGTGCGCATCGACTCGCGCGACGACTTCACCCCCACCCCGGTCGTCTCCCAGGCGATCCTGACCCACAACCGCGCGGCCGACGGCACGCAGCGCTTCTCCGGCGAGGACCTCGCCGACGGCATCGTCGTCACCCCGTCGCACAACCCGCCGACCGACGGCGGCTTCAAGTACGACCCGCCGACCGGCGGCCCGGCCCCGGCCGAGGCGACCAACGCGATCGCAGACCGCGCCAACGAGCTGCTCGGCGGCTACAGGAACGTCAGGCGCGTGCCGTTCGAGCAGGCCGTCAAGTCCGACCTGGTCGAGCGCTTCGACTACCGCGACCACTACGTCTCCGACCTGGGCAACGTCATCGACTTCGACGTGATCCGCGCCTCGGGCGTGCGCCTGGGCATCGACCCGCTGGGCGGCGCGTCGGTGAACTACTGGCCGCTGATGAACGAGAAGTACGGCCTGTCGATCGACGTGGTGCGCCCCGAGGTCGACCCGACCTGGCGCTTCATGACCATCGACCACGACGGCAAGATCCGCATGGACCCGAGCTCGACCTACGCGATGAAGGGCCTGGTCGACGAGCTCAACGCCGGCGCGTGGGAGAAGTACGACCTGGTCGGCGGCACCGATCCGGACGCCGACCGCCACGGCATCGTGTGCCCGGACTGGGGCGTGATGAACCCGAACCACTACATCGCCGTGTGCGTGGAGTACCTGTTCGGCGGCAACCGTCCGGGCTGGCCGGAGGGCGCGGGCATCGGCAAGACGCTGGTGTCGTCCTCGCTGATCGACCGCGTGGCCGCCTCCATCGGCGCCAAGCTCGTCGAGGTGCCGGTCGGCTTCAAGTGGTTCGTCGACCCGCTGTTCAAGGGCGAGGTCGCGTTCGGCGGCGAGGAGAGCTCCGGCATGAGCTTCCTGCGCATGGACGGCCGCGTGTGGACCACCGACAAGGACGGCCTGATCCCCGACCTGCTGGCCGCCGAGATCACCGCCAAGACCGGCAAGAACCCGGCACAGCTGCACCAGGAGCAGGTCGAGCGCTTCGGCGAGAGCTGGTACAAGCGCGTCGACACGCCGACCACGCTGGAGCAGAAGCAGAAGTTCGCCAAGCTGTCCGGCGACGACGTGACCGCCACGCAGCTGGCGGGCGAGGACATCGAGGCCAAGCTGACCGAGGCTCCGGGCAACGGCGCGAAGATCGGCGGCCTCAAGGTCGTGACCAAGGACAACTGGTTCGCGGCCCGCCCGTCCGGCACCGAGAACATCTACAAGGTGTACGCCGAGTCCTTCGTCTCCCCCGAGGCGCTGGACAAGGTGCTCGAGGAGGCCACCGAGGTCGTCGACAAGGCGCTCGGCGAGTAGCGCGCGCTTCACGCTTCGCGCTTCGCGCTTCGGCCGCGGTTTCCGCACGCACATTGTGCGTGTACGGAGACCGCGGCCGTTTCCATGTCCCGCCGTCCGAGGCCGGGGCGATGACATCACCCGAGCAGTCCGTACGCGCACAATGTGCGCACGGAGGCTGCGGTCATTCCGCATCGCGCCGTGCGACACGGCCGTGTCGCACGTGCACAATGTGCATGCGGCATGCCACGCGGCTCACCTGAACGCGCCGAGCATATGAGGGGACGTCCCGCATGGGGGCGCCCCTTTCGCATGCCGGCGCGCCGGTCGCGTCGGAGTCGCTCCGTACAGTGGGACGCATGACGATCACGGTTTCCACAGACGGTTCGGCGCTCGGCAATCCCAACGGCCCGATGGGCTGGGCGTGGGCGGACCACGACCCGCACGCCGGCGGGCGCCCCGGGCACCGGCATCCCGGCGACTGCGACGCGGGCGGCGCCACCAACGGCACCAATCAGATCGGCGAGCTGTGCGCCGTGCTGGAGGCGCTGCGCGCGCACCCCGGCAGCGAGCCGCTGGTCATCGAAACCGACTCGCAGTACGCGATCAACTGCGCCACCACCTGGGTGCGCGGCTGGAAACGCAACGGATGGAGGAACTCGCAGAAGCAGCCGGTCAAGAACGCCCCGCTGATCAAGGCGATCGACGCGGAGCTGTCGAGGCGCGAGGGCGAGGTGAGGTTCGTATGGGTCAAGGGCCATGCGGGCAACGCCGGCAACGAAAAGGTGGACGAGCTGGCGCGCACCTATGCCGGCGACTGCCGAAGCGGCGTGCGCGACGGCTACCTGCCCCGGGAGGGCTGGCAGTCGCTGATCGCCTCCGACTACGCGAAGGGGCTGGACGTGCCCTCGGACGCGCAGCTGCTGCTGGACGGCGCCATCGACGACGACGCCTACCATCTGGGCCGCGGCCCCGAGGACGCCGACACGGACGGCGATTCCGGCGACGGCGCGCCGACCGAGGCCATCAACCGCACGCGGGTGCTGCCGGCCGTGAAGCGCGGCTCGCTCGCCGAGCGCCTGGCCGAGCCCGAGGGGGTGCCCGACTACCCGTTCGGCCCGCGCGTCGCCGGCAGCACCGCCGCGTTCGGCGGCGACCCGACCGCCACCACGGTGCTGCCGCGGAAAGCTGACTGCGAGACGACGCTGGTCGCCCTGCCGGCCGTCACGGGTTCCGGCTTCGGCGACGACGTGGATACCGTGGTCGAGGCCGAGGACGGCAACAGGGCCGTCGACGACACGGCCGCGCCGAGCGTCGGGAACGCGGCGGACGGCGCCGCCCCCGCGGACGCCGGCGTCACCGACGCCGTCGGTGACGCCGCGGACCGTGTGGACGATGCCGACGGCGGAGCCGACCACGGCAACGCCCGCGTCGCGGACGCCGACGACGCCCGCACGGCAGATGCGGCGGCGCGCGACACGCTCACGACGCACGACGCGCGGCCCGCGACCGGCACGGTGCGGCGCCGGAGTTCGGGACTGTCGGTTTCGGGCACGCTGCGCTTCTCCCCGCCGCCGGCGTCGAGCCCCACCTACGACGGCCGGCCGCGGTTCATCCGCGGCACGATCACCGTGGAGGGATTCGTGCAGGGCGACGGGACGATCGTCCTCGACTGCGCCGAGTTCGACGTCCGGCACGCCTGAACCGGACGTCCCGGCCGCCGCGCAACCGGCGCGCCCGGACCGGACCGTCGCGGCCGTCGTCGCCCGGCGCCTGACGTCCGCGATGGCCGCAGATGCGGCGCATCCGATACTATGGGGTACGGAAGTCCGGGCCGCGGGGTCCGGGCGACTATCCGTCGAAGGAGCACTCATTATGGATAAGGCACAGCAGGATGCGCTGAAGAAGGCGGCCGGCATCGAAGCCGCCAAGCTGATCGAGAACGGCATGATCGCCGGTCTGGGCACCGGATCCACCGTTCGTTTCCTCGTCGACGAGCTCGGCCGTCGCGTTCAGGAGGAGGGGCTGCGGTTCACCGGCGTCACGACCTCGCGCCGCACGCAGGAGCAGGCCGAAGGCTACGGCATCACGATCGTGGACATCGACGACGTCGACCACATCGACGTGACGATCGACGGCGCCGACGAGGTCGACAAGAACTTCAACGGCATCAAGGGCGGCGGCGCCGCACTGCTGTGGGAGAAGATCGTGGCCATCAACTCCAACAGGATCGTGTGGATCGTCGACGAGTCCAAGGTCGTCGACACCATCGGCAAGTTCCCGCTGCCTGTCGAGGTCATCCCGTTCGGCGCCGGCCAGGTCGTCAAGAAGTTCGAGGCCAAGGGCTACAAGCCGGTGCTGCGCCTGGACGCCGAGGGCCAGCCGGTGCGCACCGACGAGAACAACTACGTGGTCGACCTGCACCTCGACCGCATCGACCATCCGGAGGCGCTGGCCGAGGACCTGATCACCACCGTCGGCGTGGTGGAGCACGGCCTGTTCCTCAACATGGTGGACACCGTCATCGTCGGCGACCCGAACGGGCCGCGCGTCATGACCAACTCCAACAAGTAGGCCCGTCCCGCCGGTCCGCCGACCCGAACACGGGGCGGACGGACCGCCATGTCCACTCCGTCCGCCCCGATCGCCCCGTCCGAACCGACCGGCCTGACCGGCGCGGACGGCAGACAGGCTCGACCGAGCGGTCCGGCTCGGCCGCCGTCGGACGACGGCGTCGCGGGACGCACCCCATACGCGATGTCCGGCAGTGTGCTGTCGGCTGCCGATAAGCAGCCGGTGACACGCTGCCGGACATCGCGTATATGCCGCGTGACGCGGCTGGCGCCGCCGGACCGAACCGACATAGTCGTTGCCGGGCCAACCTTGTCGCCACGCCGGATAACGCACGAACGTCCAACGTGACGATCACGAGCCGGTTCCCGGAAGTTCCCGCAGGTTCCCGCAGCCCCGCCGGCCCGGATACGCAAGGCCCCGCCGGCAATACGCAAGGACCCCGCAGGCCAGGTGGCGTGCGGGGTCCGTCGGCGCTCATCGCGCTGAAGACTACTTGCGCTGGTGACGAGTCTTACGCAGCAGTTTGCGGTGCTTCTTCTTGCTCATCCGCTTGCGGCGCTTCTTGATGACCGAACCCATCTCAAGCCTCCGTTCCTAGAAAATCGTAAAGATTGCAACTCGCCCAATAGTACACTGCTTCGGGGACTTTGCCGATACGGCGTTCCGCGGCGCACCCCCGGATCGCGCTACAGCGGGAATTCCATGTAGAAGTCCTCGACGGACTCCCTCGCCCCCGTGGCCTGGAAGACCGCGGTGTCGTTCTGCCACACCGCGACGGCCTTGGCGTCGTCGGAGGCGTCGACGCGCGCGACGTAGTTGCCGGTGGTCTCGCCGGAGACCTTGACCTCGCCGCTGCCCAGCTCGTCGCCGGTCAGCGCGCCGGCGAGCGCATCGTACTGGGTGCGGGCCTCGTCGGCGGTCGCCCACTGCGCCACGATCAGCGTCACGTCCTGCGCGGCGTCGCCGGTCGAGTAGGTGAGCGTGTACTCCTCCAGCGGGTTCGACGTCGTCCAGCTGCCGCTGGCGCCGGCCGCGGTGCGCGCGAAATCGAGCACCGTGTCCGGCATGGCCTTGAGCAGCTCGCTGGCGTCGTCGGGCAACGCCACCGGCTCGATGCTCGGCGTGGTCTCCCGCTGCCCCTCCTGCTCCTGTTGCGTGTTCTGCTGGGGGTCGCCGCCGTCGCTGCGCACGGCCCAGCCCGGCCAGACGAACGCGGACAGCACCGCGAGGACGATGACCACCGCCGCGGCCACGACCACGGCGATCAGCTTGCCATGAGAAGAACCTGAAGAAGAACCTTGAGTATTCGCCATGCCGTCGATTCTCTCACAGCCGCATGACGCGGGCGGGTCCGCCCCGCCGCTTTCTGCGCCGGACCGACACACTCCCCCGCCGCCGGCCGTCCGCGCTTGTCGCGCAACACCGATACCGTCGAGGCCATGGCGAAGACGTCCGTGCAGTATCTGTGCTCCGAATGCGGCTGGAGCGGCCCCAAATGGTACGGCCGATGCCCCGAATGCGGCCAGTGGGGCACCATCGAGGAGTTCCACGAGGCGCGCCCCGCGGCCGCGACGCGCACCGCCGCGCCCGGAAGGACCTCGCGCACCAAGGCGCTGAGCGTGGGCGACGGCGCGCTGCGCCCGATCACCGAGGTCGGCACGGAGTCGGTGAGCCGCATACCCACCGGGTTCTGCGAGTTCGACCGCGTGCTCGGCGGCGGCATCGTGCCCGGATCCGTCGTGCTGGTGGCCGGCGAGCCCGGCATCGGCAAGTCGACGCTGCTGCTGGAGACCGCCGGCAACGTGGCCCGGGCGAGGCGCGACGGCGCCGTGCTGTACGTCTCCGGCGAGGAGTCGCAGGCGCAGGTGCGGATGCGGGCGGCGCGCATCGGGGCCGTCGAGGGCAATCTGCTGCTCGCGGCCACCACCGACCTGGCGACCGTGCTCGGGCTGATCGAGCGGGAGCGCCCGGCGCTGGCCATCGTCGACTCCGCGCAGACCATCGTCTCTCAGGACGTCGATGGCATCTCCGGCGGCTCGACGCAGGTGCGCGAGGTGGCGAGCGCGCTGATCGACACGGCGAAGACGCTGGACGTGCCGGTGCTGCTGGTCGGCCATGTGACCAAGGACGGCTCGATCGCCGGCCCGCGCACGCTGGAGCATCTCGTGGACGTGGTCTGCCAGTTCGAGGGCGACAGCGAGACCGCGCTGCGCATGCTGCGGGCGGTGAAGAACCGCTTCGGCCCGACCGACGAGGTGGGCTGCTTCGACATGAGCGGCGAGGGCATCGAGGAGGTGCGCGACCCGGCCGGGCTGTTCCTCTCCCCCGCCGACGCCCCGGTGGAGGGCACCTGCGTGACGTTCACGCTGGACGGCCACCGCAGCCTGCCGATCGAGGTGCAGGCGCTGGTCACGACCTCGGTGCTGCCGACGCCGCGGCGCGCGGTCAACGGCGTGGACGCGAACCGCATCGCGATGCTGACGGCGGTGCTGTACCGGCACGGCCGCATCAACCTGCTGTCCAACGACCTGTACGTCTCGACGATCGCGGGCGGGCTGGCGAAGGAGCCGGCCTGCGACCTGGCGATCGTGGCCGCGCTGGCGAGCGCCGCCCGGTCGCGTGCGATCCCCCGCACGACCTGCGCGATCGGCGAGATCAGCCTGACCGGGCAGGTGCGCCCGGCTCCGCGGCTGGAGCACCGGCTGCGCGAGGCGGCGCGGCTGGGGTTCACGACGGCCGTGGTGCCGCCGCTGCGACGCCCGGTGGACGTTCCCGGACTGCGGCTGGTCGAGGTCGTCACGCTGCGCGACGCGCTCGACGCCCTCGGCCTGGCGAAGCGCTGAGCCGGACGCCCGCTCCCGGCGACGGGGGTATGGGCGGCGGCCGGCCGCGGGAACGCACGGGCCCTCGTATGATGGCTCTCATGAGCACGATGACGAGAGACGACGGCCGGCGGCGCTTCGCCGCGTGGGCGGCCGCGGTGTCGCAGCGCACCAACCGCTCGCTGGCGGGGTGCCGGCTGACGGTGGCGAACGGCATCCCCGGATGCGCGGACGGCGATGACGGACGCATGGATGACGCCGCCCGGTATGACGCGCAGGGTGACGCCGCCGCCCGGAACGACGCGCAGGATGAGGGGCTCGCCGGATTCGTCGACGCGGCCGCGCAATGGGGCATGGTCGTGCGCCCCGACGCCGACGACCGCGCGCTGGACCCCGCCGCGCCGCTCGACGGCATGTTCGATTCGCGCCGTGCCTCCGGGCTCGCGGCGATGGACTACGCGCAGGCGCATATGCCGGTCACCGCGCGGCTGATCGGCGAGCTGTCGGCGTCCGGTCGCCTGGCCGGGGCGCGCATCGCGGTCTGCCTGATCCTGGAGCCGAAGACCGCGGTGCTGCTGCGGCTGCTCAGGGCCGCGGGCGCCACGGTCGGCGTGTTCTGCGAGCCCGAGTCGACCGACCAGCGCGTGGCCGAGCAGCTGCGCCGCGAGGGCGTCGTCGTCGAGGCCGACGCCGGCTGGAGCGCCGGGGAGTCGCGCCGGGGCGCGCTGCGGCTGCTCGACGAGATCCGCCCGCAGATCATCATCGACGACGGCGCCAGCTTCGCGCGGCTCGCCGCGATGGAGCGGCCGGAGCTGCTGGACGACCTGATCGGCGTGGCCGAGGAGACCACCAGCGGCGTGCGCGCCTTCCAGGCCATGCAGGACGCCGGCGCGCTCACGTTCCCCGTCATCGCCGTCAACGACAGCGTGCTGAAGACCGGCTTCGACAACATGCACGGCACCGGCGAGACCTGCGTGACCACGATGCAGCGCATCCTCGGCGCGCAGGCCTTCGACGGCGCGCGGGTCGCCGTCATCGGCTACGGTCCGGTCGGCCGCGGCTTCGCGACGCGCGTGCGGGCGCTCGGCGCGCGGGTCGCGGTGTGCGACACCGACCCGGTGGCCGCGCTGCGGGCCGTGTTCGACGGCTTCGCCGCCCTCGACGTCGACGACGCGCTGCCCGGCGCCGACATCGTGGTCTCCGCGACCGGCGTGCGGCACACGGTCACGATCGGGCATATGCGGCGCATGCGCGAGGGCGCCGTGCTGGCCGTCATCGGCGGCATCGCCAACGAGATCGCGCTCGACGAGATCCCCGGGTTCCGCGCCGAGACGGGCCGCGACGCCGTCGCGCTGCCGGTGCCCGGCGGGCCGACGCTGACGCTGCTCGCCGACGGCGACGGCGTGAACTACACCGTCGGCGGCGGCAACCCGATCGAGATCATGGACCTGAGCTTCGCGGTGCAGGCCTGCGCCGTCGCGCACCTGCTGGAGACGCGCGGCGCGCTCGCGCCGGGCCTGCACCGGCTCGACGCGGCCGCGGACCGGCGCATCGCCACGGCCGCGCTGGCCGTCCGCGGCTTCGGCGCCAGCCATGCCGACGGCGACAACGGATACGACTGGACGATGACGCGCTTCGCCGACGGCCACGGCGGGACGGCCGCATCGACCGACGCAACCGACACGACCGATACGTCCGGCACGTCCCGCACGACCGCGAAGGAGGCCCGCCGATGAGCGCGCACGACGACCCGTTGTACCGCGCGGCCCACCCGGCGCCGCTGCGGCAGGTGACGCTGTACTCGGCGCCGCTGGTCATCCCGGTCACCGGGCCGGTGATCGTCGACGGCGCGGTGGCCGTGTCCGCCGGCCGCGTCGTGCACGTGGGCACCCGCCGCTGGATGCTCGGCGTGCTCGCCGACGAGATGGCCGCCGGCGGCCGCATCGACGAGCGGCATTGGGACGGCGTGATCACGCCGGGTCTGGTGAACGCGCACACGCATCTGCAGTACACCTGCATGGCCGAGGTCGGCCGCGGACGCTACGCCGACTTCCACGACTGGGAGCGCGCGTTCGACGTGGTGTACGAGCGGCTGGGGGCCGGCGACTGGAAGGACTCGGCGCGCGCGGGCGCCCGCATGATGGTCGAGGCGGGCACCACGGCCGCCGCCGACATCGTCACCGACCCGCAGGCCGCCGACGCGCTGGCCTCGCAGGGCATGCACGGCATCGCCTACTGGGAGGTGATGAACTGGCGCAACGACGACTGGAAGACCGAGGGCGTGCGCGAGCTGGTGAACCATCTGGGCGCGATGAGCCGGGAGCGCCTGCCCAGCGTCGGCATCAGCCCGCACGCGCCGTACACGCTGGAGTCCACACCGTTCGTCGACCTGCCCGACATCGCGCGCCAGCTCGACATGCGCCTGCACATCCACCTGGCCGAGACCCCGATGGAGGCCGGCGGCGACGAGGACACGCTGACCACGTATTCGGCCGCCGCCTGGCGCGACAGCCACTGGTCCAGCTACACCGAGCTCAAGCGGGCGGGGCTGCGCGCCTCGGCCATCCAGTTCCTCGACCAGCTCGGCTCGCTCGGCCCGGACGTGCACATCGCGCACGGCGTGTGGGCGAACGCCGAGGACCGGCGCATCCTGCGCCAGCGCGGCGTCGGCGTGGCGCTGTGCCCGCGGTCGAACCGCATCACCGTGACCGGCCGCGACGCGCCGGTGCGCGAGTACCTCGAGGAGGGCAACCTGCTGGCGGTCGGCACCGACTCGCTGTCCAGCTCCCCCAGCCTCGACGTGCTCGAGGACGTGGCGACGCTCTACGACCTGGCCCGCGGGCAGGGCTACGCGGCCGCCGACCTGACCCACCGGCTCATCCGCATGATGACGCTCGGCGGCGCCCAGGAGCTCGGCATGCACGTCGGGGCCGGGCGCATCGGCCAGATCAACGCCGGCGCGACCGCCGACCTCGCCTTCTTCGGCGTCCCCGTGGACGTCGCCACGCCGCAGGGCATCGAGGACACGCTGACGACGCTGGTCCGCCACGGCGCCGGCACCAACCGGGCCACCGTCATCGCCGGCCGGCTCGTGTACAACGACGGCGCCTTCGAGGCGCCCGTCGACACCGACAGCACCACGGAAAGGAGCACACCATGAGCGTCGCGCTCGACGACATGAGCCCGTACGCCCGATCGGTCGTGGACCGACTCGGGCTCGAACCGCATCCCGAGGGCGGATGGTACGTCCGCGACTGGCAGTCGCCGATCGCGGACCGGTCCGGCGACCGGCCGCTGTCCTCGCTGATCTACTTCCTGCTGGCGCAGGGCGACGCCAGCGCCTGGCACAAGGTCGACGCCGACGAGATCTGGCTGTGGCACGGCCCGGCCCCGGTGACCATCGAGCTCGGCGGCGACGGCCCCGCGCCCGCCGGTCCGGATCGCGCCGTGACGCTGGGCGCCGGCATCGCGACGGACGACGCGCAGGGGCCAGTCGGCCACCTGGTCATCCCGGCGGGCGTCTGGCAGCGCACGGTCCCCGGCCGCGGCGACGCCCTCGTCTCCTGCGTGGTCAGCCCCGGATTCGAGTTCGCCGGCTTCACGCTGCAGCAGACGGAGCAAACGGACCCGGTACAGCCGACGGACCGGACGCGGCCGACGGCATAAGCGGAATCGATGGCGTCCCATCGCGAAAAACGATGGCCACGCCATGGCGCGGTAACACGCGGCAGCATAGTATAGCTGTGGTTATCCGTCGCACGGCAACCGATTGACAGAACAGGAGAGACATCTATGGCATTCCATGGCAAGCAGTTCGCACGCGCCTTCGCGGCGACCCTGAGCATCGCGGCCCTCGCCCTGACCGCCGCCTGCGGATCCGGCGACTCCGATGCCGCCGGCGACAACGCGGCCGACGCCTCCGGCGACATCACCCAGCAGACCGTCACCCCGGGCAAGCTGACGATCGCCACCGGCGACCCGGCGTACGAGCCGTGGGTGATGAACGACGACCCGGAGTCCGGCGAGGGCTACGAGGCCGCCGTCGCCTACGCCGTCGCCGAGAAGCTCGGCTTCAGCGACGAGGACGTGGTCTGGACCCGCACCTCGTTCGAGACGGCCATCGCGCCGGGCGCGAAGGACTGGGACATGAACATCCAGCAGTTCGGCATCACCGACGAGCGCAAGAACGCCGTCGACTTCTCGTCGCCGTACTTCAAGGACACCCGCGCGGTGATCGTCAAGAAGGACGGCCCGTACGCGAACGCCACCAGCCTGGCCGACCTCAAGGACGCCGTGATCGGCGCGACCGTCGGCACGCAGGGCTACACCGTCGCCTCCGAGAAGATCAACGACAACGTGCAGACCTTCAACGACGACGCCTCGCTCGCCCAGGCGCTCGACGCCGGCCAGATCGACGCGCTGGTCGCCGACACGACCGTGTGCGTGTACATGGTGGACTCCGGCCAGGTCGCCGACGGCGTGGTGATCGGCCGCATCGCCGGCTCCGAGGACGTCGACGGCATGGGCATCGTGCTGCCGAAGGGCTCCAAGCTCACCGACGCGGTCTCCGACGCGGTCGACGAGCTGACCGAGGACGGCACGCTGGCCCAGCTGCAGGAGCAGTGGCTGTCCGAGTACACCTCCGACCTGCCCGAACTGGCCTGACCGCGCATCCGGAACAGCCATGAACGTTTCGGAGCCGACCCCCGATGACCTCGCCCGCGGCGACGCCGTGAGCGAGGTCGAACTCTCCCGCCGCCGCTACCGCCGCGGACAGCAGCTCAGGTCCGTGGCCATCAGCCTGGCCAGCACCGTCGTGCTGGTCGCGCTCGTGGTGGTCGGGCTGACGATGTCGCCCGGCTGGCCGAGGGTCAAGGAGACCTTCTTCTCCGCCGAGTACTTCGTCGCCTCGTTCCCCGAGGTGCTGGACGGCCTGTGGCTGAACCTGCGCATCCTCGTCGTCGCCGTGATCGGCGTGGCGGTCCTCGCCACGGTCATCGCGCTGATCCGCACCAGCCGCAATCCGGTGCTGTTCCCGCTGCGCGTGATCGCGACGGTGTACACCACCGTCATGCGCGGCATCCCGATGATCGTGCTGCTGTACCTGATCGGCTTCGGCATCCCCGGGCTGGGCCTGTTCGGCCGCATCGACCCGGCCGTCCTGGGCACGATCGCCATCGTCATCGGCTACTCGGCGTACGTCGCCGAGGTGCTGCGTGCCGGCTTCAACGACGTGCACCCCTCGCAGCGCGCCTCGGCGCGCTCGCTGGGCCTGACCGCGGGGCAGACGACACGGCTCGTGGTCATCCCCCAGGCGCTGCGCAAGGTGACGCCGGCGCTGATGAACGACTTCATCTCGATGCAGAAGGACGTCGGCCTGATATCGGTGCTGGGCGCCGTGGACGCCGTGCGCGCCGCGCAGATCGAGGTGGCCAGCTCGTACAACTTCACCCCGTATGTGGTGGCCAGCCTGCTGTTCATCCTGATGAGCGTGCCGTTCATCCTGCTCAGCGACTGGTATTCGGAGCGCCTGCGCAGGCGCGAGCAGAGCGGAGGCGTCGTATGACGGAAGCAACGCAACGCACGGACGGAACCGCCACGACCGGCGCGGACGGCGGCGCGCCGGTCGTGCTGCGGCTGGACAACATCCGCAAGTCCTTCGGCGCCACCCACGTGCTCAACGGCATCTCCTTCGACGTGCGGCAGCACGAGGTCGTGGCGCTGCTCGGCCCCTCGGGCTCGGGCAAGTCGACGCTGATGAAGTGCGTGAACCTGCTCGAGCGCGTGGACGACGGCCAGATCTGGCTGGGCGGGACCGACATCACCGACCCGCGCGCCGACCAGGACCGGATCCGCGCGCGCATCGGCGTGGTGTTCCAGCAGTTCAACCTGTTCCCGCACATGTCGGTGATCAGGAACGTGACGCTCGCGGCGCGCAAGGTCCACCACTGGCCCAAGGACCGCGCCGAGGCGCGCGCGCTGGAGCTGCTCGACCGCATCGGCATGCGCGCCAAGGCGGGCGCCTACCCGGACCAGCTGTCCGGCGGCCAGCAGCAGCGCGTCGCCATCGCCCGCGCGCTGATGACGAACCCCGAGCTGCTGCTGCTCGACGAGATCACCTCCGCGCTCGACCCGATGCTGGTCGGCGAGGTGCTCGACATGGTCGCCGAGCTCAAGGATCAGGGCACGACGATCCTGATGGCCACGCACGAGATGGGCTTCGCCCATGACGCGGCCGACCGCGTGGTGCTGCTGCGGCGCGGCGTCATCGCCGAGAACGGCACCCCGCGCGAGGTGATGGACGAGTCGCAGGACCCCGAGACCAAGGAGTTCTTCAGCCACTTCCGCAGCTAGCCGTCAGGCGTCCATGACCATAGGCAAAGGCCGCACGCCCGGAGTCGGGGCGTGCGGCCTTTTGCGTGTGTGCTGCGTCGTCGGTCGGGTGTCGCACGCGGACGGACAGGAGGACGGGGTGGATGGGGGGACGCGGATGATGTGCAGGCCAGGACCGACGGGCAGGCCCTTTACGCCCCGACCAGACTCCGGGTCTGGTCCACGTAGGAGTTGAGCGCGGCGACGAGGGCGTCGGCACCGTCGTAGCGGACCATCGGGTTGAGGAAGCCGACGAACTCGAAGCGCACGCGGTGGCCGTACAGGTCCAGCCACGCGCCGTCGTCGGTGATCGCGTACGCCTCGGCGACGCGCTCGTGCAGGCCGGTCCGCTCGCTGAACGTCGGCTTGGTGCCGATCGAGATCGCGGCCGGCCAGCGGTATCCGGAGTCCGGGGCCATGCGCGCGGCGATGTCGGAGTGGTCGGCGGTGCGCACGACCGTGCCGTGGTCCCGGCGGTCCGCGGCATCCGCCTTGTCTGCGGCGCCGTCGGCGGCCGCCGGGCCCAGGTCGACCAGCCAGCCGGCGTACACGCCGTCGACCGGCAGGTAGCCGTCGATGCGGCCGCCGAGGTTCGCCGTCGGGAAGCCGAGCATGCGGCCGCGCTCCTCGCCGTGCACGACCACGCCCTCGACGCCGTGCCGCGCCCCGAGGATCTCGTTCGCGGCGACGATGCGGCCCCGCCCCAGCAGGTAGCGCACGTTCGTCGAGCTCCACACGCGGGTCTTGCGGCCCTGGTGCCGCTTGCTCCAGGCGCGCAGCTGCGCCTTGGTCATCCCCTCGGTCGGGTCCTTCGGCTCGCCCGGCTCGGTGGGCGCCTGCGGCGTCGCGTCGGCGGGGATGCGCACGTACCCGGGGCCGAGGTCGTCGACCACGTCGAGCTCGAACACGCCGGTGGCCGCCGCAAGCGTGGCGATGGCCTCGACGTCGCCCTCGCGGTTGTTGCCCATCGCGGCGTCGGCGCCGAGCACCAGCGTGCGCATGCCGACCTTGCCGACCATCTGGCCAAGGAAGAACCGATACGATTTGGCGGCGAACGCCAGCGAGTAGCGCACGACGAGCACGCGGTCCACGCCGAGCCCGTCCATCACGCGCAGCCGCTGGTCGACGCCGGTCAGCGCGTCCGCGTCGATGGTGCCGGCCGGCGGTTCGGCGCCATCGTGCGCGGCCGCGTAGCGGTGCACCAGGCCGGGCCGGGGGTCGAACAGCACGACCACGGCGAACGAGTCCGTCTTCCGGGCCAGCTCCACGACGCGGCCGACCACCGCGCGATGCCCGCGGTGCATGCCGTCGAACACGCCGACGGTCACCACGGATTTGCGGTCCATGCTCGGCGCCGGCCAGTCGACCATGCCCTGCTCATCGGGAATCAGCGTGATGACTTCCATACCCGTCCTTCGATCGCATCGTTCATTCGTCACAAGCTGGATTAACTGTAGCAGTCGCCGCCGAAGGCCCCACGGATCACGCGGGGAACACGGTCACCGGCTTGGCCATGCCGCGACCGCACGGCTCGACGACGGCCACCAGGTCGTCGGCGTCGGGGACGTACGCCGCGATGCGGGGGCGTTCCCCGCCGGCGGCGGCGCGCGCCATATCCCGGGAGTCCGGAGCCGTCCGCGGCATCGGAGCCCCGGCCGCGGGGGCGTCGCCGGCCGTCGGATCCCCCGTCCCCGGCGGGACGACGGCGGCCGGGTCCAGCGCGATGCGCCGGCCGAAGCGCAGGTCGCGCGCCTGTACGGCGTCGACGGCGACGCAGGGCATCGCGGCGCGGGCGGCCTCGACCAGCGAGAGCGCCGACGCGGCGAGCCGTTCCGGCGTGCCGTCGAGCACGGCGCGGTTGCGCACCACGGTCCCTCCCTCGCGGTTGGTGAACGTACGCTGTTCGGCGTGCGCGGCGACCACGCGCGGGTCGTCGATCCGGTACCCGCCGACGCGCGTGCGGCGCAGCCTGGTCAGGTGGCCGCCGACGCCCAGCGCCTCGCCCAGGTCGCGGGCGAGCGCGCGGATGTAGGTGCCGGCCGAGCAGCTCACGCGCACGTCGACGTCGATGACCGGCGTCATCGGCCCGTCGTCGCGGCGCTCCCCCAGCGGCAGGCCGGAGGTCGCGGCGCAGGCCTCGCCCGCGCGTACGCCCAGCACGGCGAACTCGTCGATGTTCACCGGTCGGGCCTTGAGCGCGACCTGCTCGCCCTCGCGGGCGAGGTCGTAGGCGCGCCGCCCGTTGATCTTGATGGCCGAGTAGGCGTTCGGCACCTGCTCGATGGCGCCGGTGAAGCGCTCGGCGATCGTGGACTCGATTCTCTCGGGGGTGATCGCGGCGATGCGCGGCCCCGGTTCGTCGGCGGCCCCGGCGGGCAGCGGCTCGCCGTCGGCGTCGTCGGTCGTGGTGCGCTGGCCGAGCCGGATCGTCGCCTCGTAGGTCTTGTCGTGGTCGACGATCACGTTGAGCAGCCGGGTCGCGTTGCCGAAGCCGACGACCAGCACGCCGGTGGCCATCGGGTCGAGCGTGCCGGCGTGGCCGACGCGTTTCATGTGGAACACGCCGCGCACGGCCGCGACCACGTCATGGCTGGTCACGCCCTGCGGCTTGTCGACGATCAGCAGGCCGGAGCCCGGGGCGGCGGCGCTCATGCGCGCGCGGCCGCCCGGCCGTCGGCGTCGTCCGCGTCGGACGTGTCGAACGTATCGTCGTCGGACGGTTCGGCCGCCGCGGTGGCCTCGAGGTCGATGTCCTCGAGGTCGTCCCAGTCGTCGTCATCGTCCATGTCGTCGTCCGCGTCGTCATCCCGGTCCGCGTCCTCGTCGCGCTCCTCGGGGTGGCGGTACGGGTCGGCCTCGCCGGCGTACTCGGCGTGCTCGCGCGCCTTGGCCAGCTCCTCGTCGCGCCGGCGGGCGACGGCGAGGATGTCCTCGATCTCGTGCGCCTCGCCCGGCACCTCGTCGAAGACGAACTGCAGCTGCGGGGTCAGGCGCAGGCCGGCCTTGGTGCCGACCAGCGAGCGCAGGCGGCCCTTGGCCTGCTCCAGCGCCTCCTTGGCGCGCTGACGCTCGCCGCGCTCCTTGCCCGAGTGGCCGAGCTGGGTCCAGTACACCCTGGCGATCTGCAGATCGTTGGTGACGCGCACCTCGGTGATCGTCACGTTCGCCAGGCGCTTGTCATGCAGATGCGTCTCCATCGAGGAGGCGATCACGCGCTGGATCAGCGCCGCGATGCGCGCGGCGCGGGGATTGGTTCCTGCCATGGAAAGGTCCTATCGTCGAGGCCCGCGGGGCGGGCCGGAATGCTGCTTACTACAGGAACAACGCACACCCCGGGCATGGCCGGGATGTGCGTTGCCGTATTGCGGCGCCACGGTCGCGCGGCGCGGCGGGCGCTACTTGCGCTCGACCTCCTGCATCTCGAAGGTCTCGATGACGTCGCCGATCTCGATGTCGTTGAACGAGCCGAGGTTGATGCCGGCCTCGAAGCCCTCCTTGACCTCGGTGACGTCGTCCTTGAAGCGACGCAGCGAGGAGATCTCCAGGTCGTTGACCGTCGCGACGCCGTTGCGCAGGATGCGGCACTTGGTGCCGCGCTTGACGATGCCGTCCTGCACCATGACGCCGGCGATGTTGCCCCACTTGGAGGAGCGGAAGATCTCGCGGATCTCGGAGTGGGAGGTCACGACCTCCTCGTACTCCGGCTTGAGCATGCCCTTGAGCGACGCCTCGATGTCCTCGATCGCCTTGTAGATGACCGAGTAGTACTTGATCTCGACGCCCTCGCGCTCGGCCAGATCCGCCACCTGGCGGTTCGGGCGCACGTTGAAGCCGATGATGACGGCCTTGTCGACCGTCGCGAGGTTGACGTCGTTCTGGGTGATCGCGCCGACGCCGCGGTGGATCACCTGGATGCCGACCTCGTCGGACACCTCGATCTTCATCAGCGAGTCCTCGAGCGCCTCGACCGAACCGGACGAATCGCCCTTGATGACGATGTTGAGCATGTCGATCTCGGACTTGGCGAACTGCTCCTTGAGGCTCTCGAGCGAGACGACCTTGCGGCGCTTGGCCAGCTGCGCGGCGCGCTCGGTGGCCTGGCGCTTCTCGGCGATCTGACGCGCGGTGCGGTCGTCCGGGGCCACCAGGAACAGGTCGCCCGCGGTCGGCACCGAGGTCAGGCCGAGCACCTGCACCGGGGTGGAGGGCAGCGCGGCCTTCATCTGGTTGCCGTTCTCGTCGAGCATCGCGCGGACGCGGCCGTACGACGTGCCGGCCACGATCGCGTCGCCGACGTGCAGCGTGCCCTGCTGGACCAGCACGGTCGCCACGGCGCCGCGGCCCTTGTCGAGTCGGGCCTCGACGGTCGCGCCGCGCGCGTCCATGTCCGGGTTCGCGCGCAGGTCGAGCTCGGCGTCCGCGGTCAGCAGCACGGCCTCGAGCAGCTTGTCGACGTTGGTGCCCTGCTTCGCGGAGATGTCGACGAACATCGTGTCGCCGCCGTACTCCTCCGGCACCAGGCCGAACTCGGTGAGCTGGCCGCGCACCTTCTCGGGGTTCGCGCCGGGCACGTCGATCTTGTTCACGGCCACGACGATCGGCACATGCGCCGACTGCGCGTGGTTGATCGCCTCGACGGTCTGCGGCATCACGCCGTCGTCGGCGGCGACCACCAGGATCGCCACGTCGGTCAGCTCGGCGCCGCGGGCGCGCATGGCGGTGAACGCCTCGTGGCCCGGGGTGTCGAGGAAGGTGATGCGGCGCTCCTCGCCCTCCAGCGTCACCGTCACCTGGTAGGCGCCGATGCGCTGGGTGATGCCGCCGGCCTCGCCGGCGATGACGTTGGTGCGGCGGATCGTGTCGAGCAGTCGGGTCTTGCCGTGATCGACATGGCCCATGACGGTGACCACCGGCGGACGCGGCTTGAGGTCCTCGTCCTCCTGCAGCTGCTCCTCGTCCAGGTCGATGTCGAACTGCTGCAGCAGCTCCTTGTCCTCCTCCTCGGCGGACACGATCTTGATGTTCCAGCCGATCTCCTCGCCGAGGATCTGGAACGTCGACTCGTCCAGCGACTGGGTGGCCGTGGCCATCTCGCCGAGATGGAACAGCACGGTGACCAGCGCGGCCGGATTGACGTTGATCTTCTCGGCCAGGTCGGACAGCGAGGCGCCCTGGCGCAGACGGATGGTCTGGCCGTTGCCCGCGGGGATGCGCACGCCGCCGATCGTCGGCGCCTTCATCTCCTGGAACTCATGACGCTTCGCGAGCCTGTTCTTGCGGGCCTTCGAGGACTTGCCGCCCTGACGGCCGAACGCGCCCGCCGCGCCGCCGCGGCCGCGGCCGCCGCCACGCGCCGGCCCGCTGTTCGAGCCGCCCTGGTAGCCGCCCGAGGCGCCGCCGAAGCGGTTGCCGCCGGCCGGACGGCCGTTGCCGCCGCCCTGGCCCGGACGATGCTGGCCCCACTGCCCCGGCTTGGCGCCCTGGGCGCCCTGGCCTGGACGACCGCGGAACCCGCCGCGGCCGCCGCCCTGGCCCGGACGACCGCCGCGGTTGCGGCTGTTCTCCACGGTCGGGCGCGCCATCGGATGCGGGCGCGGGATGTCGCTCGGCGTCGGGGTGTGCATGCCCTGCTTGCGGCTGAACGGATTGTTGCCCGGGCGCGGGGTCTGCGAGCGCGCGGACGAATCCTGCTGCGGACGCGGGGCCGGCGTGGGGGCGGCGCCGGAACGGCCGGGCCTGCCGCCCTGCTGGCGGGAGCCCTGCGGGCGCGCGCCCGGCTTCGGCTGCGCGGAACGCTGCTGGGACGGCTTCGGCGTCGGCTGGCCGTGGCCGCCCGGACGGCCCTGCGACTGGGCATGGCCGGAGGCGGGCTGCTGGCCGCGGCCGGCGCCCGGCTTCGGGGCCTGCTGGCCGGGCTTGGGGGCCGGGGTCGGCCTGGACGATTCGCTCTTCGGCGCGCCGGGCTTCGGGGCGTTGCCGTGCCCGCCGGCGTGATGCGCGCCCGGCGTCGGGGCCTCGCGCTTGGGCGCGGGCTTCTTCTGCTGCGGCTCGGGCTGCCCCTCCCCCTGCTTGGGGAACGCCGCCCTCAGGCGGCGCGCGACCGGGGGCTCCACGGTCGAGGACGCCGACTTGACGAACTCTCCCATCTCCTTGAGCTTCTCAAGGACGGTCTTGCTGTCGACGCCAAATTCCTTGGCCAGATCATATACGCGTGCTTTCGGCACTCATTCTCTCCTATTCTGCGACCGCGCATATGACTGCACGGTCACTCTTCGGTGACGGCGAGCTTACCCTGTCTCATCGTTCGACCATGTTCGTGATTACCTCGTTCTGTACCGTGGCGCAGGCATGGGTGGCCGGCGCTCGGAATACCGCAGTCCAGCATACTCGCGGCTGTGGATGTGGCGCGGTCCGCGAGTTCGCCGGAAACCGCCCCGCCGGGGGACTACGCCTCGTGCCGCTCCTCGCGCTCCTCGCGCTGGTGCGCCTCGGCGGACTCGATGCCGATCTTCCAGCCGGTGAGCTTGGCGGCCAGGCGGGCGTTCTGCCCCTCCTTGCCGATCGCCAGCGACAGCTGGTCGTCGTGGATGAAGGCGACGGCGGTCTTGTTCTTCTCGCTGATCACCTTCACGCCGGTCGCCACGGCCGGCGACAGCGCGGCCGCGACGAACTTCGCCGGGTCGGCCGACCAGTCGACGATGTCGATCTTCTCCGGGCCGAGGTTCTCCATCACCGCGCGCACGCGGGCGCCGCCGGGGCCGATCAGCGCGCCCTTGGGGTTCACGCCGTCGGTGTTGGCGCGCACCGCGATCTTGGTGCGGGCGCCGGCCTCGCGGGCGATCGCCATGATCGAGACCGCGCCGGAGACCAGCTCCGGGACCTCGCGCTCGAACAGGCGGCGCACCAGCTCCGGGTGCGAGCGCGAGACGATGATCTCCGGGCCCTTCAGGCCGCGGGCCACGTTCACCACGTACACGCGCAGACGCTCGCCGTGGCGGTAGCGCTCGCCCGGCACCTGCTCGCGGCGCGGCAGGATGGCCTCGACGTCGCCGACCGCGATGTGCACGTTCGCCGTGTCCTTGGCGTCCTGCTGCACCACGCCGGTGATCAGCTTGCCCTTCTGGCCGGAGAACGCGCCGAAGATCTTGTCGTCCTCGGCCTTGCGGAACAGCTGGGAGATCACCTGGCGCGCGGTCGAGGCGGCGAGGCGGCCGAAGTCGCGCGGGGTGTCGTCGTATTCCTCGCCGAGCCGCGGGGCCGGGTGCGGGTCCTCCTCGGTCGGCTCGACCGGGATCTCGTCCCGGGCCCACACCGTGAAGGTGCCGGCCCGGTCGTCGAGCTCGATCCGCGCATGCTTCGCGGCATGCGGCGTTTTCATGTAGGCGAGGCGCAAGGCCTCCGCAAGAGCGGCATCCAGCGTCTCGGGGTCGATTCCCTGCTCAGCGGCAAGCTGATGCATTCCGTTCAGGTCCAGTTCCATCTTCAAGACCTCCTATGAAGTTATGTCCGAGCGCTTAGCCCAAATGGTCACAGTCGGATACTAGTGTAAAGGCTTATGCAGACACGTCAGACTCGCGGATCCGCGTGTTCCGCCGGCGGCTTACTGAGGCTTGCGGCGGCGGTCGCCGGCACCGCCCTCGCGCTGTCGGCGTGCTCGCCGCCACGCATCGACGGGCGTGCCGAGGCCGAGCAGGAGCCCAGCCCGTGCGAAAACGCGCTGTACGCGGCGCTCGGCCACGACGCGACGGCCGATTCCGCGGCCCCCGCCCTGCTGCGCTACCACGCGCTGCGCGCCGCATGGGGCGAGTGGCTCGACGTGGCGGCCAACTGCCCGACGCGCTTCGACGAGGGCGTGCTGCGCGCGGCCAAGGCCGCGGCGCGCGCCGTCGTGCTGGGCGGGCGCTGGGGCGTCGAGCCGGGCGATTGGGACGATACGGTCGAGGCCGCGGCGATGGACGCGGACACCGACCTCGCCGGGCTGTCGGCGCGGATCGACGCGGCCGGGGCCGCGCTGGCCGAGGACCGCGCCGGATTCGCCGTCGAGGTGCTGGCCGCGCGGGGCGCCGCCGGCGCGTCGCTGACGCTGAGCGACCGGCACAAGGCCGCCGCCGAACTGCTGGCGTCGCTGTCCGACGAGGACGCGCGGCTCAAGGTCTATGACGTCGCCGCGATCCTGGCCTCCCCGGACGCCGCCGTCGACGCGGCCAACGGACTGCGCGCGTCGACCCTCGCCGTCGTCGAGATGGACTGCGCGCGCTCGCTGGTCGCCGCCGCGGGCGACGCGGAGGCCGACGGCGGCGCCGATGCCGATGCGACCGACGCTGATGCGGATGCCGATGCCGTCGCCAGTGCCGACGACGGCGGGACCGTTGGCGGCACCGGCGACGCAGGCGCAACCGGCAATGGGGCTGATGGTGACGCCGGTACGGAGGTCGGCGGTACCGACGCCGTCGCCGGCACCGGAAGCGCCGCCGATGACGCCGACGGGCTCGCCGAGGCGGCACGAATCGCGGCGCTGCGCGGCTACGCGGCGCTGGCGGCCTCTCATGCGTACCAGGCGTTCCGCTCCGGCTACCCGATGTTCGACGAGGCGCTGTTCGCGCAGGACGCGGGCTGACGGCGGCGCCCGGGCCGGGCGGCACGCGCGAAACACGCGGTTTGACGCATCGAAAACTTATGGCATAATGGACAAGTTGCTTGTGCAACCTATGGATGAGTGTCCGAGCGGTCTAAGGAGCACGCCTCGAAAGCGTGTGAGGGCGAACCCCTCCGCGAGTTCGAATCTCGCCTCATCCGCCATCGCCCGTACCGAGCTGGCTCGGTACGGGTTTTTCGTATGCGACGCGCCCCGTCGCCCCCGTCAGCCCGTATCAGCCCCCGTCCGCGAAGGCGGGCGCCCCGGCGCCGGGTTGAAGGCCCGGGCCCGCACGCCGGCAACGGTCCGGCATCGCCCCACCGGTGCTCGCCTCCCGCCCGTCGGCCCGATCATGCCGTCCGACTGCCCGGCCCGACCCGCCGACCGCCCGGTCACACCTGAAGCTCGTGGACCGAGGCGTTGACCCACTGCCGCTGTTCGACCGTCCCCGGGGACGAGAAGATGCCGATGTCCAGCATGCAGTCGCGGTAGTCGCGCCCGTGGGCCAGCGTGATGTAGGTGTCGTCGACCATGCGGTCGTGCGTCGGGTCGAGGCCGATCCACCGGCCGCCGTGGTACACCTCCACCCAGGCGTGCGTGGCGCCCTCGCCGCACAGCAGCCCCGCGATGTAGCGCGCGGTCAGCCCCAGGGACCGGCACGCCGCCAGCATGACGTGCGCGTAGTCCTGGCACACCCCGCGCCGCTGGGCCATCGCCTGCTCCGCCGTGGTGCGGATCGTCGTGGCCCCGGGCGCGTACGTGAACGCCGCGTACACCTCGTGCATGACCTCGCGCGCCCGGTCGACGTCGGTGACGTCGGCCCCCAGCGCGTCCAGCCGGGCGCTGCATGCGCGGATCAGCGCGCCGACGGCGTCGCCCGGCGTGGTCAGCGGCGTGTTGAAGCGGTACAACGGCTTGTACGGCTCCGGCCTGACATGCGCGGTGTCCACGAACGCGATGCCGGTGACGGTGTATCCGAACGCGTCGTGCGGCTGCGGGATCAGGCCGGTGAGCACGATGGAGTCGAAGGAGTCCACCGCGCGCTCCGGCTCGACGTCCGGCTCCAGCCCCACCTCGACGTCGACGATCTGCTGGCGCGGCCCGGTCGCGGGCACGCAGCGCAGCTGGAACCGGTGATCGCTGACCGGGGCGCTGAACGTCAGCCTCATCTCGTAGTCGAACTTCAGTTTCCTCACGCCGTCTCCCATGCCTCCGCGCGTCGCGGGGCGCCCGTGCGCACGCCCCGCCCACAACCTTATGAACCCATGCGCGTCTTCGCAAACCGCCGTCCACGCCCGCGATCCGACGCCGCGGGCACCGCCGGGCGGACGCCGCGCACGCCGGCGGTCCGGTCCCGAGGCCCCGATCCGTCACGGCCGGCCCCACATGCGTGTCGGGCGCCGCACGCTCCGGCGGTCCGGCATCGCCGCCGCGCCGCCGGCCGGCGCATCACGGCCGGGCCGCGTCCATGTCCATCGCGCTCAGCCCGCCGTCCTGCCCGCCGTCCGCGGCGGCGACCTCGAACCCGCCGAGCAGGGCCCGCAGCCGGTCCGCGACGTCGGCCCGGCCCCGGTCCGGCAGCCTGTCGGCCAGCCAGCGCATGCCGTCGGCGTAGCACTGCGGCAGCGGGTCGCCGTGCAGCGGCGCCAGGTACGTCTCCAGCTTGCGCATCGGCGCGTCGAGCTCCTCGCGCGACAGCCCCAGCCGCGTGTACAGGTCGACGCGTTCGATGTACTTGCCGACGAACAGCAGCGACTTCAGCGTCGGCTCGGCCGGCGAGTTCTCGATGCCGCCCCAGAACGCGAGCATGTTGTCGGTGATGTCGCGCTGGGCGTACACGTCGCGGGACGCGTCGCCGTGGCTGGCGGCGCGCACGATCTTGCCCATCGCCAGCTCGATGTACTGCAGCAGCCGCGAGCTGATCTCCGGCCGCAGGATCACGGCGTTGCGGAACGCCGCGACGATCGCGCTGCGCACCGAATCGGGGTTGGACTCGTCGTACAGGAAGCTGTCCACGAACGCGTCGAAGTCCTCGAAGTCGCCGGGCAGGTCGAGCGCGCGGGCGAACGGGCGGAACGCGTCCACGTCCGTGTCCATCACGCGGTCGTAGAACGGGAAGAACTGCCCCAGCGTGGTGAACACGCGCTCGGTGTAGCGCCCCAGCCAGTACAGGTTCTCCGCCTTCGACGCGGTCACCAGCGCCAGGCCGTGGTGCCGCGACTGGCTCATCACGTTGATCACGCCGCCCGGCCGGTCGTCGTGCGCGACGCCCTCGGGCGGCGCCAGCACCCACGTGTCCTTGAAGCCGCCGCCCTGCGAGGAGTTGACGATCATCTGGCCGGGCACCGACGAGTACCGGGTCAGCCCCGAATACCACACGTGCGTGTTCCTGCCGCTGAGCACGAACGCGCGCAGGTCGCACTTGCGCGGGCCGAGCTCGCCGGTTTGCGGGTCGAGCACGTCGATGTCGCGGAACTCGATGACCTCCTGCGCGATGAACCGGCGGGGCTCGGCCATGATGCGCCCGGCCAGCTCCTCGCGGCCGCGGCGGTCGAGCGACGAGCCGAACACGACGCCGTACCCGCCGGCCTCCGCGACGTCCTTGACCACCAGCTCGCCGAGCCGGTCGAGCACGGTCCGCCGGTCCGCCTCGAACAGCGGCATGTACGTCGGCGCGTTGTCGAGCAGCGGCTCCTCGCCGAGGTAATACCGCACCATCGCGGGCACGAAGTAGTACACGGCCTTGTCGTCGGCCACGCCGTTGCCCGGCGCGTTCACGATCGCGACGTTGCCGGCGCGGTAGGCGCCCAGCAGGCCCGGCACGCCGATCACCGAATCGGGGTTGAACGCGAACGGGTCCAGGTAGTCGTCCGCCAGACGCCGGTAGACCACGCCGACGCGGTGCCGTGCGCCGGAGTAGTCGCGCAGGAACAGCTTGCTGTCCACGACCTCCAGGTCCTCGGGGAACGCCAGTTCGGCGCCCGTCTGCTCGGCCAGGTACGCGTGCTCGAAGAACGCGGAGTTGTACCGGCCCGGGCTGAGCACGACGGCGAGCCCGTCCGTGGCGACGAAGTCCATCGTCTTGCGCAGCAGCCGCGGGTAGTCGCGGTTGTCGCGCACGCGGACGTCGCGGAACAGCCGCGGGCTGATGCGCCGCTCGATCTCGCGGGCGAACAGCGGGTAGCTGGCCCCGGAGGGGATGCGCAGGTTGTCCTCGAGCACCCACCAGCGGCCGTCCTGCCCCTGCACGAGGTCCTCGCCGGCGATGTGCGCGAACACGCCGCCGGGCGGGGCGACGCCGTTGACCTGCGGCAGGTAACCGGCCGAGGTGTACACGAACTCCTCGGGGATGACGCCGTCCGCGATGATGCGCTTGTCGGAGTAGATGTCCCTCAGGAAGGCGTTGAGCGCGTCGACGCGCTGCTTGAGCCCGGCCTCCAGCCGGTCGTACTCGTCGGACTCGATGACGCGCGGGATCGGGTCGTACGGGAACAGCCGGTCGTGGTATTCGCCGTCGTGGTAGATGCCGAAGCGCACGCCGTTGCGGCTGAGCTCCCGGTTGATGAGTTCCCGGCGGTCCACCAGTTCGGCGGCGAGATTGCGTGCCGTCGTTTCCACTGCCATCGCGACTCCTTACCGTTGCGGACGATCGACGCGGCGCGTCGCTGCGGCGCGGCCGTCGGTACGGCACTGTACCGCGGTCCCGTTTCGGCGGGATGCGGGCCGTGTTTCCGGCAGATGACGGACGGGGATGACGGGCGCGGGATTGCGGACGCCCCGCCGCAGACGCGGCGGCGGCACGATGGCGCCGTCCGGCCGGCCGCACGGGCGATGGGGCCGGGCGCCGGCCTGCTGCGGGCCTACAGCGTGCGCCTGGCGCGGATGGCCTCGGCGCGCGCGGCCAGCCCGTCGTCCGGCGGATAGGCGACGTGCTCGAGCGTCAGGCCCTGCGGGGCGATCGGCCCGGTCGACCCCTCGCGCAGCGGTTCGGCCATCTTGCCGGCGAACCACTCGACCGTCCTGCGGCCCTGCCCCACCTTGACGCAGGCGTTGACCAGCGAGCGGACCATGTTGCGCGCGAACGCGTCGGCCACGATGGTGAAGCACAGCAGGCCGGACTCGGCCGCGGGCGTCGCGTAGCCCTCCCCGCGCGACTCGGCCGCGGGCACGAGCGGGGCGTCCGGGATGCGGGTCCACCGAGCGTGCTTGACCTCGCGGATCGTCGTGCCGCCGGGGTTCGGCGTGGCGAAGGACCCGAAGTCGTGCAGGCCGAGGGTCATCGCCGCGGCCGCGTTCATCGCCTCGACGTCGAGCCGGTCGCCGAGCGCGAGCACGAAGCCGCGCGTCCGGGGGTCGACCGGGCGGGCGGCGTCGCTGATGCGGTACACGTAGGTGCGTTCGAGGGCCGAGAAGCGCGCGTCGAAGCCCTCGGGCGCCGGGGCGATGCCGTGGATCGCGATGTCGGGCGGCAGCGCGCGCGACAGCCGCCGGCGCAGCGCCTCGACGGCCGGCACCGCCATGTGCCCGACGCAGCGTTCGAGGGTCGGCTCCCCCACGTCCAGATGGCAGACCTGATGGGCGGCGTGCACGCCGGTGTCGGTGCGCCCGGCCACCGTGAGCCGCAGCGGCTCGTCGGCGTCGCCGTCGGGCACGCGCAGCACCATGTGCAGCGCGCGCTCGAGCTCCCCCTGCACGGTGCGCAGGCGCGGCTGCCTGGCCCATCCGTAGAACGCCCCGCCGTCGTAGGCCAGGTCGATGCGCAGTCTCACCGTCGATCCCCTTTCCTCGGCCATGCTCCGCGGCCGTCGCGGCGCCGCGGCGGTCCGGCCGGCGCGGCCCCATCATTATCCCATACCCGCGGCGGCGCGGCCGCGGCCGTCGCTTGGGGACTGCCGGCGCAGGAACGTCCTCCTTGACATGACGCCGGGCGCGCTCGCTCCGACCGCGGTTCCGGCGCCGAACACGGTGCCTGAATACAAGACCCGGGCACGCCGTCCGGACACGAGACTTGAACACGGCACCCGGATACGACGTAGGGCCGGACCCTTGTCGGATCCGGCCCTACGGTCACGGTGCGTCTCAGTCGGGCTCGCCGACGAGCCGGACTCACTCGGCCTTCTCGGCCTCCTCGGCGGGAGCCTCGGTCTCGGCCGGCGCCTCAGCCTCGGCGGCCTCGACGGTCTCCTCGGCCGGGGTCTCGGCTGCGGTCTCCTCGGTCACGGCCGGGGTCTCGTCCTCGGCGGCGACCTTGGCGGCGGCCTCGGCCTCCTTGACGACGGCCTTCTTCGGGCTGACCGGCTCGGTCACCAGCTCGATGATGGCGGCGGGGGCGGAGTCGCCCTTGCGCGGCGCGATCTTGATGATGCGGGTGTAGCCGCCCTCACGCTGCTCCATCTGCTCGGCGATCTGGGTGAACAGCACGTGCACGACCGACTTGTTGCGGATGACGCGCATCACGCGACGGCGGGAGTGCAGGTCGCCGCGCTTCGCGAAGGTGATCAGGCGCTCGGCGAGCGGGCGCAGGCGCTTGGCGCGCGGCAGCGTGGTGGTGATGCGGCCGTGCTGGAACAGGCTGGTCGCCATGTTGGCGAGCATCAGGCGCTCGTGCGCCGGGCTGGAGGCCAGACGCGGGCCCTTCTTGGGTGTAGGCATGGTTCAGTTACTCCTTATTGCCCCGGGGCTCAGGTGGGCATATGCCCGAACATCCGAACCCCGAAGCGGTCATGGTGAAGCTGGTCGTCACTCGTCCTCGGGCGAGAAGAACGTGCCACCTTCGAGGTTGTTGGTGTCGAAGCCCAGCGGCGAGGCCTTGAGCGACAGGCCCAGGGCCTGCAGCTTCTCCTTGACCTCGTCGATCGACTTCATCCCGAAATTGCGGATGTCGAGCAGGTCCTGCTCGGTATGGGAGACGAGCTCGCCGATCGTGTGGATGCCCTCGCGCTTGAGGCAGTTGTAGCTGCGCTGCGTGAGGTTGAGGTCCTCGATCGGGACCGCCATCTCCGGATTGGTCTCCTCGGCCACGGGAGCCGGGCCGACCTCGACGCCTTCCGCCTGGATGTTCAGCTCACGGCACAGGCCGAAGAGCTCGACCAGCGTCGAACCTGCGGAAGCCACCGCGTCGCGCGGCGAAATGGCGGGCTTGGTCTCCACGTCCAGGATGAGCTTGTCGAAGTCCGTGCGCTGTTCCACACGGGTGGCCTCGACCTTGTAGCTCACCTTGAGCACCGGGGAGTAGATCGAGTCGACCGGGATGCGGCCGATCTCGTCGGTATCCTGCTTGTTCATCTGGGCCGGCACGTAGCCGCGGCCGCGCTCGACGGTGAACTCGATCTCGAGCTCGCCGTCCTCGGCCAGGGTGGCGATGTGCAGGTCCGGGTTCGCGATGGTGACGCCCGCGGGCGGCGTGATGTCACCGGCGGTGGCCTCGCCCTTGCCGCTCTTGCGCAGGTACACGACCACCGGCTCGTCGTACTCGCTGGTGAGCACGATGCCCTTGATGTTCAGCAGGATCTCGGTGACGTCCTCCTCGACGCCCGGCAGAGTGGTGAACTCGTGCAGGGCACCGGAGATACGCACCGACGTCACAGCCGCACCCGGGATGGAGCTCAGGAGCGTGCGGCGCAGCGAGTTGCCAAGCGTGTAGCCGAATCCGGGCTCGAGCGGCTCAATCGTGAAACGGGAGCGCTGAGGATTGAGTGATTCCTCGGTAAGTGTCGGACGCTGTGCGATAAGCACTGTATGTATCCTTTCAGCTTCTGATCGGTGGTGCACTCACCGGTCAAAGCGGGTTGGATGGATGGGATGTGGTAGTGCTTCAGACGCGACGGCGCTTCGGGGGGCGAACGCCGTTGTGTGCTTGGGGAGTGACGTCGGTGATGGAACCGACCTCGAGCCCGGCGGACTGCAGGGAGCGGATCGCGGTCTCACGACCGGAGCCCGGGCCCTTGACGAACACGTCGACCTTCTTCAGGCCGTGCTCCATCGCCTTGCGGGCGGCGGACTCGGCAGCCATGCCGGCGGCGTACGGCGTCGACTTGCGGGAGCCCTTGAAGCCGACATCGCCACCGGACGCCCAGGACACGACGGCCCCGGACGGATCGGTGATCGAGATGATGGTGTTGTTGAAAGTGGACTTGATGTGCGCCTGCCCGACCGGCACCGACTTGCGGTCCCGGCGACGCGGCTTGCGCGCAGCTTGCTTGTTCGCTGCCATTGACCCTCGTTTCCTAATGACGAATTATTTCGACAGTCCCGGGCGATGGGGCGTGCGCCCCGTGGTCCGGAACACGCCACCGACTACTTGGTGGCCTTCTTCTTTCCGGCGACCGTGCGCTTCGGGCCCTTGCGGGTGCGCGCGTTGGTCTTGGTGCGCTGGCCGCGCACAGGAAGTCCCTTGCGGTGACGCTGGCCTTGGTAGCAGTTGATCTGGATCTTGCGACGGATGTCCGCGTCGATCTCACGACGCAGATCGCCCTCGATCTTGTAGTTGCCTTCGAGATAATCACGCAGCGTGATCAGCTGCTCATCCGTCAGATCCTTGACGCGGGTGTCCGGGTTGATACCGGTCGCGGCAAGCGTTTCCTTCGCACGAGTGCGGCCCACACCGAAGATGTAGGTGAGCGCGATCTCGATGCGCTTCTCGTTGGGGATGTCGACTCCGGCAAGACGTGCCATTGCGATTCCTTCTGTTGTCCGCAGGTCTTGCGCCAAGTCGCCCGGTCTCCCGGCCCGGGCCTGCGAACCCGGGGTTCAGCGTTTCCGCTGTGACTCAGCGCCTCTACTGTATGCCGCTGGAAATCTGCTGGCTCAGCCCTGACGCTGCTTGTGGCGCGGGTTGATGCAGATCACCATGACGCGGCCGTGACGACGGATCACGCGGCAGTTCTCGCAGATCCTCTTCACACTAGGGCTGACCTTCATGGTTTTCCTTTACTGATGTACCTTACTTGTAACGGTACGTAATGCGGCCGCGGTTCAGATCGTAGGGGCTCATCTCCAGCACCACCCGATCCTGCGGCAGGATGCGGATGTAGTTCTTGCGCATCTTGCCGGAGATGGTGGCCAGCACGATGTGCTTGTTCTCGAGTTCAACGCGGAACATCGCGTTGGGCAGCGCTTCGACCACCCGTCCTTCGACTTCAATCACACCGTCTTTTGCCATGAGCCTCGTTCCGTTCCTTGGCTGATTACTGTGAGTGCATCCGAAGACACACCAAATTGCAATATTACAGGAAGGGGAGACGTACCGGCACTCGGCGTGTCGTATACGTCTCCCCCGTCGTCGCCGGGCGCCGGATCCCTTGCGGCCGGCGCCCGTCACCGTGGCCCGGTCACTCGCCGAGCTGCTCGATGATGCGCGCGTTGATCGCGTCGATCTCGCCGACGCCGTTGACCACGACCAGCATGCCGCGGTTCTCGTAGATGTCCAGCAGCGGCGCGGTCTCGCGCTCGTAGGTCTCCAGGCGCTTGGCGATCGCCTCCGGCGTGTCGTCGGCGCGGCCCTGCTCGGCGGCGCGCTTGGCCATGCGCTCGAGCAGCACCTCGCGATCGGCCTCCAGCGCGACCGCGTGGTCAAGCGGGGTGCCCAGGTCCTGGAGCATCTCGTCGAGTGCGGCGACCTGGGCCGCGTTGCGCGGGTAGCCGTCGAGGATCCAGCCGTTCTTCGCGTCGTCCATGGCCAGACGGTCCTTGACGATCATGTTGGTCAGCTCGTCGGGGACCAGCTCGCCGCGGTTCATGTAGGCCTGGGCCTGGATGCCGAGCTCGGTCTGGTTCTTGAGGTTGTAGCGGAAGATGTCGCCGGTCGAGATGGCGGGGATGCCGTAGTGCTCGCTCAGCAGCGCGGCCTGGGTGCCCTTGCCGACGCCCTGCGGTCCCATGATCAGCAGTCGCATGGTGTTCTCTCCTTGGTGTTACTTGCCCTCGGTGTGGTCGGTGTTCTCGAACAGGAATCCGGCGTACTGGAACTGTTCGGTCTGGGCGCGGGCCTGGCGCAACGTGTCGAGGCCGACGCCCGCGATGATCAGGATCGTGGTGCCGCCGAACGGCAGCTGGCTGTTCAGGTCGAGCGCCATGATCAGCACGGTCGGGATCAGCGCGACGAACAGCAGGTAGATCGCGCCGACGGTGTTCAGACGGTTCATCACGTAGCTCAGGTAGCGGCTGGTCGCGCTGCCGGCGCGGATGCCGGGGATGAAGCCGCCGTACTGCTTCATGTTGTCGGCGGTCTCGTCGGGGTTGAACGTGATCGACGTGTAGAAGAAGCAGAAGAACACGATCATCAGCGCGTACAGCGCGATGTACCACACCGACGTGGTGTCGGCGAGGTTGGCGTTGATCCACTCGGCCCAGCCGGCGCTGGAGTCGAACTGCGCGATCAGCGTCGGGATCGCCAGGATCGACGAGGCGAAGATCGGCGGGATGACGCCGCTCATGTTGATCTTCAGCGGCAGGTAGGTCGAGGAGCCGCCGTACATCTTGCGGCCGATCATGCGGCGCGTGTACTGCACCGGGATCCGGCGCTGCGACAGCTCGACGAAGACGACGAAGATCAGGATGACGGTCAGCACGCCGACGACGATGCCGAACTTGAGCCAGTCGCCGTCGGTGCCGTCGGTGCCCCAGCCGATCTGCCACAGCTGCGGCAGGAAGCCCGAGCAGATGGACATGAAGATGAGCACGGACATGCCCTGGCCCAGGCCCTTGTCGGTGATGAGCTCGGCCATCCACATGATCAGGCCGGTGCCGCCGGTCATGATCAGCACCATGACGATGAGGTTCCACGGCGAGCCGTCGGGGATGACCTGCGAGCACTGGTAGTTGAACAGCGCGCCCGAGCGGGCGGTGACGATGATCGTCGTCGACTGCAGCACGGCCAGGCCGATGGTCAGGTAACGGGTGTACTGCGTCAGCTTCGCCTCGCCGGACTGGCCCTCCTTGTGCAGGGCCTCGAAGCGCGGGATGACCACGCGCAGCAGCTGGATGACGATCGACGCGGTGATGTACGGCATGACGCCCAGCGCGAAGATCGACAGCTGGAGCATGGCGCCGCCCGAGAACAGGTTCACCAGGCCGATGAAGTTCTCCTGATTGTTGGTCATCTCATTGGTGCACTGCTGCACCACCGTATAGTCGACCCCCGGAATCGGGATGAACGAACCGATGCGGTAGATGATGATCATGCCGAGAACGAAGAGAATCTTGTGTCTCAGTTCCTTGGTTCGTAAGGCCTGGATTAACGTCCTCACCTTGGGTTCCTTCCCTTGACGCGCGCAACGGCGCATGATGCAAACAGACTCTAACCGTCGAGTCTAGCGTAGAGCGTCTACCTTGGAACGTCCGCGGGCCGTGCCCCGGTCCCCCACCGGCCCCGTCGGCCAGACAGACGCAACGTGCGGTAAAAGCGACGTGACCCTCGCCCGCTCGCGCGGGGAGGGTCACATCATGTCGATATCACAGGCGTGTCCCCGTCCGGAACGTCAGTCCTCGGAGACGGAGCCGCCCGCGGCCTCGATCTTGGCCTTGGCGGAGGCGGAGGCCTTCACGCCCTTGAGCGTGAACGCGGCCGTGGTCTCGCCGTCACCCAGGACCTTGACCGGGTAGCCGTCGCGGACGGCGCCCTTGGCGATCAGGTCGGCGACGGTGATCTCGCCACCGTTCGGGAACAGCTCGTTGAGAGCCGCGATGTTCACGACCTGGAACTCCTTCTTGAAGGGGTTCTTGAAGCCGCGAAGCTTCGGCAGACGCATGTACAGCGGCAGCTGGCCACCTTCGAAGCCAGGACGGACCTGGTAGCGCTTCTTGGTGCCCTTGTCGCCGCGGCCGGCGGTCTTGCCCTTGGAGCCCTCACCGCGGCCAACGCGGATGCGATCCTTGTTGGCACCCGGAGCGGGCTTGAGGTCGTGCATCTGGAGAATCGTGGGTTCGTTCTCAGCTGCCATAATCAGTCCACCTCCTCAACGGTGACCAGGTGACGCACGGCGTTGACCAGTCCGCGGTTCGCGGGGGTGTCCTCGCGCACGACGGTCTGGCCGATCTTGCGCAGGCCGAGCGTCTTGACGGTGGCACGGTGGGCGGGCTTCGTGCCGCTCACGCCGTGCACCAGCGTGACCTTAAGCTGTGCCATCACTCACCATCCTTTGCGGTAGCGGCGGCCTGGGCCTCCTCGCGGGCCTTGCGGGCCTCGGCGATGCCCTGGGCGCGGGCGCGGAGCAGCGAGTCCGGGGCGACCTCGTCGAGCGCGAGGCCACGACGGGCGGCGATCTCCTCCGGCTCCTCGAGCTGCTTGAGGGCGTCGACGGTGGCACGCACCACGTTCACCGCGGTGGGCGAGCCCATCGACTTGGTGAGGATGTCGGTGATGCCGGCGCACTCCATGACGGCACGGACCGGGCCGCCGGCGATGACGCCGGTGCCGGGGGCCGCGGGGCGCAGCAGGACGGTGCCTGCGGCGTCGTGACCGATCACCGGGTGGGTGACGGTGCCGCGAACGCGCGGAACGGTGAACATGTGCTTCTTGGCGTCCAGCTGGCCCTTGGCGATGGCCGCCGGGACCTCACGGGACTTGCCGTAGCCGACACCGACGGTGCCGTTGCCGTCGCCGACCACCACGAGGGCGGCGAAGCTGAACGTGCGGCCGCCCTTGTGGGTCTTGGACACACGGTTGATGGTCACCACGCGGTCGAGCAGCTCGTCGCCGCGGTTCTCCTCGCGACGGTTGCGACGCTCGCCACGGCGGCCCTCGCCGCGCTGTCCGCGACGCGAACGACGGTCGTCGTTGCGGTCCTCGGTGGGCGCCTGAGTGTTCTGAGTCTCTTCAGCCACTTGGGTTTCCTTCTCGTTGTCGCTCACAGCTCCAGACCTCCCTCGCGGGCGCCCTCAGCAACGGCTGCGACGCGACCATGGTACTTGTTGCCACCGCGGTCGAAGACGACCTTGGTGATGCCGGCATCCTTGGCCTTCTGGGCGATGAGCTCGCCGACCTTGCGGGAGGCCTCGACCTTGGTGCCCTCGAAGCCGGCCAGATCGGCGATCGTCGAGGCGCTGACCAGGGTGATGCCCTTGGTGTCGTCGACGACCTGCGCGACCATGTGGCGGTTCGAACGGGTCACCACCAGGCGCGGACGCTCCGGGGTGCCGGCGATGCGCTTGCGGAGACGGGCGTGGCGGCGCTGCAGCGCGACCTTCTTGCCCTTACCGAAAATCCGGACGGTCATATCACTTACCAGCCTTTCCAGCCTTGCGCAGGATACGCTCGTCGGCGTACTTGATGCCCTTGCCCTTGTAGGGCTCCGGGGCGCGCAGCTTGCGGATGTTCGCAGCAACCTGACCGACGGCCTGCTTGTCGATGCCCTTGACGATCACCTGGTTCGGGTTCGGCAGTTCGAACTCGATGCCCTCCGGCGGCTCGACGGTGATGGTGTGCGAATAGCCGAGCGAGAACTCGATGCCCTTGCCCTTCATCGCGGCGCGGTAACCGGTGCCGACGATCTCCAGGGTCTTGGCGTAGCCTTCGTGCACGCCCTTGACCATGCCGGCGATGATCGAACGGCTCAGGCCGTGCTTGGCGCGGGTCGGACGCAGGTCGTCCGCCGGGACGAGCACGATCTCGTTGCCCTCGACGGTGCCGGTGATGCCCTCGGGGATCACGTAGGAATCGGAGCCCTTCGGGCCCTTGGCCGAGAAGTTCTGACCCTCGATAGTGACCTCCACGCCGGCCGGGATGGCGACGGGGAGCTTACCAATATGCGATGCCATGTGTCAGCTCTCCTTTCTCACCACACGTAGGCGACGATCTCGCCGCCGATGCCCCGGTCGAGGCATTCCTTCTGGGTCAGCAGTCCCGAGCTCGTCGAGATGATGGCGATGCCGAGGCCGCCGAGCGGCATCGGCAGCGCGTCGGACTTCGCGTAGCGGCGCAGGCCGGGCTTCGAGATGCGCTTGATGCCCTGGATCGAGCGCTCGCCGTTCGGACCGTACTTGAGCGTGATCTCAAGGGTCTGGCCGACGCGAGCCTCCTTGGCGGTGAAGTCCTTGATGAAGCCTTCACGCTTGAGGATCTCGGCGATGTTCGCCTTGAACTTCGAGTACGGCATGTCCACGGTCTCGTGCTTCGCCGCGCTCGCATTACGCAGACGCGTAAGCATGTCTGCGATCGGATCTGTCATTGTCATGTGGGCTAGCGCCCTTTCTCGCCGTGGTTTCCGCCGCCCTCGCCCATCCGTATGGGGTCGGGCCGCGGACCTTCAGCGTCGATGTTTACCAACTGGACTTCGTAACTCCGGGCAGCTCGCCACGGTGAGCCTTCTCGCGAAGGCAGATGCGGCACAGGCCGAACTTGCGGTAGACGGAGTGGGGACGACCGCACACCTGGCAGCGCGTGTAGGCGCGCACCTTGAACTTCGGCTTGGCGGCCGCCTTGTTCTTCAGAGCGGTTTTTGCCATATCAGTTCTCCTTGAAGGGGAAGCCCAGGTGCTTGAGCAGCGCGCGGGCCTCGGTGTCGTCCTTGGTGCTGGTCACCACGGTGATGTCCATGCCGCGCTGGTGATCGATCGAATCCGGATCGATCTCGTGGAACATGGACTGCTCCGTGAGGCCGAAGTTGTAGTTGCCGTTGCCGTCGAACTGGTTGCCGTTGATGCCGCGGAAATCGCGGATGCGCGGCAGGGCCAGGGTCAGCAGACGGTCGAGGAACTCCCACATGCGGTCGCCGCGGAGCGTGACGTACGCGCCGATGGCCTGGCCCTCGCGCAGGTGGAACTGCGCGACGGACTTCTTCGCACGGGTGATCTTCGGCTTCTGGCCGGTGATCAGGGTGAGGTCCTTGACGGCGCCCTCGATGAGCTTGGAGTCGCGGGCCGCGGCGCCGACGCCCATGGAGACGACGACCTTCTCGACACGCGCGACCTGCATCGGGTTGGAGTACTTGAACTCCTTCTCGAGCTCGGGCACGATCTGCTCGTGGTACTGCTGCTTCAGGCGCGGGGTAGCCGGCGCTTCGATGGTATCGGTCATGCCAGCTCCTTTCCGGACTTCTTGGCGTAGCGCACGCGCACGGTCTTGACCTTGCCGTCACGCGCCTCTTCCTTGACGATGACGCCCACGCGGGTCGGCTGCTTGGTCTCCGGGTCGATCAGCATCACGTTGGAGCGATGGATCGGCGCCTCGGTGGAGACGATGCCGGACTGCTGACCCTGCTGGGTGGCGCGCACGTGCTTCTTGACGATCTGCACACCTTCGACGATCAGGCGGTCGTTCGGCAGCACGCGGGTGACGGTGCCTTCCTTGCCGCGGTCCTTGCCGCGGATGACCTTGACCAGGTCGCCGGTCTTGATCTTGGCTACCATGCTCAGATCACCTCCGGGGCGAGGGACACGATCTTCATGAAGCGCTTGTCGCGCAGCTCACGACCGACCGGTCCGAAAATACGAGTGCCCTTCGGTTCGCGGCCGGAGCCGAGAATGACGGCGGCGTTCTCGTCGAACTTGATGTAGGAGCCGTCCGCGCGGCGGCGCTCCTTGACGGTGCGGACGACGACGGCCTTGACCACGTCGCCCTTCTTGACCGACCCGCCAGGAATGGCGTCCTTGACGGAGGCGACGATCACGTCGCCGATGCCGGCATAGCGTCGCTTCGATCCGCCGAGCACTCGGATGGCCAAGAGTTCCTTGGCACCCGTGTTGTCGGCGACATGAAGCCGCGTTTCCTGCTGAATCATTGATTCTCCTTAGCCGAGCTGGTTCTCCCCGAGCACCCCGCCGGACGGCGGGGTGACTCGCGGAGCCTTGCCGAACTTATTTACTTGGCGCGCTCGATGATCGAGACGAGACGCCAACGCTTGGTCTTGCTCAGGGGCCGAGTCTCCATAATACTCACGAGGTCGCCAACGTGGGCTTCGCCGTGTTCATCATGGGCCTTGACCTTGCGGGTGGAGCGGACGACCTTGCCGTACAGCGGGTGGGTCGAACGCTGCTCGAGCTCGACGGTGATGGTCTTGTCCATTGCGTCGGACACGACGTAACCGCGACGAACCTTGCGGAAGTTGCGCTCTTCAGCCATGCTTACTTCTCCTCAGTCTTCGTGTCGGTCGCCTCGGGCGCCTGGCTGATGCCGAGCTCACGCTCGCGCAGGACGGTGTACATCCTGGCGATGTCGTGCTTGACCGCCTTGAGGCGGGCGGTGTTGTCGAGCTGACCGGTCGCCGACTGGAAGCGCAGGTTGAACAGCTCCTCCTTGGACTTCTTCAGGAAGCCCTCGATCTCGGCATTGGTCTTCTCGTTGAGATTCTTGATGGTGTAGTCTGCAGTTCCGACTGACATCAGATGTCACCGCCTTCGCGAGCAATAACACGGCACTTCATGGGGAGCTTGTCGATCGCGCGGCGCAGGGCCTCGCGGGCGACGTCCTCCGACACACCGCCGATCTCGAACATCACGCGACCGGGGTGGATGTTGGCGATCCAGAACTCAGGCGTGCCCTTGCCGGAACCCATTCGGGTGCCCAGCGGCTTCTTGGTCAGCGGGCGGTCCGGGAACACGGTGATCCACACACGACCGCCACGCTTGATGTAGCGGGTCATGGCGATACGCGCGGCCTCGATCTGGCGGTTGGTCACATAGGCCGGCGCCAGCGCCTGGATGCCGAAATCGCCGAACGCGATCTCGTTGCCGCCCTTGGACATGCCACTACGGGTAGGACGGTGCTGCTTGCGGTACTTGGTCCTCTTCGGGATAAGCATCGACTCACTCCTTCGTTTCCGTGGCGGCAGGCGCCTCAGCGGCCGGGGCCTCGGCCGCGGGGGCGGCCTCGACGGCGGCGTTCTGACGCTGGGCCGGGCGGTTGCCGCGGCGCGGGCGGCGATCGCCGCGACGGCCGGAACGGTTGTTGCCCTGCTGGGCCTGCTGCTCTTCGAACTCACGCTCGGTCATGTCGCCCTTGTAGATCCACACCTTGACGCCGATGCGGCCGTAGGTGGTCTTGGCCTCGAAGAAGCCATAGTCGATCAGGGCGCGGAGGGTCTGCAGCGGGACGCGACCCTCGCGGTAGAACTCGGAACGGCTCATTTCCGCACCGCCGAGGCGGCCGGAGAGCTTGATGCGGATGCCCTTGGCGCCGGCGCGCATCGCGTCCTGCTGGGCCTTGCGCATCGCGCGGCGGAAGGTCACGCGGTTGCTCAGCTGCTCGGCGATGCCCTGGGCCACCAGCTGGGCGTCCAGAGCGGCGTTCTTCACCTCGAAGATGTTGAGCTGGACCTGCTTGCCGGTGATCTTCTCCAGCTTGGCGCGGACGCGCTCGGCCTCGGCGCCGCGACGGCCGATCACGATGCCCGGGCGGGCCGTGTGGATGTCGACGCGGACGCGGTCGCGGGTGCGCTCGATGACGATGCGGGACACGCCCGCACGCTCGAGGTCCTTGCTCATGGCCTTGCGGATCTTGTCGTCCTCGAGGACGAAGTCACGGTAGCGCTCGCCGGCCTTGTTGGAGTCGGAGAACCAGCGCGAGCGATGGTTCTCAGTGATGCCCAGGCGGTAGCCAAAGGGATTGATCTTCTGACCCATCTTTAGCGGGCTCCTTCCTTGCTAGCGACGACGACCGTGATGTGGCTCGTGCGCTTGTTGATGCGAGCGGCACGACCCTGGGCGCGGGCGCGGAAACGCTTGAGCGTCACACCCTCGTCCACATAGGTCTCCTTGACGACCAGATCGTTCTCGCGGAACGGCTCGCCGGCCTTGTCGGCCTTCACGCGGGCGTTGGCGATGGCGCTCTCCAGGGTCTTGCGCACCGGCAGTGCGGCGGACTGGGGAGCGAACTTCAGGATGGTGACGGCTTCGGTCGCCTGCTTGCCTCGGATGAGGTTGACCATGCGGCGAGCCTTGCGCGGCGTCACGCGGACGTGACGAGCGATTGCTTTAGCTTCCATAAGTCTCTACTCTCCTTTAGCGGCGGGCCTTCTTGTCGTCCTTCACGTGACCCTTGAAGGTCTTCGTGGGGGCGAACTCACCGAGCTTGTGGCCAACCATGGCCTCCGTGACGAACACCGGCACGTGCTTGCGGCCGTCGTGGACGGCGAAGGTGTGGCCGATGAAGTCCGGGGTGATCATCGAACGGCGCGACCACGTCTTGATGACGTTGTGCGTGCCCTTCTCGTTCTGCTCGTCGACTTTCTTCTGCAGGTGGGCGTCGACGAAGGGGCCCTTCTTGATGCTACGAGTCATCTTCTCGACACTCCCTTACTTGCGGTTCTTACCATTCGGACGACGACGAACAATCATCTTGTTCGAGGCCTTCTTCGGACGACGGGTACGAACTTCGCCCTTGCCCCACGGGGAGACCGGCGGCTTGCCGCCGCGGGTGCGACCGCCGTGCGGGTGGTCGACCGGGTTCATGGACTCGCCACGGGTGATCGGGCGCTTGCCCATCCAGCGGGCGCGGCCGGCCTTGCCGAGCTGCACGTTGGCGTGGTCGGAGTTGCCGACCTCGCCGACGGTGGCGCGGCAGCGGGCGTCCACGTTGCGGATCTCGCCCGACGGCATACGCAGCTGGGCGTAGGCGCCGTCCTTGGCGACGAGCTGGACGGCGGCACCGGCGGAGCGGGCGATCTTCGCGCCGCCGAGCGGGCGGAGTTCGATCGCGTGCACGACGGTACCGGTCGGGATGTTGCGCAGCGGCAGGTTGTTGCCCGGCTTGATGTCGGCCTGGGCGCCGGTCTCGATGACGTCGCCCTGCTTGATGCCCTCCGGCGCGATGATGTAGCGCTTCTCGCCGTCGGCGTAGTGCAGCAGCGCGATGCGGGCGGAGCGGTTCGGGTCGTACTCGATGTGGGCGACCTTGGCCGGCACGCCGTCCTTGTCCCAGCGACGGAAGTCGATGAGACGGTACTGGCGCTTGTGGCCGCCGCCGCGATGGCGGGAGGTCATGCGGCCATAGGAGTTGCGGCCGCCAGTCTTGCTGAGCTTGCGAACCAGCGACTTCTCGGGCGTCGAACGCGTGATCTCGGAGAAATCCGAAACCGAGGCGTTGCGGCGGCCGGCGGTCGTCGGCTTATAAACGCGGATAGCCATAATGTAGTTCTTCCTTTGACTTTGTCGGCTAGCCTTCAGTTACCAAAGATGTCGATCGTCTGGCCCTCGGCCACGGTCACGATCGCGCGCTTCTCGCTGACGCGCTGGCCGTAACCGGTGCGGGTGCGCTGGCGCTTGCCCTGGCGGTTGAGGGTGTTGACGTTCGTCACCTTGACCTTGAAGATCTCTTCGATGGCCTGCTTGATCTGCACCTTGTTCGCGTCCTTGGCCACCACGAAGGTGTACTGGCCACGGTCGGAGGCGGCGTAGCTCTTCTCGGAGACCACCGGCTTGAGGATGACGTCGTGAGCGGGCTTGTGAATTGCGACCATGTTGATCAGGCCTCCTTGGTGGCCTTGGGCTCGCACTTCGCCTCGACGAAGGCCTCGAAGCCCTCCTTCGAGAAGACGACGTACTGCGCGGTGACCACATCGTACGTGTTCAGCTGATCCGCGAAGATCGGGTGAACGGTGGGGATGTTGCGGACCGACAGCCACTCGTTGACGTTGTCGCGGGACAGCACCACGGTGGTGAACTTGTTCCCGGTCAGCGGGGTGAGCGCGGCCACGGCGGTCTTGGTGGACGGGGTATCGCCGATGCCGAAGTCGACGACGGCGACGTGGCCGGCGTTCGCGCGGTCGGACAGCACGTAACGCAGCGCGGCGGCCTTCATCTTCTTCGGGGTGCGCTGATCGTACTTGCGCGGGACCGGGCCGTGGACGACGCCGCCGTGGACCCACTGCGGGGCGCGGGTCGAACCCTGGCGGGCGCGGCCGGTGCCCTTCTGCTTCCACGGCTTCTTGCCGCCGCCGGAGACCTTGGCGCGGTTCTTCACGGCGTGCGTGCCCTGGCGGGCCGCGGCGAGCTGGGCGATGACGACCTGGTGCACCAGCGGCACGTGGGCCATGATGTCCTCGTGCGAGATGCCGAACACCTCGGCGGGCGCATCGACGGTGCCGGTGGCCTGGCCCTTGGCGTCAGTGACGTTCAGAGTAACGTTTGCCATGATTATCAGGCTCCCTTCACTGCCGAACGGACGAGAACGATGCCGCCCTTGGGGCCGGGGATGGCGCCCTTGATGGCGAGAATGCCGTTCTCGACATCCGACGAGACGACGGTGAGATTCTGCACGGTCGAGGTCACGTGACCCATGCGACCGGCCATGCGCTTGCCCTTGAGAATGCGGCTCGGGGTGGCGCAGGCACCGACCGAACCCGGACGGCGCTCGTTCTTGTGCGAGCCGTGCGAGCGGCGGTACGAGGCGAAGCCCCAGCGCTTGATGGTGCCGGCGAAGCCCTTGCCCTTGGTCGTGCCGGTGACGTCCACCTGCACGCCCTCGCCGAACAGTTCGGCGGTGAGCTCCTGGCCCGGCTGGTAGTCCTCGGCGTTCTCCGTGCGCACCTCGACGAGGTGGCGGCGCGGGGTCACGCCGGCCTTGGCGAAGTGACCGGCCAGCGGCTTGGTCACCTTCGTCGGATCGATCTGGCCGTAGCCGAGCTGGACGGCCTTGTAGCCGTCGGTCTCCTCGGTCTTCACGGCGGTGACCACGTTGGTGGACACATCGACGAGCGTCACGGGCACGAAGAAGCCGTTCTCGTCCCAAACCTGCGACATGCCGAGCTTCTTGCCCAGCAGCGCGGTGCGATTGGCGTTCTGCGACATAGCGGTTCCCTCCTCCCTTACAGCTTGATCTCGATGTTCACATCGGCGGGCAGATCAATGTGCATCAGGGAGTCCACAGCCTTGGGAGTGGGGTCCACGATGTCGATAAGACGCTTGTGAGTGCGCATTTCGAAGTGCTCGCGCGAATCCTTGTACTTGTGAGGAGAACGAATGACACAGAACACGTTCTTCTCGGTCGGCAGCGGAACGGGGCCCACCACAGTGGCACCCGCGTTCGTCACCGTTTCGACGATCTTCTTCGCCGATTGGTCGATGACCTCATGGTCATAGGACTTAAGCCTGATGCGGATTTTCTGTCCCGCCATTGCCGTCCGCCCTTTCTAGCGATTCGTTTACTGTTTACCATCCTGTTTGAAGGGCACCGGCAGACACGCCCGAGGGGTCAGACCCCGCGGACAGGCCACATCAGTGCGCAGGCACCCGAGCACCCCACTGGTGAAAGGCGCTCGTCCTGCACTCGCTTTTTTTGATTCAAATTGCGAGCCCAAAACAGGCAACTGCTTTATTAAAGCACTCGGGGTGGCCCATGAGGAGTTCGGGCGTGTCGCCCTCACACCGTCACCCTGCCCCGGCTCCGCAGTGTCGCCTCGGCGTCGCCTACAGGCAGTCCACCGGACTCCCCGCCACACGGCTCCGCAGGCGAGCCGCCCTCACACCGTCACCCTGCCCCGGCTCCGTGGTGTCGCCTGCGGACGGGCGCGGATCCCATACCTGATCGGTCGCGTCACGGCACCGCCCCACCGTCGCGGACCGAATATATACGTACATACGCATATACGTATATACGTCGGCACTCGTCCGATCAACCTCGCGCCACCACTGCGACCAGCGCCGCGTCGGCATCCCCGCCCGTACGCCCCACCTGCGTGGTACGGTACCGAACGCGACAATCGGCCACCGATGCCCTCCGTACCACGGTACGGTACGGTGCCCATCCAGGAACGGCGGAATACCAAGGCTTAAGATTCCGTACCGTACCACGGTACGGTACCGCACGACCCCAAACGACAAAAATGGATTCCGTACCACGGGGTACGGTACACAAGCCCACCCGTGCCCTTTTGGGGATTCCGTACCACGGTACGGTACGGTGCACACTCAGAAACGGCGGAATATCAAGGGTCTGGATTCCGTACCGTACCGTGGTACGGTACGGTGCACGATGGCCGGCCGTCAGAGGGTTCCGTACCACGGCATGGCACACGTGTGAAGTCGTGCATGTGCGAGGTTTTGCGCCGGAGACCTGGTCACACGGGCGTGCACGAGCAAGGGCACGCAGGCCGCGAAAAGCGCGCCAGGCATCCACAGGCACACGGGCACACGCAGACACGGGCATCAATCACAGGGACACGCGCAGACACGGGCGCTAGGACACACAGGTACGCGCGAGCACGGGCACACGGGCCGCGCGCCAAGCATCCACGGGCACACAGGCACGCACAGGCACGGGCCCCAGCACACACGGGCGCGCACGCGGGCCGCGAACAGCACGCTGGGCACCCGGTCACACGGGCGCACAAGCACGGGAATGGTCACACGGCCACGGGCGTCGGTCACACGGGCAGGGCGGCGAGCAGGCCGGCCTGGGCCAGGGCCATGCAGGCGAGCATGCACACGGGCTGGTGCGCCAGGTAGATCCAGATGCCGTGGCGGCCGATCGCGGACAGCGGCGCGATGCCATGCCTCGCGGCGCGCTGTGCCACGGCGATCCGCGCGAAGATCCGGTTGAGGAAGTACCCGCACATGTACAGGAACAACCACGGCAGGATCGGGAAGTAGTCGCTCGACGAGAAGCCGTCGAACGGGAACCCGAACGGCGTCAGCACCCGGCAGTCGTACAGCCACGAGGGCAGGTCGAGCCGGAACAGCCCGTCGATGCCCAGATACCCGAGCTGCACGTCGCGGAACACCTCGAACAGCGCGAACGAGCCGACCAGCCCGATCGCGGCCGGCACGCGCCGCAGCGCCCGCTCGAGCGGGATCATCAGCAGCACCGCGCAGCCGATGAAGTTCAGGATGCCGAACCAGACCGCCTCGGACGGCATGACCAGGCAGGTCACGCCGCTGATGACCAGGCCGCACACGTTGAGCATGACGCCGCGCCCGAGGTTGCCCCGGCTCCCCCACGGCCACACGAACCCCGACACCAGGATGAACGTCCAGCAGATCGCCTGCTGCCAGACGTGCACCGCCGGCCGGGCGTACCATGACGGGTCCACGGCGTAGACCATGAACACGTCGTACAGGAAATGGAACGCCACCATGTTGACGATGGCCAGCCCCCGGATCGTGTCGATCAGCGCATACCGCCCCGCGCGTTCGCCCATGGGTCCCTCCTTCCGGCCGTCACGCGCCACGATACCAGATGCGCCGGCGGGCGCATCGCCCATGCCCGCCGACGGGCGACGTCACAGGCAGGCGATGTTGCTGTCGGTGCGCGACTCCGTGCCGCCGACCAGCACGCCGTTGTCCAACCGGACGATCATCTGGCCGCGGCCGAAGCCGCCGGTCTCCAGCGACACCGCCACCCGGTGCCCCATCCGGCCGAGCGCGCGGGCCGTCTGCGCGTCGAATCGCGTCTCCACGGCGACGTCGTTGAGCCGGTCCCACCGCCAGCGCGGCGCGTCCAGGGCCTGCTGCGGATCCATGTGGAAGTCGACGGCGTTCATCACGACCTGCACATGCCCCTGCGGCTGCATGTACCCGCCCATCACGCCGAACGGGCCGACCGGGCGGCCGTCCTTCATCAGGAAGCCCGGGATGATCGTATGGTAGCTGCGCTTGCCCGGCTTCAGCGCGTTCGCCAGCGCCGGATCGAGCGCGAAGTCGGCGCCGCGGTTCTGCAGCGCGACGCCCGTGCCGTCGACGACGACGCCGGAGCCGAACCCCATGTAGTTCGACTGGATGTACGACACCATGTTGCCTTCACCGTCCGCGCAGCACAGGTAGACGGTGCCGCCGGCGGACGGGGTGCGGCGGGTGCGGACCTCGGCGCATTCGCCGATGCGGGCGGCCTGGCGCTCGCCGTACTCGTCGGTCAGGTACGCCGCGTAGTCGACGTCGGTGTCGTCCGGGTCGGTGACCGACTCGAACGCGTCCGCGAACGCCAGCTTGACCGCCTCCAGCTGGCGATGGCAGGTCAGCGGCGAGCCGGCGTCGCCGACGTCGAGGTGCTTGAGCGTGTTCAGCGCCATCAGCGCGACGATGCCCTGGCCGTTCGGCGGGATCTCGCACACCTCGTAGCCGTGGTACTCCACACGCAGCGGCTCGACCCAGCGCGGCCGGTACGCGGCGAGGTCCTCGTAGCGCAGGTATCCGCCGGCCGCGCGGCTGGCGGCGTCGATCGTCCGGGCGATGCCGCCCTCGTAGTAGGCCCGCGCGTCGCTGTCGCCGATCGCCTCCAGCGTGTCGGCATGGTCGGGCAGCCGCACGATGTCGCCGGCCAGCGGCGCGCGGCCGCCCGGCGCGAAGCAGCGCATCCAGGCGTCGAAGCGGCCGTCCGCGTTCAGGGCGCGGTACCGGCGGAACGCGGCGTCCCAGTCGTGGGCCAGGTTCGGCGCGCACGGGTAGCCGTCGCGCGCGTAGGCGACGGCCGGGGCGAGGTCGGCGGACAGCGGCAGCCTGCCGTACCGCCGGTTCAGCGCCGCCCACGCCGACGGCGCGCCGCCGACCGTGACCGGGGTCCATCCGAGCGCCGGCATGCGGCCGTGCTCGTCGTTGCCGTCGGCCAGCACCCGCTCGATCGAGATGCCGCGAGGCGCGGGGCCGCTGGCGTTCAGGCCGACCAGCCGCCCGTCGCGGGCGCTCCAGGCGATGGCGAACGCGTCCGAGCCCAGGCCGTTCGACGTCGGCTCCACGACGGTCAGCGCGGCCGCGGCGGCGACGGCCGCGTCGAAGGCGTTGCCGCCCTTGAGCAGCACCTCGAGACCGGCCGCGGAGGCCTGCGGCATCGAGCAGTTGACCATCGCGCGGCCCGCGTACAGCGGGAAGCGCTGGGAGTGATATCGTTGCGCCAGCGGATCGAATTGCATGACTCCCATCCTAGGGTCGGAACGCGGCGACACGGCGGCACCGCGCCGGGCCGGCCGCGCGGACGGCCCCCATGCGGGCTGTCGGGAAACCCGGCAGGGGTCTGGACAACGCGCGGCCGGCTGGGCTACGTTGAAACCATGACCGATCATGAACGCACCCCGTCCCGGCGTCGCGCATACGCGAAGCTGTGGATCCCCGACCAGCCCGGCGCCTGGATGATGGCGCTGCTGCCCGCGCTCGCCGGCGTGGTCGTCGGCGGCGCGGACGCCGGACGCCTCTGGCTGACGGCCGCCTGGCTGCTGTGCTACTGCGTGCAGTTCACCGTCGCGCGGTGGCTCCGTTCGCGCTTCCGGCGCCGCTACCTGCCGCCGGCGGCCACGTATGCGGCGCTGCTGGCGGTCGTCGGCGCGCCCTTCCTCGTCGTGCACCCGGCGGTGCTGGCATGGGCGCCGACGTACGCCGTGCTCGCCGGGCTCACGTTCCGGGGCGCGTGGATCCGGCGGGAGCGCTCGCTGTGGTCGAACGCCGCCTCGGTGCTGGCCGCCTCGATGATGGCCGCGGTCGTCTACACGCTCGGCCGGCCGGATCCGCTGGCGCCTGCCACCGGGTTCGTGCTCGCGGCGGTGTTCGCGCTGACCCAGTTCGGCTCGGTGCTGTTCGTCAAGACGATGATCCGGGAGCGGCGCAGCCGCGGCTTCCTGGTCGCGTCGTGGGCGTGGCACGCCCTGCTGGTCGCCGCCGGCGTCATCGTCGCCTGGCGCGAGGGGCCGTCGGGCACGCCGCTGGCGGCGGTCGCCGCCATGCTGCTGCTCCGGGCCGTCGCCCTGCCGATGATCGGCCGCCGGCGCGCGCTCAGGCCGGTCGTCGTCGGCATGGTGGAGATGGTGATGAGCCTGGTCGTGTTCGTCTACGCGGTGATGTGCGCGCCGCTGCTGGCGTTGTAGCGCGGGCGGCACGCGGGACTTGCGGACCCGCACGCGCGGAGGTCCGCAAGGTATCGGCATGGAACGGGCGGTCGGGCCGCGCATGTGCGGCGCCCGGCCCGACCGCCCGCGTGAAGACCGGCGCCGCGCATACGCGAGGACCCCGGCCGGACGATTCCGGTCGGGGTCCCCTCGTTTCCGCTCGGCGACGCCGCCGGGCGCGGCGACTTGTGCCGTCACGCCCGTGCGGTCACGCGGAAGGCCGCGCTCAGATGCGCTCCGAGGCCTCCTCGGTCGCGGCCTCGCCCTGGCGCTCGACGCGCAGGCGATGGCCCTCGGCCTGGGAGACGCCGTAGTACGCGGCGATCGCGATGTCCTTCATGTCCTCGATCATCGGGATGCGCGGGTTCGCGGGGGCGCACTGGTCCTCGTAGGCGCGCATGCCGATCTCGTCGATGATGGACCAGTAGTAGTCCTCGTCGACGCCGCACTCCTGGAAGCTCTTGTTCATGCCGAGCTTGTTGTCGCGGTAGTCCTCGACGGCCTTCGCCAGGTTCTCGACGCCCTCGGCCGGGGTGTTGCCCGGGTTGACGCCGAGGTTCTTGGCGATCTCCTGGTAGCGCTCGGCCGCGACGTACTTGCTGTACTTCGGCCAGCTCGTCGGCTCCAGCGGGATCTGGCCGTTGTAGCGGATCACGTACGGCAGCAGGATCGAGTTGGTGCGGCCGTGGACCACGTGGCACAGCGCGCCGATGGTGTGGGCCATCGCGTGACACATGCCCAGGAACGCGGAGCCGAAGGCCATGCCGGCCATCGTGGCGGCGTTGTGCATCTTCTCCTGCGCCTTGGTCTTGGTCTCGCCCGGCTCGGAGTTCACCGAGACGTCGAGGTTCTCCCAGATCAGCTTCGCGGCGTGCAGGGCCATCGCGTCGGTGAAGTCGTTCGCGTAGACGGAGACGTACGCCTCGAAGGAGTGGGTCAGCGCGTCGAAGCCGGAGTCGCAGGCCAGCTTGCGCGGCTGCGTGCGGGCCAGCACCGGGTCGACGATCGCGACCGACGGGGTCAGCGCGTAGTCGGTGATCGGGTACTTGTAGCCGGTCTTGTGGTCGGTGATCACGGCGAACGGCGTCACCTCGGAGCCGGTGCCCGACGAGGTCGGGATGCACACGAGCTTGGCCTTCTTGCCCAGCGGCGGGATCTTGAACGCGCGCTTGCGGATGTCGAAGAACTTCTCGCGCACGTCGGAGAAGGCGATCTCCGGGTGCTCGTAGAGCAGCCACATGATCTTGGCCGCGTCCATCGGCGAGCCGCCGCCGACCGCGATGATCGTGTCGGGCTCGAACTCTTCGCGCATCATCTCGGCGCCGCGCTCGACGGTCTCGACCGAGGGCTCCGGCTCGACGTAGTCGATGATGCGGAAGGTGACGCGGTTGGAGCGGGCGCGCAGCTGGTCGATGATCTTGTCGACCACGCCGAGCTGCTCCATGACCTTGTCGCAGACGATGACGGCCTTCTCGATGCCGTACATGTCGCGCAGGTACTTGATCGCGTTCGGCTCGAAGTAGGTCTTGGCCGGGATCTTGAACCACTGCATGTTGTTGTTCCTCCGAGCGATGCGCTTGATGTTGATGAGGTTCACTGCCTGGACGTTGCCGGAGACCGAGTTGCCGCCGTAGGAGCCGCAGCCCAGGGTCAGCGACGGGGCGATCGCGTTGTAGATGTCGCCGACGCCGCCCAGCGAGCTCGGGGAGTTCCAGATGATGCGGCAGGCGTGCATGCGCAGGCCGTACTCGCGCACCAGATCCTGGTTGTTGGTGTGGATGACGGCGGTGTGGCCGGCGCCGTGCACGAGCATCTGCTCGCACATCTCGAAGCCGGTCTCCTTGTCCGGGGACTTGAGCACGGCCTGGACCGGGCAGAGCTTCTCGAGGGTCAGCGGCTCCATCTCGCCGACCTCCTTGCACTCCGCGCAGATGATCGTGGTGTCCTCGGGGACGGTGAAGCCCGCCGCCTTGGCGATGTACTGCGGGGACTTGCCCGGCACGACCGAGTTGAGCTTCGGGTGGCCGCCCGAGTACGCGGTGCAGCCGAACATGTACTGCTCGAGCTTGGCCTTCTCCTCGTCGTTGACGAAGTAGGCCTTGCGGCGCTTGAGCTCGTCGACCAGCGGGGTGTAGACGTCCTTGTCGGCGATGATGGCCTGCTCGGTGGCGCAGATCATGCCGTAGTCGAAGTGCTTGGAGAGCACCAGGTCGTTGGCGGCGCGGACCACGTCCACGTCCTTGTCCACGTAGGCCGGGGCGTTGCCGGCGCCGACGCCGAGGGCGGGCTTGCCGGAGGAGTACGCGGCGGTGACCATGCCCGGGCCGCCGGTCGCCAGGATCGTGGCGATGCCGGGGTGCTTCATCAGCGCGCCGGTGGCCTGGATCGACGGGTGCTCGATCCACTGGATGCAGTTCTCCGGGGCGCCGGCCTCGATGGCCGCGTCGCGCACGATGCGCGCGGCCTCGACCGAGCACTTCTGCGCGAACGGGTGGAAGCCGAAGACGATCGGGCAGCGGGTCTTCAGCGCGATCAGCGACTTGAAGATCGCGGTCGAGGTCGGGTTGGTCACCGGGGTGACGCCGGCGACCACGCCGACGGGCTCGGCGACCTCGTCGATGCCCATGACGTCGTCCTCGCGGATGATGCCCACGGTGCGCTGGCCGGCCAGGTAGTTGGTGACGTGCTCGCAGGCGAAGATGTTCTTGGTGGCCTTGTCCTCCACAAGACCGCGGCCGGTCTCCTCGACGGCCATCTTCGCGAGCACCAGATGCTTGTTCAGGGCCGCGATCGACGCCTTCGCCACGATGCGGTCGACCTGCTCCTGGTTGAGCTTTTCGAACTCGTCGAGGGCCTTCAGGCCCTTCTTGACCAGAGCGTCGACCTCGGCCTCGGCCTGGGCCTGCAGCTCCTCCGGGCTCGGCTTAGCGGGAGCCTCGTTCTTCTTTGCTTCTGCCACTGGAAGTCCTCCTCGATCTTGCGGTTTGCAAAGGTTGGCTTCGCCGTCTGACGGCGGTTCGTCACCAGTCAGTATAACTGTGACCTGCATCACAATGTATCGGACGCGCGGTACCGAATCGCGGCCTTCGCCGTGTTGCGCGTTTTATGTGTGGTTGTGGTGCCTTTTTGATAATTCGAGATTGCTTTTTGCTTGCAAACGTGTTCAGCACGCCGAAATGTTAGATTTTGTTCTCTTTGCATGTCCTAATGCTCACACCTCTTCGTCGACGCGCCATGCGCCCGCCGCCGGGGCGCTGGGCGCCGGTCCGACCGTCCGGACGACGGCCGCGCGGCCCCTCCCGGACGACCGTTCGCCCGGCCCCGAGGACCGGCCCTCCGGCACGGCCCGCGACCGCGCCCGGACCGGAAGCCGCCCCTCCCCGACCCGGGACCGTCCCGCGCCCCGCGCCGGGCCCGCCCGGCCCCGCCGGCAGCGCGCCGCGCGCCGTCCGGCCCCGGCCGCGCCTCCGTACAATGAGACCTATGAGAAACCCGGAACTGCATCGTTACGCCACACGCCCTGGCTTCTACTTCACCGATGACGGCGGCGCCGACGTCGTGGTCCGATCCGAGAACGCCGACCAGGTCTGGCTCAGCGTCATCGAGCCGCTCGACCGGCCCACCGCGTTCTTCAACGAGGCGATCAGGCTGCCGGACGACCCGCAGACGCCGTTCGTCGCCCAGATCCGCAGCCACCCGGTCTCCACGCGCGCGCTCGAGGGGCTCGGCCTGCGCGAGACGCTGTTCCGCATGAGCGGGCCGAACTACGGGCTGTGGTACGTCCACCTGCCCAAGGCCTGGGACGGCATGCGCTACGGCTACCGCGTCGACGGCACCTGGGACCCCAGGCACGGCGTGCGCTTCAACCCGTACAAGTTCCTGATCGACCCGCACGGCAAGGGCGTCGACGGGCGCATGGAGCTCGACCCGGCGGCCTTCTCCTACCAGTGCGAGATCGTCGACGGCAAGGTCAGGGGCTCGGCGTGGGGGCCGATGAGCACGGTGGACTCGCTGGGCAAGGTGCCGATGTCGGTGGCCATCGACGACCGCGACGAATCCAAGCACGAGGGCGAACCCAGCCACCCGCACGTGCCCTGGAGCAAGACCGTGATCTACGAGCTGCACGTCAAGGGCTTCACCGCCGACGCCCCCTGGCTGCCGGCGGAGCTGCGCGGCACCTACGCCGGCCTCGCGCACCCGACCACGCTCGCCTACCTGCAGCGGCTGGGCGTCACCTCGATCGAGCTGCTGCCGATCCAGGCCAAGCAGGACGAGCTGTTCCTCCAGGAGCGCGGCGGCACGAACTACTGGGGCTACTCGACGCTGAGCTACTTCGCGCCCGAGCCCTCCTACGCCACGCGCACCGCCCAGCGCAAGGGCGCCGCGGCCGTGCGCAAGGAGGTCATCGACATGGTGCGCGCCATGCACGAGGCCGGCTTCGAGGTGATCATGGACGTGGTGTACAACCACACGTGCGAGGGCGGCTGCGAGGGGCCGACCGTGTGCTGGCGCGGCCTGGACACGCTCACCTACTACCGCCAGCAGAAGGGCAACCCCAGCCGGCTCGAGGACACGACCGGCTGCGGCAACACGCTCGACTTCACGAACACGCCGGTGGTCACGTTCGCGATCGACTCGCTGCGCTATTGGGCCAAGCGCATCGGCATCGACGGCTTCCGCTTCGACCTGGCGGCCTCGCTGGCGCGGCTCGACGGCGAGTTCACCAGGCACCACCCCTTCCTGTACGCCCTGCGCAGCGACCTGCTGCTGGGCAACCTCAAGATCATCATGGAGCCGTGGGACCTGGGCAACCAGGGGTGGCGGACCGGCCAGTTCGGCCTGCCCTTCGGCGAGTGGAACGACCGCTTCCGCGACACGACCCGCCGGTTCTGGCTGACCGACGTCGCCAACGGGGCGCGCCCCGGGGACGTGGGCATGCAGGAGATCGCCACGCGCCTGTGCGGCTCGGCCGACCTGTTCGCCACCGACCCGGGTCGCGGCGCCACCGCGTCGATCAACTTCGTGGCCTGCCACGACGGCTTCACGCTCACCGACCTGACCCGCTACGCGATCAAGCACAACGAGCTCAACGGCGAGAACAACATCGACGGCTCGAACACGAACAACTCGGTCAACTTCGGCGTCGAGGGCCCGACCACGGACCCCAAGGTCGAAGGCCGGCGCGAGCGCGCGGCGCTCAACATGTTCGGCATGCTGCTCATGTCGCTGGGCACGCCGATGCTGCTGGCCGGCGACGAGTTCCTCAACACGCAGGAGGGCAACAACAACGCCTACTGCCAGGACAACGCGATCACCTGGCTGAACTGGGACTGGATGCGCCACCAGGGCGACTCGCCCGAGCGCCGGCGCATCAAGGCGGTCTCCGAGCTCATCGCGATCCGCAAGTCGCTGGAGCTGTTCCACCACGAGGACTTCTTCACGCGGCTCACCCAGCTGGGGCTGCTCAAGCCCTCGAGCCGGGTGCAGTGGTTCCTGCCGGACGGCACCACGCCGATGGAGAGCGACTGGTTCGACACCTCGCTGCGCAGCTTCACGATGCGCCTGATGTCCGCCGACGAGGTGGACGTGCTCATCGTGGTCAACGGCGTGGACCGCGACATGGACTTCCGCCTGCCCTCCGACAGCCTGTGGCGTTGCCGGTGGAGCTCCGCCGTGAGCAGCGGCGACCGCCCCGAGCCGCGGCGCTCCCCCGACGCGCCGAACGGCGGCACGGCTGCGGCCCCGAACGCCGCGGCCCATTCCCCGGCCCCCGCGCGGACCGCGGCGCCGAGCGCCGACGCTACGGCCGGCTACGCCGCGCGCGCCGCCGACGACCATCTGTGGCGCGTGCCGTCGCTGAGCATCAGCCTGATCCAGCAGATTCCCTGGTGACGCCCGGCCGCCCGCCCGGACCCGCGGGCGGCCGGCGCGGCGCCGGACAACGCGATGGCCCCCGTTCCTGCTGGCAGGAACGGGGGCCATCGCGTAAGGGGCCGGGCGCGACTCGTGGCGCCGCCACGGCCATGCGACCTTAGCGCTTCGAGAACTGCGGAGCGCGGCGGGCCTTGTGCAGACCGGCCTTCTTGCGCTCCACGACGCGGGAGTCGCGGGTCAGGAAGCCGGCCTTCTTCAGGGCGGCGCGATTGGCGTCGCGGTCGATCGCGTTCAGCGCGCGGGCCACGCCGAGGCGGATGGCGCCGGCCTGGCCGGTGGTGCCGCCGCCGTCAACGAGGACGATGCAGTCGAACTTGCCCTCGAGCTTGAGCAGCACGATCGGCGAGTTGACCTCACGCTGCAGCAGCTTGGAGGGGAAGTACTCCTCCAGGGTGCGGCCGTTGATGGTCCACTTGCCGGTGCCCGGCACGAGACGCACGCGGGCGACGGCCTCCTTGCGACGGCCGGTGCCGTAGCCCGGGGCGATCGTCGAGGTGCCGGTGCCGGCGCCGGAGTTGGTCTCGGTGGTGTACGAGGTGAGCTCTTCGGTCTCAAGAACCGCGGAGTTGTTGTTCTCAGCCATGATGTTCTATCTCCCTTCGGTTCACTTGGCCTGCTGCGAGACCTGGGTGATCTCGAAGGTCTGCGGCTTCTGCGGCGTATGCGGATGCTCCGCGCCCGCGAAGACGCGCAGGCGGTCCAGCTGCACCTTGGAAAGACGGTTCTTCGGCATCATGCCCTTGATCGCGGCGATGACGATGCGCTCGGGGTTCTTCTTCATCAGCTCGGCATAGCTGTCGCGGCGCAGACCGCCGGGACGACCGGAGTGCGAGTAGAGCTCCTTGCCCATCTTGCTGCCGGTCAGCGCGACCTTGGCGGCGTTGATGACGATCACGTGGTTGCCGGAGTCGGCGTGAGGCGCGAACGTCGGCTTGTTCTTGCCGCGCAGCAGGGTCGCCACCTGCGTGGCGAGACGGCCGAGCACCACGTCCGTGGCGTCCACGATGTACCAGTCATGAGTCAGATCAGCTGGCTTCGGAGTGAAAGTTTTCACGATGTACCTTTTCTGTTCATTGTGTTCCGGGCCGCCGCCAGCCGCGGTGAAGCGGTCGCGCCTGTCGTTGGCCTCATTATCCGTGGGCTCCCTGAAAGTCCTCGATGGCGAGTGGGAAAGCGCTTTGAAGGACCCCGTAGGGAAACACAACAATCCTTTAGTATATCGCCCGTCTAGACTTTCGGCAACCAACGTGTCCCGTCCCGCGGGCGGGCCGCCGCGCGGCCGTTCCGAGCCCGTCCGCGGGGCCGCCGCCGAACGGGCACGGGCCGCGACGGACGGCCGCCCGACACGGCGACGCCGCGCCTCCCGACGCTGGGAGGCGCGGCGTCGTCCGGAGGGGCGCCGGCCGGCGGGCCCGCTCAGTCCTGCATGATGGCGGCGAGGGACTGGAGCCTGGGGTTGTCGAACAGGGTCTCCAGCGGCACCGTGCGGCCCTGGGCGTCGCCCAGCGGGATGCGCCAGTTCGGATACTCGTTGTTGGTGCCCGGCTGGTTCTGCGTGCGGTGCTCGCCGACCGCGTCGGTCAGCGACGCGGCGAGCAGTCGGCACGGCGAGGCCTTCATCGCGCGGTACAGCGACTCGACGATCTGCTGCTCGTTGCCCTGCTCGTCGCGCAGGAGCGTGGGGTCGAGGTAGCCGTTGTCGATCAGCATGCCCAGCATCGCGTTGTGCTCGCGCACGGCGCTCTCCATGAACTCCTCCGGCGAGCAGGTCAGCAGGCCCAGCCGCTCGCGGATCCTGACATGCTCGTACTGCAGGTAGCCCGCGCACGGCGGCAGGTCGTGCGTGTTCACCGACGCCAGCGCGTACGGGCGCCAGGTCTTCGGCTCGTGGAACACGCCGTCGGTCTGCTCGAACCACTCGACCGCGCAGCCGAGCAGCCCGTGCTCGCCCAGCGAGTCGGCCACGTAGCTCGGCACCACGCCCAGGTCCTCGCCGACCACGACGCCGCCGACGCGGGAGGCCTCGATGGCGAGGATGCCCAGCATGATGTTCGAGTCGTAGTACACGTAGGCGCCCTCGGTGGCCGACTTGCCCTCGGGGATCCACCACAGGCGGAACAGGCCCAGGATGTGGTCGATGCGCACGGCGCCGGCCTGCGCGAACATGCCGTGGACGATGTCGCGGTAGGTGCGGTAGCCGTTGCGCTCCAGGTCGATGGGGCTCAGCGGCGGCTGGCTCCAGTTCTGGCCCTGCTGGTTGAAGTAGTCCGGCGGCGCGCCGACCGTGGCGCCGCGGGCGAAGCGCTCGGGGTTCCACCACACCTCGGAGCTGCACGGGTGCACGCCGACGGCCATGTCGGCCATGACGCCGATCTGCATGCCCGCCTCCCTGGCGGCCTCCTGGGCGTCGCGGAACTGCTCGGTGGCGATCCACTCCATCCAGCGGTAGAAGTCCAGCGTGTCGGGGTACTGCCGGCGCAGGTCCGCGATCTCGGCGGAATCCTTGGTCAGCGTGCGGATCCAGCTCTCGGGCAGGTCGCTGGGCGCGCCCCACTTGTCGTAGCACAGGCACCAGGTGGCGTAGGACTCGAGGTCCTCGCCGCACTCGCGCTTGAACGCGTCGAACCGGTCCTGGCGCTCCTGGCCGCGACCGGCCTTGAAGATGATCCACAGGGCGTGCATCTTCGCGCGCCACATCGCGTCGCGGTCGATCCTCTGCGCGTCGTCGTTCAGCGGCGCGACCTGCGCGTGCAGGTCGTCCACCTGCATGCGCACGGCGTCGTCGGCGGTGCGGTACTCCTCGATGGACTCGGGGCGGATGTAGGTGAAGTTCACGAAGCGGCGCGACACCGGCAGGTACGGCGACGGGGTCAGCGGGGAGACCGGCTCGGCGGCGTGCATCGGGTTGATCAGCATGAAGTCGGCGCCGGTGCGCTCCTTGGCCTGCACCAGCAGCGTCTTCAGGTCCTCGAAGTCGCCCACGCCCCACGAGCCGGCGGAGCGGATCGAGTACAGCTGGGCCATCCAGCCCCACAGCTGGCGGCTTTTCATCGCCTCGGGCAGCTCCACGCGCTCGGGGGCGCTGATCAGCGTCGCGTCCTCGGTGCGGCCGTCCACGGTCACATGCAGCGTGTGGTAGCCGACCGGCAGGTCGGCGGGGATCACGATCGAGGCGGGGGCGATGAACACGCCGTCGACGAGGTGCGCCTGCGCGGTGCCGTCGCCGTCGGCCAGCACGGCGCCGCTGTAGGGCTCCCCGTTCTCCAGCGTGATCGTGGCGGTCGGCACCGTCAGGATCGGGGTGTTCACGCTGATCCGGTCCTCACGGCCGGCGATGTGCAGCACGGTCGGGGCCACCAGGCGGCTCCGGCGCTCATGCTGGATCTGCCGGATCGAGGCCTCGACGGCGTCATCGTCGGAGGCGTCGACGCCGAGGGCGGCCAGCACGGATACCAGGACATCATCGTCGATTTCGTGGTAGTCGTTGCTCTGCCCGACATAACTGGTGCCGATGCCGACCAGTTTCGCCAACCGAATCAGAGGACGGGCAAGACGCTCTTCACTTTCAGTGTGGTCAGTCATGAAACCAGTGTAAATCCTGTGAATTTTCGGCACGCGACCGACATGCCGCAAATTGCCAACGTTCTCACTGTGTGGACAGCCGGCGCCGCGCCGCGCGCACGACCTCGGGGGCCGGATCGTTCGCAAGGCGCCCCAGCGTGTCGGCCCCGGTGTTGGGGTTCAGCGCCACGGCCCTGCGCACCATCGCCGACAGGACCTGCGGGGCGCCGGACTCCCGCTCGGTGCCCAGATCGGCCAGGAAGTCGAGCGTCTCGGCGTCCACCAGCGGGTTCTGCGCCCCCTCCAGGCGCATCTTCCACGAGGTTCGCGGGTTGCGCAGCGCGATCGAGCGCACCTCGGGGTCGTCGTCCTTGGTCAGCAGGCCGACGAGCCAGTTCTTGTCGTCCTCGTTGGCGGCGACCGCCCGGCGCACCTCCACGTCGCCGTCCTGCGAGAGCTTGACCAGGATGTTCGGGAACGGCATCGTCCGGGCGAGGAAGACGCGGTCCTCCAGCGGGGTGTGGGGATTGCCCGCCACCGCCTCCAGCAACGCCGTGGCGCGCGAGAACTCCGCCTGCTGGGACTTGTCGGGCAGCGGGCGGCGGGCGTACTCGCTCAGCTCCTGCGCGTCGGTCGAATGGCGCAGCCGTTCGTAGGTGGCGGTCAGCGGCTCGAATTGCCTGGGTGCGGTCTGTTCCTCGGTCATAGCTATACAGATTAGCGCCGAATCCGGGGGTGGGTACATATCTACCCGAGCGGCACCGCGCGGTTGACCATGTCCAGCGGCTCGGCGCGCACGTCGGCGTTGAACAGCTCGACCAGCCGCGCCTCGAACGCGTCGGCGCGCTCCTGCGGCACGATCGCGTCCAGCGTCACCCGTTCGGCGTAGCGCTCGTCCGACTGCACGCCGCCCACCGACGCCAGCAGCTGCCGGAACGGGCCCAGCTGGGAGTACTCCAGCGGCACGCGGTACCGGCGACAGGGCACGATGCGCGCCTTCGTCGCCGTCCTGACCGCCAGCGACGCCGTCGACGAGTACGCGCGGATCAGCCCGCCGGATCCCAGCAGGATGCCGCCGAAATACCGCGTCACCGCCACCACGCAGTCGGTGAGCGCGTTGGCGCGCAGCACGTCGAGGATCGGCTTGCCCGCGGTGCCGGAGGGCTCGCCGTCGTCGCTCATCCGCTCGGCCAGCCGCCCGTCGGCGCCGCCGCAGACCGCCGCGTACGCCACATGCCGCGACTTGGGGTGCCGCTCGCGGATCGTCTCGACGAAGGCGAGCGCCTCGTCCAGGGAGCCGGCGTGGCAGGCGTCGCCGATGAACTCGGACTTCTTCTCCACCATCGCGTCATGGGCCGGCGAGGCGGCGTCCTCAAGCAGCGTGAACATCTCGCTCATAGCTCGTCGCTGATCCTCCATTCGCGCACCACCGTCCGGTCGGCGCCCATCGAGTATACGACGTCCTCGATGCGTCGGCGGACCTGGGCGTCGTAGTCGTCCGACCAGCAGGCGCCGTCCGGCTTGTCCTCGGCGAGCGGGCACCACTGGTACGCGCCCTGCCGCTTGTTCGCGGTCGGCAGCCAGTCGATGCGGCTGACGCGCCACGAGCCCGCGACGCCCTTCCTGCCGGCGAACTGGATGCGGGCGGTCACGCCCTGGTTGTTGACGATGTTCTCGGCCGGCGCGTCGACGGTGACCGCGTTGCCCAGCCCGTAGATGATCCACGTGTCGTTGTAGTACTCGATCGGCTGGGCGCAGTGGCAGCCGGCGCCGTAGATCACGTCGAACGCGCCGGTGTCGGCGAGCTCGTGCGCCTCGGCCACCTGCCAGCCGTCGGCGTCGGTGAGGTACTCCTGCAGCGAGTGCATCGCCATCGCCACGACGTCGGCGCCCTGCTCGCGCGCCCTGTTCGCCTTGTCGACCGCGCGCCGGATGTCGGATTCGTGGTTCGGGTCGCCGAAGTCGCGCAGCCGGTCCACCCGCCAGTCGTAGTCGGGGGTCATCGCGTTGAGCGACACGGTGCCGGCGACCAGTCCCAGCGTGCCGCCGCCGGTCGGCGACTCGACCAGCAGCGGTTCGGTCGACTCCCGCTCGGTGCGGTACGCGCCGGTGTGCGCGATGCCGTTCTGCTCGAGCGCCGCGGCGAGCCGGGAGATGCCGGCCGCGCCCTGGTCCCACGAATGGTTGGTCGCCATCGTGCACGCCCGGTAGCCGACGCGCGCCGCCGCATCGGCGACCTCGGGCGGGATGTTGAAGACCGGGTAGCCGGAGTACGGGCCGCCGCGCTCGGCCACCGGCGTCTCGAACTCGCAGATCGCGATGTCGGAGGCGTCGATGTACCGGCGCATCGGCTCGAACAGCGGGCCGAAGTCGAACGCCGTGCCGTCGGTGGCCGCCGTGTCGGCGCCGGCGAAATGCTCCCACAGGTTCGGGTGGAACAGCAGGTCGCCGTTGACCAGGACCGCGATGCAGTCGTCGTCCGGGCAGTCCGGGGAGTTGCCCGGATGCCGGACCACCGGGTCGGGCGGGGCGGCCTCGCGCTCCAGCGCCGCCGCGGCGACCGGGGCGGGGCCGGCGGGCGCGGGCCGCGACGCCGCGTACCATGCGCCGATGCAGGCCAGGCAGGCCGCCAGCAGGATCAGCGGAGCCACCCACCCCGGAACCGGACGGGGACCGCGGCGGACATGCCTGCCGTACCGTTCGCGCGCCATGGCGTCTCCTCCCTGCGATGTGCTCTCCGCTACCAGCATACCCACGGGCGTCCGGCCGCCGGGCGGCGGGCGGACGGCATGCGGGGCGCCGGGGCGGCGTCACCCCGTCATCGGTGGACAGTCGCTGGCATGCACGGTGACGGGTCGATACAATGAGCAGCGGAGACGGATGGACAACGGCGTACCTCCGGCTCCGCTTACCCGTGGCATTCGGGGGCGCCCCCGAAACCGCGGCGCCCGGTCGCATCGGACGCCGTCCGGGCGGAATGCACGCCGTCCGGGGCACCGGCCGGCGCCCGGCCATGCGAGCGCCGTCAGACGATGACCTGGTACCGCTTCCCGCGCAGGAACGCCGTCGCGGATCGCACGTTCTGCTCGACCAGCGCCCGCAGCGCCCGGTCCGAACGCCACGCGACATGCGGGGTGATGACCAGGTTCGGCAGCGCGCGCAACGGGTCGTCGTCCGGCAGCGGCTCGGGGTCGGTCACATCCACGGCCGCGAGGATGTCTCCGCGGCGCAGCCGTTCGAGCATCGCGCCGGGTGCGATGAGCTCGGCGCGCGCGGTGTTGACCAGCATGCCGCCGGGGCGGATCAGGTCGAGGTGCCGTGGGCCGATGATGCCGCGGGTGCCGTCGTTCAGCGCGAGATGCAGGCTGACGACGTCCGCGCCGGCGAACACGTCCTCCATCCGTTCGGCCCGCGTCGCGCCGAGCTCGGCGAGCGCGGCCCCGTCCGGCCGGCGGTCCCACACCAGCAGGCGCATGCCCAGGCCGCGGGCCAGCCGGGCGACGCGGCGGCCGATGCCGCCGAAGCCGACCAGGCCGAGCGTGCGGCCGCCGAGCTCGGCGATGTCGGCGGACGGCCACCCGCCGGCGTGCGTGCGCGCGTTGAGCTCGCCGACCCGGTGGGTCAGCTCGAACATCAGCGCGATGGCGTGTTCGGCCACGGCGTTGTCGCCGTAGTGGACCGCGTTGCACACGGTGATGCCGCAGCGGCGTGCGGCCTCCAGGTCGATGAAGCTGACGGCGCCGGTGCCGCAGAACGTGATGCAGCGCACGTCCGGGGCGATGCGCGCCAGCAGCGAGGCGGGCGCCCGGAACCCCGTGGACATCGCCACGCGCGCCCCGGCCATGCGGTCGGCGAGCGCGTCCTCGTCGTCCGTCCAGTCGGTGTGGATGCGCACGCGCGCCAGACCGGCGAAGTCGTCGAGGTGTTCCAGCAGCAGGGGCGTCATCGACGGGATGCTCACGGGGACGACGACCAGCGGCAGGTCGGTGCGGCCGGCGTCGCGTTCGACGACCGGCGGATGGGTGCGATCTGAACTGCGTCCCGTTTGTTGGACGTTGTTTATTAGGATACAGGGTCTAGGCTGTGAGGGACATGCTCCGGTATTCCTCCGGGGTGTGTCCCTCCAGTCGTATCTGGCGCCGTTTGGTGTTCCAG
>NZ_JAHBBD010000014.1 GCF_019331775.1 Bifidobacterium phasiani
AGGTGAGCGGCCGCCGAGGCCGCGAAGGGTACTCGGTCCGGGTTGGACTGGGCCGAGCCGTTGGCGGGCGGTCCGGTGGACTGCCCGTAGGCGAGGTGAGCGGCCGCCGAGGCCGCGAAGGGTACTCAGTCCAAGTTGGACTGAGTACCAGCCGTCTCGGCCGAGGTCGCCTGCTCGGCCTGCGCGGCGTCGAGCCGGGCGCGCACGTCGTTGAGCAGGCTCTGCGCGCGGCGGGCGAGCGCCTCGCCGATCTCCCACTGGCGCATTGACTGGTCGAGGCTGAGCCCGCCGGCCTCCAGCGCCTGCACGGCCTGGATGAGCTTGTCGCGCGCCTCCTCGTAGGGCATGGCCGCGATGGCCTGACGCTCCGCGTCGGTGAGCGAGGACGCCGGGGCGGCCGGCCGGTCGGCGGCCTCCTGCGCGGTCTTGTCGGTCTTGTCGGCGTCGTTGGTTGCGGTGGGTTCGGTGGTCTTGGCTGCCATGATGGCTCCTTTCGGTGTTCCGTGCCGTCGTGTGTGTTGTGCGGTGTGGTCCGGCGCGAGGTCGCGTGCCGTCGATGCCGACGGCCGTGGCCCCGCCCGCGCCGTCCGGTCGCTTCCGCGCGCGGCGCCTAGTCGGCGGCCTCGCGGGCGGCGGTGACCTCGGCGAGCACCGAGCCCCGGCGCAGGGTCACGGTGATCGACTCGCCGGCGGCCGTGCGGCCGGCGTCGTCGAGCACGTGCCCGTCCGCGGTCTGCACGACCGCGTACCCGCGGTTGAGCGTGGACTGCGGGCTGAGCGCGGTGAGCGAGGCGTGGCGCTTCTCGATGGTCATCGTCGCGTCGTCGACGATGCGCGTCAGGCCGCGGCGCATGCGCTGCACGGCCTCGTCGACGAAGCGCTGGTGCGGCTCGAGCATCGTGGCCGGATGGGTCAGGCTCGGCCGGTCGGCGTATCCCTCGATCAGCCGGATCTCGTTGTCGACGCGGGCGCCGATGCGCATGCGCATCTGGGCGATGGCCCCGGCGACCAGCTGCCACTGCTCGCGCACGTCGGGGACGACGCGCTTGGCCGCGTCGGTCGGCGTCGAGGCGCGCAGATCGGCCGCGAGCTCGATGAGCGTCCAGTCGTCCTCGTGGCCGATGGCCGAGACGATGGGCGTGGCGCAGGCGGCGGTCGCGCGCACGACGCCCTCGTCGGAGAAGCCGATCAGGTCCTCGAAGCTGCCGCCGCCGCGCGCGACGATGATGACGTCGACCTCCGGGTCGGCGTCGAGCTGGCGGATCGCCGAGACGACGTCCGACGGGCACTGCGCGCCCTGGACGTGCACATGCACGATCTTGAAGCGCACCGCGGGCCAGCGCAGGTTCACGTTGGTCACCACGTCGCCCTCGGCGCGCGCCTGCGGGGCGCAGATCAGGCCGATGCACCGGGGGAACTCGGGCAGCGGCACCTTGTTCTCGGCGTCGAACAGGCCCTCGCCCTTGAGCCGCCGGCGCAGCTCGTCGATCTGCGCCTTGAGGTCGCCGGCGCCGACGCGGCGGATGTCGTCGGCCACGAAGCTCAGGCGCGTGGCCTTGACCCAGATGTCGGCCCTGCCGTGCACGACCACGCGGTCGCCCTGCCGGAAGTCGCGCGCCTTGGCCACGAACCGGCTGAACCCCATGACCTGGATCGAGACCTCCTCGTGGTTGTCGCGCAGAGTGATGTACCCGGAGGTGGACCGGCGCATGTTGATCTCGACGATCTGCCCCTCGATCCAGGCCTCGGGCCACTTGAGCACCGCGTTGTGGAACTTCTGGCTCAGCACGCTGACCGGCCAGGGGTTCTCGGGCGTGGTGTCGCGGGCCAGGCGCGGCAGCTGGTCGAGCGGACGCGGGCCGTCCGCGGCTCCCCCCGCCGGCGGCCGCGATGCCGCCGGACCGTATCCATAGTCGAAACTCATGGGTCCAAGGTTCCCCCATCTGAGGGACAAGGGCGCGTCGCGCCGGAACGCCGGGGGACACGCCGAGGCGGGGCCGTCGCGTCGTTCCGCTAGCCTGTCCCGGGCCGGTGCGGACGCCCCCGGCGCGACACGCTGGGCCGGGAATGTTACCCAAATCACACAACCGACGGTTTTGCGCGGTATTTGGCCGATGGGCACTACATCTAGGGGGGCTGGCGGCGCGTCGCAACTAGATATCGGGGTGAGGTTGTCGTAAAGTCGTTCATCTAGAGACGGCTTACACGAATGTAGTTTGCCGGTCGAACGGGCGAATCACGTGGGTGGATCGGCTCGCAGCAGGAGATATCGAGACAACCGGTCGGGCGGCGCGAGCCGCGCGTCCGGACGCAGGAGGACGAGCATGGAAACGCAGGTGCTGGAGGCAACCAGAACGACTACCGCACGGGTGCTGGTCGAGAAGCGCGACGGTCGCATCGTCGACTTCGACCCGATCAACATCATCAACGCGGTCAAGTCCGCCTTCAACGACCTCGACAAGAAGGTCGGCCCCCAGGAGGAGCAGATGATCCGCGACATCGCCAACCAGGTGGAGGGCGAGATCAAGGAGCGCTACAACGGCCCCGCCAAGATCGAGGACATCCAGAACCTCGTCGAGCACGCCCTGATCGAGGACCACCTGTACGACGTCGCGCGCAACTACACCACCTACCGCCTGAACAAGGACATCGAGCGCGCCAAGGCCACCGACATCAACGAGGCCGTCAGCAAGCTCATCAACAAGGACGAGTCGCTGGTGCGCGAGAACGCGAACAAGGACTCGAACGTCTACGCCACGCAGCGCGACCTGCTGGCCGGCGCGGTCTCCAAGGCCTCGGCGTTCGCGATGCTGCCGGACGCGGTCTCCAACGCGCATATGAAGGGCGACATCCACTTCCACGACGCCGACTACTCGCCGTTCACCTCGATGAACAACTGCTCGCTGCCGAACTTCGGCGACATGCTCGCCCACGGCTTCGCGCTCGGCAACGCGATGATGGACTCGCCGAAGTCCATCGGCACCGCCGCCACCCAGATCACCCAGATCATCAAGGACATCGCCGGCGCCCAGTACGGCGGCCAGACCGTGAACCGCGCCGACGAGATGCTCGAGCCGTACGCCAGGCGCGACTACGCGAAGAACCTCAAGATGGCCCACTCGATGATCCCGGACTCGACCCCGATCGCGGTGGCCGAGGACATGATCCGCGGCCTGAAGGCCCAGGAGCCGACCTGGCTGCACTTCGAGAACCGCGAGCCGCTGCCGATGGACGAGGCCTTCGACACGGACCTGCCCGAGCTGGACCAGATCCGCGAGATCTACGCGAAGATCATGACCCGCAAGGCCATCTACGACGCGATGCAGACGATGGAGTACCAGATCAACTCCAACCGCGTCTCCAACGGCCAGACCCCGTTCGTGACCGTCGGCTTCGGCCTGGGCACCTCGTGGTTCGCCCGCGAGATCCAGCGCGCGATCCTGCTCAACCGCATCCGCGGCCTGGGCAAGGACCGCCACACCGCGATCTTCCCGAAGCTCGTGTTCACGATCAGGCACGGCGTCAACGCCGATCCGGGCGACCCGAACTACGACATGAAGCAGCTGGCGCTCGAGTCGAGCACCAAGCGCATGTACCCGGACGTGGTGTTCTACGAGAACATCGTCAAGATCACCGGCTCCTTCAAGGCGCCGATGGGCTGCCGCTCCTTCCTGCAGGCGTGGACCGACCCCGAGACCGGCGAGGACGTCGAGGACGGCCGCATGAACCTCGGCGTGGTCACCGTGAACGTGCCGCGCATCGCGCTGGAGTCCCACGGCGACGTGGAGCGCTTCTGGAAGATCTTCAACGAGCGCATGGAGGTGGCGCACCAGGCGCTGCAGTTCCGCATCATGCGCTGCAAGCAGGCCACGCCGGTCAACGCCCCCACGCTGTTCCGCTACGGCGCGTTCGGCCGCCTCGGCGCCAACGACAACGTCGACCAGCTGTTCCGCAACGAGCGCGCCACCGTGTCGCTGGGCTACATCGGCCTGTACGAGGCGACCGCCGTGTTCTACGGCAAGAACTGGATGCGCGACCACGGCTGGGACCCGCAGGGCAAGGAGTTCGCGCTGTCGATCGTCAGGCGCATGAACGAGCTGTGCAAGCAGTGGAGCGCCGCCGAGGGCTACCACTACTCGGTGTACTCCACGCCGGCCGAGTCGCTGACCGACCGCTTCAACCGCATGGACCGCGAGAAGTTCGGCGAGGTCGAGGGCGTGACCGACCACGACTTCTACACCAACTCCTTCCACTACCCGGTGTGGCTGCAGCCGACCCCGATGGAGAAGCTCAACTACGAGAAGGACTTCCCGTACTACGCCTCGGGCGGCTTCATCAACTACTGCGAGTTCCCGTGCCTGCAGGCCAACCCCAAGGCGCTGGAGGCCGTGTGGGACTACGCCTACAACATCGGCATCGGCTACCTGGGCACCAACACCCCGATCGACCACTGCTTCGTGTGCGGCTTCGAGGGCGACTTCGAGCCGACCGACGAGGGCTTCAAGTGCCCCGAGTGCGGCAACTCCGACCCGGACAAGTGCAACGTGACCAAGCGCACCTGCGGCTACCTCGGCAACCCGGTGCAGCGCCCGATGGTGCACGGCCGCCACGAGGAGATCGCCCACCGCGTCAAGCACATGTCGGGCGAGACCGGCCACGTGACGCTGAACGACGGCACCACCCGCGAGTGGTTCGAGGAGGCCAAGTAGCGACGTCGGATCCCGCGCCCGCCCGGGCGCGGCGACCCCGAGGACCGGTCCGGCAGGCCGAGCGGCCGCCGGGCCGGTCCGGCGTTTGGGGGCGTCCTCCCGCACTTCCCGCGGGAGGACGCCGCGATGGGCATGGGCCCGGGGCAAGGCGCGGGCCCGCGGCAAGGAGGATCCGATGGGCGAATTCCAATCGACGGGCGCCGGACGGCGCGACTTCGCGGCCGGGGAGACGGGGCGCGGCCCCGCCGTCCCCAGCGAGCTGACCAACAACCCGCGCGCCGGCCAGTGGGACGGCCGCCGGCTCAGCCGCGGCATGGTCGCCGACTACAAGCGCTTCCTGATGACCGACGGCGAGGGCATCCGCTGCTCGCTGTACGTGTCGGGCTGCCCGTTCCGCTGCGAGGGCTGCTACAACTCCTCGATCTGGGACTTCGGCGTCGGCCACGCCTACACCGACCGACTGGAGGCGCAGATCATGGAGGACCTGGCGCAGGACTACGTGCAGGGGATCACGTTCCTGGGCGGCGAGCCGCTGCTCAACACCCCGATGCTGATCCCGCTGGCCCGCCGGATCCGCGAGCGCTTCGGGGCCTCGAAGGACATCTGGTGCTGGACCGGCTACACCTGGGAGGAGCTGATGCGCCCGGGGGAGACCCCGGACAAGCGCGAGCTGCTCGGGCTGATCGACATCCTGGTGGACGGCCGCTACATCGCGACGCAGCACGACTCGCTGCTGCAGTTCCGCGGCTCGCGCAACCAGCGGATCCTCGACGTGCCGCGTTCGCTGGAGGCCGGCGAACCGGTGGTCTGGGCCAAGCTGCACGACCAGGAGCGCTTCATCCCCGAGATCTACGGCGTGGAGCGCGCCGCCGGCGAGGGCGCCGCGTCCTGAACCGGCGCTTCGGCCGGACCGGGTGCGTGGCGTCGTCGCCGCACCCCCGGCTTCGTGATCACGCCCGGGCCACGGCGGTACGTCCGGCCGGGGCCCGGGCGTGATCGGCGGGCCGGTCCCGGCGGAGAGAGCCGGGCGGTCGGATCCCGGACGGTCCCGCCGTGGCCGCCGTCGACGAGGCCGAGGCGGGACCGGTACGGCTCAGGCGACGCGCAGCGTCTGCGACAGCGTGTGGGTCTCGCCGGGGGAGAGCACCACGCTGCGGTCGAAGCGGGCCACCGACTCGACGCACACGAAGCCGCGCCATTCGCCGGCCTGCATGTCGCCGATCGCATCGCCCGCCTGCTCGCCGGGGTTCCACACCACCGACTGCGGCGCGCCCTGCTTGCTCACGACGATCGTGCGGCCGAGCACCGGGTCGCTGACGCGCACGGTGTCGACGCCGTCCGCCAGATAGGTGCGGTCGGTCATGCCCGAGAACGTGATCGGCTCGCCGGTCGCCTTGTGCCGCGGCGTGTCGGCCTGAGTGTTGTCCAGGTAGTCGGAGGACTCGAACCCGGTGATCGCGATGCGCTCCACGTCGCCGACCCGGATGTAGGTGTGCAGCGCGGCCTCGTAGATCATCGGCTCGTCGCCGTCGTTGACGACGGTCAGCGACATGGTGAGCGCCGGGCCGACCTCCACGTCGTAGAACGCGCGGAAGCGCGGGGCGCCGCCGGACTCGAGCTGCGCGAGCGCCGCGGCGTCGAAGTCGGCGGAGTCCAGCACGTAGCGGGCGTGGTGGTCGTTGGACGCGCCGTCGTCGAACCGCCAGAACGACACGCGGCCGAAGCCGTGCTTCGGCTTCTTGTCCGCGGCCCGGCCGTGCGACCAGCCGGTGTTGAACCAGGGGAAGATGATGGGCACGCCGCCGCGGATGGCCGTGCCCTCGGCGAGATGGATGGCGCGGGGATGCCAGATGACCGGCCGCTGGCCGGCGGGGGACCAGGACACCACATGGGCGCCGTAGTCGCTGATGGAGGCGGAGGAGTCGTCGTTGACAATATCGCGGATGGTGAAAGCACTGCTCATACCACAAGTATAGGGAGGGAACCCGGCCCCGCGCCGGCGGGCCCGGGCGTCGCCCGCATGCCGGACGCCGGGCGGCGCGCCGCGGGCCCGTGCGCCGCCCGGCCGTTCCGCCGTCCGGAACGGCGTTTGCGGTTGAAGCGGCTCGAGACCCTATAGTGAAGCTGTCCAGCCGCCGTGACGGGGGCCGTGTCGGATGCCCGTCCGGCCGCGCCGCAGGTGGCCGGACGGACGAACGGGACGGAGCGAAGAGGGCGTATGCGGGTACGGCGGACGATGGCGGAACGCGCCGTCGCGGCATGCCTGACGGGCGTGATGGCGGCGTTCGGCGGCGTCGCGCCCGGCATGCGGCCGGCCGGCGCCGACGCCCGGACGTCGGCGTCCTCGCCCTCGCCCGCCGCGACGGGCACGGTCGCGTCGGACGGCGTGTGGGATGGCGGGTCGGGGGATTCCGGCGCACCGGCCGACGCGGCCGCCGGCGCGCCGGCCGTGTCCCGCGCCGCGCTGCTGGCCTCGATCGGCCCGAGCGAGCGGCTGGTGCCGGTGGTCGACGGCGCCGTGCGGCTCGACGTGCCGCTGCTCGCGCAGAACCCGGAGCTGCCCAACGGCTGCGAGGCCACCAGCCTGACGATGCTGCTCAACTACCTGTCGTACGACGTGACGAAAACCGAGATCGCCTACGACTACATGCCGCGCGGCGAGCTGGTCGAGACCCCGGCGCAGGTGCTGGCCCCCGACCCGGAGACCACCTACATCGGCGACCCCGGCGGCGGCCAGGGGTACTACATCCTCGCGCCGGGCCTGGTGCGGACCGCCGACCGGTACCTGCGGGCCGTCGGCTCGCCGGCGCGCGCGAGGGACCTCAGCGGCGCGGACGAGGAGCGGCTGGTGGCCGAGCTGGCCCACGGCCGCCCGGTGGTGGTCTGGGTCACGATCGACTACGGCGACGCCCTGTACTTCCGGCAGGACTGGACGAACGCCGAGACCGGCGAGGCGATGACGACGTACGCCAACCTGCACTGCGTGCTGCTCGTCGGGTTCACTCCGGACGCCTTCCTGGTCAACGACCCGCTGCGCGACGGCGTGCAGACGGTCGGGCGCGACGTGTTCCTCCACGCCTACCATGAGCTCGGCGACCGCGCGGTCGCCGTCGGGGCGGCATAGGCGCCGCCCCGTCCGACAGCCGGGACGCCGGTGTCGAATTATGCGCGCCGACAGGCGAATCATGCGCCCCCGGGGAGTGTCTGGGACGGTGCCCGACTATATTTACATGATGGGTAACCGGGCGTAATCGGCGGCGTCGCGTCGCCGTCCCGGACGACAATCGATAGAGGTACATATGGTGGATACAGCGAATACCGCGGTCTCCGACCGCGATACGAAGCCGTTGCGCGTAGGTCTCGACATCGGTTCGACCACGGTGAAGGCCGTGGTGCTCGATCAGGCCGATTCGCTCGAGGGCGTGCTGTTCTCCGATTACCGTCGTCACCATGCCAACGTGCGCGCCACCGTGGCCGGCCTGCTCAACGACATCCACGACCGCCTGGTGGAATGCGGCCGCGGCGACGAGCCGATCCGCCTGGCCATCACCGGATCCGGCGGCCTGGCGCTCGCCGACAGCCTGCACGTCCCGTTCGTCCAGGAGGTCATCGCCGAGACCGAGGCGATCGACGCCGAGTACCCGCAGGCCGACGTCATCATCGAGCTGGGCGGCGAGGACGCGAAGATCACCTACCTCAAGCCCACCCCCGAGCAGCGCATGAACGGCTCGTGCGCGGGCGGCACCGGCGCGTTCATCGACCAGATGTCCACGCTGCTGGACACCGACGCCGCCGGCCTGAACGACATGGCCAAGGAGTACAAAACGCTGTACCCGATCGCCTCGCGCTGCGGCGTGTTCGCCAAGTCCGACCTGCAGCCGCTGATCAACGACGGCGCGGCCAAGCCGGACCTGGCCGCCTCGATCTTCACCGCCGTGGCCACGCAGACCATCGCGGGCCTGGCCGCCGGCCGGCCGATCCACGGCACCGTGATCTTCCTCGGCGGCCCGCTGTTCTTCATGTCCGAGCTGCGCGAGGCCTTCCGCCGCGCGCTGGAGGGCAAGGTCGACGAGTTCATCACCCCGAAGGACGCCCACCTGTACGTCGCGTTCGGCGCCGCGCTGCTCGCCGGCCAGCCCGACAAGCTGGACTCCGACGGCCACTACGAGGCGCGCCCCTGCGCCGAGATCCTGGCCCGCCTGGACGAGCTGGAGCACCTGCCGGTCAACACCCCGACGATGCCGCCGCTGTTCCCGACCAAGGCCGACCGCGAGGCCTTCGATGCGCGCCACCACCGCGAGCACGTGCGCATCGGCACGCTGGAGGGCGCCACCGGACCGCACTTCCTGGGCATCGACGCCGGTTCGACCACGATCAAGGCCACGCTGGTCAACGACGACCGCGAGATCGTGTGGTCGAGCTACGCGACGAACGAGGGCAGCCCGCTGACCGCCGCCATCGACATCGTGCGGCGCATCCAGAACGAGCTTCCCGAGGGCGCGTGGATCGCCCGGTCCTGCGCCACCGGCTACGGCGAGGGCCTGATCGCCACCGGCCTGCACCTCGACGAGGGCGTGGTCGAGACGATGGCGCACTACCGCGGCGCCGAGATGGTCAGCCCCGGCGTCACCGCCGTCATCGACATCGGCGGCCAGGACATGAAGTACCTGGCGATCACCGACGGCGTGATCGACTCGATCGCCGTCAACGAGGCCTGCTCCTCGGGCTGCGGCTCGTTCCTGCAGACCTTCGCGTCCTCGATGGGCCTGAGCATCGAGGAGTTCACGCAGGCCGCGCTGAACTCCACGCACCCGGTCGACCTCGGCTCGCGCTGCACCGTGTTCATGAACTCCTCGGTCAAGCAGGCCCAGAAGGAGGGCGCCTCGATCGAGGACATCGCCGCGGGCCTGTGCTATTCGGTGGTGCGCAACGCGCTGTACAAGGTCATCAAGCTGCGCGACTCGGGCGAGCTGGGCGACACGGTGGTGGTGCAGGGCGGCACGTTCCTCAACGACGCCGTGCTGCGCGCCTTCGAGCTGCTCACCGAGCGCGAGGTGACCCGTCCGAACATCGCCGGCCTGATGGGCGCGTACGGCGCTGCGCTCACCGCGCGCATGCACTACGAGGACGTGGCCGACGACGCCGCCGCCGTGCGGGACGGCGCCCGGGCCACGACGGCCGAGGCCGCCGAGGGCGCGGCCGACGATGGCTCCGGCGATGCGGCGAAGGACGACGAGGGCTTCCGCGCCACCGGCGCCGCGGCCGGCGACAACGTCGTCGTCATCGACGGCGTCGCGCACACCGCGTCGACGATCCTGCGCGGCGAGGCGCTCGACACGCTGACGATGACCTCGGAGCGCGACGTGTGCAAGCTGTGCCAGAACCACTGCAAGCTGACGATCACCACCTTCGCCGACGGCTCGCGCTACGTCACCGGCAACCGCTGCGAGCGCGGCGGCGACGCGAGGAAGCAGCGCTCCGACCGGCCGAACCTGTACGACTACAAGTACAAGCGCGCGTTCGCCTACCGCCGCCTGACCGACAAGAAGGCCACCCGCGGCGAGATCGGCATCCCGCGCGTGCTCAACATGTACGAGAACTACCCGTTCTGGTTCACGCTGCTCACCTCGCTGGGCTTCAAGGTCGTGATCTCCGGGCGCTCCAGCCACGAGCTGTTCGAGACCGGCATCGAGTCGATCGCCTCCGAGAACATCTGCTACCCGGCCAAGCTGGTGCACGGCCACATCAAGTGGCTGCTGAACAAGGGCGTCAGGACGATCTTCTACCCGTGCGTGAGCTACGAGGACAACCTCGTCGACAACGCCGACAACCACTACAACTGCCCGGTCGTGGCCAACTACCCGGTCGTGATCGGCGCCAACATGCCGGAGCTGCGCGAGGAGGGCGTCCGCTACCTGCGCCCCTACTTCAACCTGGCGAACCGCGGGCTCATGGTCGAGCGCATCGTCGAGTCGTTCGACTGGGCCGGCGTGACGCGCGAGGAGGCCGAGAAGGCCGTCGCGGCCGCCTACGCCGAGGACAAGGTCTTCAAGTACGACGTGCAGCAGGAGGGCCTGCGCGCGCTGGCCTACATGAAGGAGCACGGCTGCCGCGGCATCGTGCTCGCCGGCCGCCCGTACCACATCGATCCGGAGATCAACCACGGCATCCCCGAGACGATCTGCTCGCTCGGCATGGTCGTGCTCTCCGAGGACTCGGTGTGCGAGCTGCAGCCGGGCGAGGACCTGCACTTAAGCGAGTACCTGTCGGAGGGCGAGGAGGATCCGCGTAGGCGCAACGCCGACGGGTTCCGCCACGTCGGCGACCGCAAGGTCACCAAGATGCCGCTGCGCGTGACCAACCAGTGGGCCTACCACGCCCGGCTGTACGCCGCGGCGAACTTCGTGGCCTCGTACCCGGGGCTCGAGCTCGTCCAGCTCAACTCCTTCGGCTGCGGCCTCGACGCGATCACCACCGACCAGGTCTCCGAGATCCTGGCGGACAAGGCCGACGTGTACACGCTGCTCAAGATCGACGAGGTCTCGAACCTGGGCGCGGCGAAGATCCGCCTGCGTTCGCTCAAGGCCGCCGTCGAGGAGCGCGAGCGCAACAAGGCGCGCCAGGAGCCCCCGGTGTCCGGCGCCGACGGCGGGGCCGCCGCGGACGAGGGGACGGCCGAGGCCCTGCGCCGGGCGCAGGCCAGGGTCGACGAGGCCAAGGCGCAGCTCGCCGCCGCCGAGGCCGCCCTCAAGGACGCCCGCGGCGCCGCCGGGCGCGACGCCGGCTTCCGCAGGACCGGTTCCGAGGCGCCGACCCCGGGCCGCCAGGTCATGCTCGACACGGTGATGCGCAACAACCCCAAGCTCACCGAATCCGTCAGGAACGCGTCCCGCCGCGCCGCCGCCGGCGCCCCGGCCGCGGGGAAGGCCTCCGCGCACAACTCGGCCACGCTGTCGAAGTACGCGAACAAGGTGCCGTTCGGCAAGTCGATGAAGAAGGACTACACGATCGTCGCCCCGCAGATGAGCCCGATCCACTTCTCGCTGGTCGAGTCGGTGATCCGCTCCGCCGGCTACAAGTTCGACATCCTCGAGCACGCCAGCCGCCAGGACGTCGAGGTCGGCCTCAAGTACGTGAACAACGACGCCTGCTATCCGGCGATCATGGTGATCGGCCAGCTCGTCGACGCCCTGCTCGAGGGCAAGTACGACCCCGACCACGTGGCGCTGGCGATCACGCAGACCGGCGGCATGTGCCGCGCGACGAACTACTTCGGTCTGATCCGCAAGGCGCTGGTCGACGCCGGCTACCCGCAGATCCCGGTGCTCGCGATCTCGACGCAGGGCCTGGAGGACAATCCGGGCTTCACGCCGACCCCGCAGCTGCTGCACCGCGCGATCAAGGCGCTGGTCATCGGCGACCTGCTGATGAAGTGCCTGTACCGCGTGCGCCCCTACGAGCAGGAGCCGGGCAGCGCGAACGCCCTGTACCGGCAGTGGGACACGATCGTGCGAGAGACGATCGAGCACCACGGCATGTCGAAGACCGCGAAGCGGGTGCTCGGCAAGGGCTACCTGCCCTACCAGGCGCTGCTCAAGCAGATCGTCAGGTCGTTCGACGCGCTGCCGCTCAAGGACGTCCCGCGCAAGCCGCGCGTCGGCGTCGTCGGCGAGATCCTGGTCAAGTACCATCCGGACGCGAACAACCACGTCGTCGACGTCATCGAATCGCAGGACTGCGAGGCGGTGGTGCCCGGCATCATGGAGTTCATGACCACCCGCCCGTACATCTCGGACTGGAACGAGAAGCATCTGGGCATGGGCGGCAACAAGGCCGTGTACGCGGTGATGCGCTGGGGCCTGGACCGCTACCTCAACCCGGTGCGCGCCGCCATCGACCTGGCGCACGGCAAGTTCCAGCAGGACGAGCCGATGCCGGAGCTGGTAAGGAAGGCCGCCGAGGTCACCTCGATCGGCGTGCAGGCCGGCGAGGGGTGGCTGCTGACCGCCGAGATCCTGGAGCTGATCGAGCAGGGCTGCCCGAACGTGATCTGCGCGCAGCCGTTCGCCTGCCTGCCCAACCATGTGACAGGGCGCGGCATGTTCGGCAAGATCCGCCGCCTGTACCCGCAGGCGAACATCGTGTCGATCGACTACGATCCGGGCGCCAGCGAGGCGAACCAGCTCAACCGCATCAAGCTGATGATCGCGGCGGCCAAGAAGGCGCACGCCGCCGGCACGGACGCGCCGGGGGCGGCGCACCGCACCGACGAGATGACGTCGGCCGACTGACGTGGGGGCGGGCCGGCCGTCGGCGTGGGCGACACGCCGACGCCGTCCGCAGGGTTCGGGGGATGGTCCGCGGCGATCGGCGGGATGAGGCCGATGCGCGCGGACCATCCCCCGAACCCTGCGGCCCGAGGCGCCCCTCGCGCGCCGAGGGGCGCGAACCCCGCGGGCCTATGCCCCGCCCCCGCCCCGGTCATGGGTAGACTGGACGGCATGGTGAGAAGGCAGAAACGCATACGCAAGGATCCCGAGGACCGCAAGCGCGAGATCACCCAGGCCGCCGCCAGGCTGATCAGCGAACGCGGGTTCAACGGGATCTCGCTGAAGGACGTGGCCGACGAGGTGGGGATGAGTCAGCCGGGTCTCCTGCATTACGTGGGCAACAAGGATGGGCTGCTGTCGCTGCTCATCACCGACATCTACGACGCCTACGGCACCCCGGGCGAGTTCCTGGCCACGGGGCTGCCGGGCAGCGACCCGGACGGTCCGCTGTTCCCGGCGTACCTGCGCTACCTGGTGCGGCACAACGCGAACCGGCGCATGATGGTGCAGCTGTACATGGTGCTCGAGACCGAGGCGTTCAACCCCTCGCACCCGCTGCACGACTACTTCCGCGTCCGCCCGGCCAGCGTCTGGGAGAAGTACAGCGAGATCCCGTGGAGGATCCCGCCCGAGATGGGCTCATGGAACGAGAGCATGGATCCGGTGGTCCGCCAGTGCATCGAGGCGATGGACGGCATCCAGCTGCGGTGGCTGCGCGAGCCGCCCATCGACCTGTACGACGAGTGGCTGGTGTTCGAGAAGCTGCTGTTCCCCTCGCCGATCTGGGACCACTACCGCTGAGCGCGCCGACCGCCGGCCTGTCGGTCGGCGCGCCGGGTCGCGGGCGGTTGAGCCACAATACGGACGGCCCCCTTCCGAATCGTCGGAAGGGGGCCGTCCGTCATGCGGGGAGGCGGCGGTGCGGCCGGTCGCCGGCGCGCACGCCGCCGCGCGCGTCAGACCACGGTGAAGCGCAGCGTGCTCACCGAGGCGGCGGGCAGCGTCACCGCGTGCGACTGCGCGACGTCGCCGCCGACCGGGATGCCCGCGGCCCGGACCAGGTCGGGGTCGTCCGCGGTGTTGCACTCGTGCGGGTCGCCGGCGGCCAGCGTGGTCATGGACTCCAGTCGCACGTCGACCGGGAACTTCAGGTCGATGTCGGCCGCGTCGTACATCGCGGCGTTCGTCAGGTCCACCAGCAGGGTGCGGCCGTCCTCGCCGAGCGAGGCGAAGACGTACACCGGCGACTCGGTGTCGCGGCGCGGCACGTCGAGCGCGGTGGCGCCGCGATGCCCCCGGTACATCATGAACACGTCGTAGTTCGGCGTGAGGACGGTGCGCTCGCCCTCGGTCAGGATCAGCGAATTGAGCACGTTGATCGTCTGCGCGTTGCAGGCCATCGTCACCTTGTCGCAGTTGCGCTGGAGCAGGTCGAGCGTCAGGGCGGTGGTCACGGCGTCGCGCATCGTCACCTGCTGCCTGAGCGCCGGGCGCGCGAGGAACGCGGTCTTGTGCCAGTTGCCCCACTCGCCGACGATGAGGTCGACGTGGTCGAGCTTGGAGTCCAACGGGCCTTCCGGCTCGTTGATCAGCGCCAGGCCCTCGTTCATCAGCGTCCACTGCTCGCGCAGGATGTCCTCCAGCTCGAGGCAGCCCTCGACGACGCGGTTCCAGCCGGCCTCGTCGAACTCGGTCGGCGTGTCCCGGTCGTCGTCGATGTTCCAGTTGTAGAAGTGCAGGTCGTAGCCGTCGATCTTCGGCTGCCGGTACTCGGCCAGCAGGCGGAAGAAGTCCTCGGTCCACTTCACGCGCTCGCGCGGCTTGTTGCCGTCCGGGCCCGAGGCGATCGCGACCATCGGCGTCGGGGTGAACAGGTCGGTGGTGAACGAGGGCATCGCCGAGGCGTAGCGGCGGTACTCGTCCATGTAGGTCTGCGGGGTCATCGTGCCGCCGCCGGCCCACACCTCGTTACCCAGGCCCCAGTACCGCACGCCGTAGGGGGCGGGGTGCCCGTTCGCCGCGCGCTCCCGGGCCAGGTCGGTGCCCTGCTCGCGGTTGCAGTACTCCATCCACTCCTTCATCTCGGCGATCGAGCCGGAGAGCATGTTGACGTTGATCCACGGCTCGGCGCCGAGCATCTCGCACAGGCGCAGGAACTCGTCGGTGCCGAAGTCGTGGGGGTCGAGCTCGTAGGTCGCGAAGTTCTCGTTGAACGTGGTCGCGCGGTCCGGGCCCACGCCGTCGCGCCAGTGGTAGGTGTCGGCGTAGCAGCCGCCGGGCCAGCGGATCAGCGGCGGCCTGAGCGCGCGCAGCGCGTCGAGCGTGGCCTTGCGGTAGCCGTGCTCGTTCTCGATGGGGGAGTCCTCGCCCACCCACAGGCCCCCGTCGATGCACTCGCCGAGGAACTCGATGAACTGCCCGTGCAGCTTGGGGTCGATGCGTCCGATGCGGCGGTTCGGATCGATGAACACGCTCATGGTCTCACTTCACCTTCCTGATCATCATGATGAAGACGCACGCCAGCACGACCGCGACGATGGCGGTCGGGAACACCATGCCGTAGCTGCCGGTGACGACGACGATGGCGCTGGTGATCACCGGGCCGACCATCTGGCCGAGCGTGGTGGCGATGTTCAGGATGCCCAGGTCCTTGCCGGCCTCCTCCTCGTTCGGCAGCACGTCGACGTTCAGGGCCTGGTCGACCGAGCCGTACATGCCGTAGCCGAAGCCGCCGATCGCGCTGAACAGGATCATGCCCAGCGGGCTGTGCAGCAGCCAGGGCATCGCGTAGCCGACGGCGAGCAGCAGGCTGGCGAGCACGACCGGGATCTTGCGCCGGCCGATCCTGTCGGAGATCGGGCCGGCCGTCAGCGCCGAGATCAGGGAGACGACCATGAGCACGACGCTCATCGTGGAGATCGTGGCCGCCGAGTCCTCGACGGACTGGCCGATGTAGTCCTGCAGGATGTACAGCTGGTAGTTGAGGATCATGTAGTAGCTGAACAGCAGCAGCGAGCGGCCGACGAACGCGAGCCAGAAGTCGCGGGCGCCGTGGGTCGGCGGGCGGAAGCTGGCGAGGATGTCCTTGAGCGAGCCGGAGACTTCGGGCATGTCCTTGCTGGACCGCTCGCGCGGCCAGACGAACACGGTGGCGATGCCGGCGATGGCCATCACGATGCCGGCGAGCACGAAGCCCGGCAGCTGCATCGTGATGAAGCGGGCGCCGATGATCTGGCCGAGCGAGGAGCCGAACAGGGTGCCGGCGGAGATGAAGGCGCTCATCGTGCCGCGCATGTTGTCGGGCACGCGGTCGGCCAGCGAGGCGACGACCGGCGCGATCATCATGTTCAGGCCGACCATCGAGACGCAGTAGCTGATGCCGATGGTCACGCCGTCGGGCAGCACGCCGAGCAGGAACAGCGAGACGCCGGCGATGACGCCGCCCGCCGCGATCCACGGGCTGCGGCGGCCGAAGACGGAGCGGGTGCGGTCGGACAGGTTGCCGACGACGAGGTTGGAGATCAGCGAGGCGAGGGCCGTCGCGGAGTTGAGCACGCCGAAGATGGCGTTGTACGAGTCGGGCGCGATCTCGGACAGGCGCTGCGGGAGCAGCACCGCCGCGACGATCTGCAGGCCGACCATCCAGCAGAGGTTGAAGATGAAGAACGCCGCGCCGAAGCGGATGGTCTGCGCCTTGGTCAGCGACTTCGGCGCCGTTGCTGTGGGCTGGTCCTGAGACATGGGGATATCTCCTTTGATGGGTTGGGGGTGTGCGGCCGCCCGCACGTGACGCGGGCCGCCGGTTCTCGGCTGGGCCGGTGGGGCGGCGCGTCGGCTGGCCGGCGTCGCCGTCGTGCGTCCGGCGGCCCTTCGTCGGGCGTGCGGGACGGGATGGGGCGTGTCGCGTCCCTGAGGACGGCGACAACGCTGTTATTTTATATCTAGTAAATATAAAATAGTGATGGTGTGTCGCGCGCCGGGCGCCTGTCGGCCCGGGTGCGGTTCACGGTTGCGGCTCGCTGGATCCTGTGAACCGGAACGCACGGAATCGCACAGTGGCGCACAGTCGTGTTTGGCGTCGTTCCGCGGATGCCCGCGCCAATCGAACACGCCGTCGGTTCACGGGATCGCGGCGCCGCGAACCGTGAACCGGGCCGGCGGGGCCCGGGCGCTGCTAGGCTTGGGCCGAGGGGCTCCGAGCGTCCCGGAGGAGGGTGTGGCAACCATGGTGCAGGATGGGGGATCCGGTTTCCGGCCGATCAATCGCCGCGTGCGCATGACGCCCGAGCAGCGTCGCGAGCAGATCGCCACGCAGGCGGCCGGGCTCATCGCCCGGTACGGCTCCTACGGCGTGTCGATGCAGGCGATCGCCGACGCGGTGGGGCTGACGCTGCCGGGGCTGTACCACTACGTCAAGGACCGCGACGAGCTGCTGGCGCTGGTCGTCGAGCGCAACTACGACCGCACGATGCCCTCGTACGACGCGCTCGCCGGCGAGTACCGCGCCGAACGCGGCCTGCCGGACGACGCGCCGCTGAGCCTGCCGTGGGTGCTGCGCCGGATGGTCGAGCGCAACGCCGAGCGCCCGGAGCTGGTCACGCTGTTCATGCGGCTGGCCGTCGAGGCGGCCGATCCGCACCACCCCGCCCATGCGTTCTACCGGGACCGCCACCACGTCGTGCTGGCCAACATGACCGCGCAGCATTGGAACCTGCCCGAGGCCTACCGCGACCAGGAGCGGCTGCACGACCTGGTGGTCACCGCCTATTTCGCGATGGACGGCGTGCAGGTCCAGGCCCTGACGAACCCCGACGAGACGATGGTCGAGCTGTGGGCGAGGGCCGAGCGCGTGCTGTTCCCCTCGCCGCAGTGGGACGGGTATCGCTGACGGCGCCGGCGCGGCCGGGGCTTCGGGGCCGGTGCCGGACTTGAATCCCGACCTGGGCCCGGACGCGGGCTTGGACTCGGTGCCGGACCGGGCGTGGATCTGGACTTGGACTTGGGGCCGGGCCTGGATTCGGATTCGGGTGTGAACCCGGGCCCGGTTCCGGGCGCGCCGCGACGTGTGCGAAGGTCTTGCTGGACTTCATGTCCTGTGGCGTTGCCGAGCCTGGGCGTGTGCCGCGACGTGTACGGTGGCCCGGCCGAACTTTCGTGTCCCGCGACGTGTACGGTGGTCCGGCCGAACTTTCGTGTCCCGTGACGGTGGCTTGGGCCTGGTTTCGGGTGCGTGCCTCGACGCGCATGACGGTCGGGGCGGGCTTCCGCATCCCGTGGCGACGCGCCGGCCCGGGCGCGCCGCGGGTCGGGGCGGTTCCGCGGGGATGCGCGGGTGGGTCGCAACGCATGCTGATAGCGCTCGCATCGTTATCGAACCCTGATGCGATAACGTCGTCCAACGGGGGATGGAGAGTGTCGTGAAACTTTATAAACTAACGCTTCTTAAGCGCTTGCATAAATCAGCAACACGCCTGATATATCAACAATAGTATTGTTAATTTGACCTTCAAACAAAGTGGCTATATAGTGTTACTGCCTAATGAACGGTAGATAGCGACGTTGACACCGGTCGTTGGGTGACAAGTCAACGTAGACAGAGGAAAGAAGTCACAATGAATGAGACTGCTACCCTGAGCAAGCAGGAGCGTCTGGCCGCGCATGATGCGGCGATCGCCGCCGCGGACAAGGACCCGACGCTGTCGCCGGAGACCGGGCGCCCGATCTCGAAGATCACGATGACCCGCTTCGGCGCAGGCTTCTTCGTGTTCGGCTTCCTGTGGGCGATCGGCCTGCAGGTCGTCGCCTCGGTGCTGCTGCCGCAGCACTACCAGTCGATCGAGGGCATCGAGCCCGAGGCGCTGCTGGGCATCGTGAACGCGTGGACCGCGGTCGCCTCGCTGGTCTCGAACCTGATGTTCGGCAACTTCTCCGACCGCTCGCGCTCCCGCTTCGGCCGGCGCACCCCGTGGATCGTGTTCGGCGCGGTCCTGGGCGGCGTGACCCTGTTCCTGACCGGCACGACCACGAACCCGGTCCTGCTGACCTTCTGGTACTGCCTGTGCATGTTCGGCCTGAACTGCATGATCGCCCCGCTGGTCGCGATCCTGTCCGACCGCATCCCCTCCGGCATCCGCGGCACGATGTCCGCCTTCTACGGCGCCGGCACGACCGTGGGCTCCCCGATCGGCGTGATGCTGGGCGCGGTCTTCATCACCAACATGCTGCCGGGCTTCGCCGTGGCCGGCGTGTTCATGTTCCTCGGCGGCGTCGTCGCGGTGCTGATCTTCCCGAAGGAGGAGCCCGCCGACTACCTGCCCAAGGCCCAGGGCGGCATCAAGGACGTGCTCGTCTCCTTCAAGCCCCCGCGCTTCTCGACCGCCCATGACTTCTACAAGGCGTTCGCCGGCCGCGTGTGCATGCTGCTGAGCTACCAGATGATCACCGCGTACCAGCTGTACATCGTGCAGAACTACGTCGGCCAGTCCGTCGAGGAGTCCGCGGTCACGATCTCGATCATGTCCACGATCACGATGGTCGTCTCGCTGGTCGGCTCCGTGGTCGCCGGCCCGTTCTCCGACCTGATCGGCCGGCGCAAGGTCCCGGTCGTGGTCGCCTCGGTGTGCTTCGCCATCGGCATCGCGATGCCGTGGATCATGCCCTCGAGCATGGGCATGTTCCTGTACGCCGCGATCGCCGGCCTGGGCTACGGCGTGTACAGCTCGGTCGACCAGGCCCTGCTCGTCGACGTCCTGCCGAACAAGGAGGAGGCCGGCAAGGACCTGGGCATCCTGAACCTGGCCACCACGCTGGGCCAGATGCTCGGCCCGGTCATCATGAGCTCCGTGGTCCTGTCCCTGGGCTATGTGTTCGCGTTCCCGATCGCGATCTGCTTCGCGCTGTTCGGCTGCGTGTTCATCATGCTCATCAAGAACGTCAAGTGACGACGTGCCCCGCGGCACGGCGGCGCGGCCCGGCGGGCCCGCGCCGCCATCGCCCATCCGCGTGAACCCGCCGCGCACCGCCGGCGGGTTCACGCGCATCACGACCTATGCTGGGTCCCAGGGGGGAGCATCGCCTTCCCCCGGACCGACCAGGAAAAGAGATTTCAATGACGAAATGGATCGAGACCACCCAGGACGCCAGGCTCGTCGAGAAGACCCCCGAGCACACCGGCGCCACCACCTCCGCCGACCTGCAGCTTGACGGCAACGCCTACCAGGCGCTACGCGGCTTCGGTGGCTGCTTCAACGAACTCGGCTGGCTGCCGCTGCAGACCGTCACCGAGCGGGAGCGCGACCAGATCATCAAGGAGCTGTTCAGCCCCGACGAGATGAACTTCACGTTCAACCGCGCCCCGATCGGCGCCAACGACTTCGCCTCCGACTGGTACAGCTACGACGAGGTCGACGGCGACTACGCGCTCGAGCACTTCAGCGTCGCGCGCGACGAGAAGACCCTGATCCCGTACATCCACCGCGCCCAGGAGTGGCAGCCGGACATGCAGCTGTTCTCCAGCCCGTGGAGCCCCCCGACCTGGATGAAGCGCCCGAAGGCCTACAACTACGGCCGTCTGATCCAGACCCCGGAGAACCTGACCGCCTACGCCGACTACCTGGTCAAGTACGTGCAGGCCTACGCCGAGCACGGCATCAGGGTCACGCAGCTGCACGTGCAGAACGAGGTGTTCGCCGACCAGAAGTTCCCGAGCGCGCTGTGGACCTCCGACGCGCTCAAGGTCTTCATCCGCGACTACCTCGGCCCCGCCTTCGAGAAGGCCGGCCTGGACACCGACATCTGGCTGGGCACGCTCAACGGCCCGGAGGACATGAAGTGGACCGGCGGCGGCTACGGCATGGCGCTGGACAACTACAACCGCTACGTCGACAACATCCTGTTCGACGACGAGTGCCGCAAGTACATCAAGGGCATCTCCTACCAGTGGGCCGGCCAGAACTGCATCGCCCGCACCCACGAGTCGTGGCCGGAGATCGAGCTGATCCAGTCCGAGTCCGAGTGCGGCGACGGCCGGAACAGCTGGGAGTACGCCGAGTACGTCTTCCATCTGATCAACCACTACTTCCGCAACGGCGCGACCGCCTACACGTACTGGAACATGATCCTGGACGACCAGGACTCGACCTGGGGCTGGTGGCAGAACTCGCTGTACACCATCACCGCGGACACCCACGAGGTGCGCCGCAACCCGGAGTGGTACGTGATGCGCCACTTCTCGAAGTACGTGCGTCCGGGCGCCCGCGTGCTCGGCACCGCCGGCCACTTCAACTCGATGGCCATCGCCTTCCGCAACCCGGACGGCACCGTGGTGGTCGTCGCGCAGAACGCCCTCGAGTACGAGATGCCGTTCACCTTCGCCGATCCGGACGACGCCGGCCGTGGCATCAAGGTCACGCTCGCGCCGCGTTCCTTCAACACGTTCGTCCTCGACTGACGGACGCGACCGGCCGCCGCGGCGCCCGACCCCGGGCGCGCCGCGGCGGCGCAACCCAGGGGCCCGCGCCCCATGCGACAACCAAGGAGCAAGAACCTATGGGCAAGAACACCGTGGACGACATCCTGTTCGGAGCCGCCTACTACGACGAGTACGTCCCGCGCGTCCTCGACCGCGTCGACGAGGACATGGCGATGATGAAGGCCGCCGGCGTCAACGTGATCCGCATCGCCGAATCGACGTGGAGCACCGAGGAGCCGCAGCCGGGCGTGTTCGACTTCAGCCACGTCGACCGTGCGCTCGACGCCGCGCACAAGGCCGGCATCAAGGTGATCGTCGGCACGCCGACCTACGCGGTGCCGACCTGGATGGTCCGGATGCACCCCGAGGTGCTGGCCGACACCCCGGCCGGCCCGGGCAAGTACGGCGCGCGCCAGATCATGAACATCGTCAGCCCGGCGTACCGCTTCTACGCCGAGCGCATCATCCGCAAGCTGATCTCCCACGTCGCCGGCCACCCGGCCGTCATCGGCTACCAGGTCGACAACGAGACCAAGTACTACGATTCGGTCTCCCCGGACATGCAGCTGCTGTTCGTCAAGCACCTGCGCGAGCGCTTCCACGACGACCTCGACGCGATGAACGAGGCGTTCGGCCTGGACTACTGGTCGAACCGGATCAACGCCTGGGAGGACTTCCCGGACGTCACCGCGTCGATCAACCAGTCGCTGCGCGGCGCGTTCGACCGCTTCCGCCGCCAGACCGTCACCGACTTCCTGGCGTGGCAGGCCTCGATCGTGCGCGAGTACGCGCGCGACGACCAGTTCGTCACGCAGAACTTCGACTTCGAGTGGCGCGGCTACTCCTACGGCGTGCAGCCGGCCGTCGACCACTTCAAGGCCGCGAAGGCCATGGACATCGCCGGCGTGGACATCTACCACCCGACCGAGGACGACCTGACCGGCAAGGAGATCGCGTTCGGCGGCGACATGTCCCGTTCGATCAAGGACGGCGCGAACTACATCGTGCTCGAGACCGAGGCGCAGGGCCAGCACGGCTGGCTGCCGTTCCCCGGCCAGCTGCGCCTGCAGGCGTACTCGCACCTCGCCGGCGGCGCCGACGGCGTGATGTACTGGCACTGGAGCTCGATCCACAACTCCTACGAGACCTACTGGAAGGGCCTGCTCGGCCACGACTACGCCGAGAACCCGACCTACCGCGAGGCCGGCGTGTTCGGCCGCGAGATCGCCGACCCGAAGGTCGGCGGGCGCTTGAAGCACCTGAGGAAGCGCAACCAGGTCGCCATCATGGTCTCCAACGAGTCGCTGTCCGCGCTCGACTGGTTCCTCATCGAGGCGGGCTTCCCGTTCGGCGGCACGCTCAAGTACAACGACGTGGTCCGCGCCGTGTACGACGCGCTGTTCGAGCTGAACATCGAATGCGACTTCGTGCCGACCGACGCGCCGGCCGAGAAGCTGGCCGGCTACGCGATGGTCGTGGCCCCGGCGCTGTACTGCACGCCGCAGGAGACCATCGACAACCTGCACGCCTACGTCGAGGCCGGCGGCCACCTGGTCGCCACGCTGCGCTCCTTCGTCGCCGACGACGACGTCAAGGTCTGGCACGACGCGGCGCCGCACGGCCTGACCGACGTGTTCGGCATGAGCTACAACCAGTTCACCCGCCCGAAGCACGTCGGCGTCGCGTTCTGCGGCGCGCTCGAGGGCACCCCCGACGCCGAGGCCGCCGCGCTGATCGAGCTGATCAGGCCGGCCGAGGGCGCCGAGACGCTCGCCTTCTACACGCACTACGCGTGGAAGGACTATGCGGCGGTGACCCGCAACGCCTTCGGCGGGGGCTGGGGCGAGTGGATCGCCGCCGTGCTGCCGCCGGACGCGATGCGCGCCGTGATGTCCGAGGCCGCCGACCGTGCCGGCGTCACCGGCGCCGGACGCGCGCTGGCCGGCGCGCTCACCGTGCGCCAGGGCGTGAACGAGGCCGGCGAGACCGTGACCTACCTGCTCAACTACTCGGCCGAACCGGTCGAGGTCTTGAGCCCTGTGGCCGGCGAGGTCGTCGTCGGCGGCCGGCGCGTGGTCACCGAGGGCACCGCGGTCGACGATCCGGCCGTCGGACCCGCCGCCGGCACCGCGATCGCCGAGGGCGACGCGGTCGCGGTCGGCCCGTGGAACGTGGTCGTGATCGCCGGCTGAGCCGCATCGGCCCGCCATATCGGTCCGTGGTAGGCGCATGCCGCGTTCCGTAGGCACCGCAGGCTGCGAGGCGGCCGGCGGAGGCGTTGGCATTCCAACGTTTCCGCCGGCCGCCTTCGTCGTATTGCGCGCCGTGGGGCGCGGCGGGTGCCTACTGAAGCCCGCAGGCGTCGACGATGCCCCGCGACACATTGGTTTATTGATTTGACAAATAGGGGATCGGGGTGGATAATGTAGTTATCTACCACATATTAGATAAACAAGTCGCCGGGACGCCCTGCAGATGGGGCGAACCGGCGGTGCGGGCGGCGCATGTCGTTGCGGAATGGGTCGCCTCGCGGTTTGCGCACCCGAGGGCGCGCAGCAATATCAAGTATGCGGTAGATACGGAAATCACCAGTGTTCGATAGTCAGTGCAGACATGGATGGAGCAACCAATGGACACGACATACATCAACGGCGTCAACCTGGGCAACTGGCTGGTGCTGGAGAAGTGGATGAACCCCGCCCTGTTCGACGGCACCACCGCCGAGGACGAGTACTATCTGCCGACCCAGCTCGACCCGGCGGTCTATGAGGCCCGCATCAGGACCCACCGCGCCGAATACATCACCGAGCGCGACTTCGCGACGATCAGATCGTGGGGGCTGAACTCGGTGCGCATCCCGGTGCCGTACTTCGTCTTCGGCGACCGTCCGCCGTTCATCGGCTGCGTCGAGGAGCTGGACAAGGCCTTCAACTGGGCCGACAAGTACGGCCTGAGCATCCTGATCGACCTGCACACCGCGCCGATGAGCCAGAACGGCTTCGACAACGGCGGCATCTCCGGCGTGTGCAAGTGGGCGCAGCTGCCCGACGAGGTCGAGTTCGTGCTCACCGTGCTCGAGCGCCTGGCGCGGCGCTACGGCCGGCGCGACGCGCTGCTGGGCATCGAGGTCATCAACGAACCGAACACCACCGCCTCGTGGGACAACATGAACGTGACCGAACGCTACAAGGCCGTCGACCCGGAGCTGGCCGAGGGCACCGGCCCGATCGCCTTCGACTGGCTCGAGGACTTCTACGTCGCCGCCTACCACCGCCTGCGCGAGCAGGGCGGCCTGCCCCAAAGCAAGGCCGTGGTGTTCCACGACGGCTTCGACCTGTACCGCTGGAAGGACTTCCTCGACGACGCCAAGGGCTTCGTCAACGTCATCTTCGACACCCACCAGTACCTGATGATGGCCGAGATCGTGGGCTGCCCGCAGACCGTCGAGGGCTACGACGGCTTCGTCAAGGGCACCTACGCGCCGATGATCGAGGAGATGAGCCGGCGCTTCCCGGTGATCGTGGGCGAGTGGTGCCTGTTCAACTCGGTCGGCTGCGGCGTGGACACCCATGGCGGCCAGTCCGTGCTCAACGGCGAGGAGGGCGCGGCGGCCGAGACGCTGAGCCCGCAGGAGAAGCGCGACCTGTACCAGGGCGTGGCGAAGTCGCAGCTCGAGGCCTGGAGCAAGGGCCACGGCCACTACTACTGGAACTACAAGCTGCTCACCGACACGGTGAACACCCCCGGCTGGATCGGCTGGGACGCCTGGGACCTGGGCCGCTGCATCGCCCAGGACTGGTATCCGGTCGGCCACCGCTGACCGCCGCCGACCATCCCGACTGTTCCGACCGGGCGCGCCGCCGTGCGTCCGGCCGGACCCCTCCGCCCGCGCCCGCCTCGGCGGCGGGCCGGCCCGCACGCAACCGCACATGACTCACGCTAAGGACAACGCAATGCTGCACAATCCGATCTTCAAGGGGTTCAACCCCGATCCGGCCATCTGCCGCAAGGGCGACGACTACTACGTCGCCGTCTCCACCTTCGAGTGGTTCCCCGGCATCCCGATCTACCATTCCAAGGACATGAAGCACTGGGAGCTGCTCACCCACGTGCTCACCGACGACACCAACCCGAACCTCGCCAAGCTGCCCTCCGCCAAGGGCATCTGGGCCCCCTGCCTGACCTACTGCGAGGAAGAGGACATGTTCTACGTGGTGTACGGCGTCATGAACTCGATGAACGCCCGCTACTTCGACGTGGACAACTTCCTGATCACCGCCAAGGACATCACCGGGCCGTGGAGCGAGCCGGTGTACCTGACCTCCTCGGGCTTCGACGCCTCCATCCTGCATGACGACGACGGCAGGAAGTACGTGGTCTCGCTCGAGTGGGAGACCCGCGAGGGCTACGAGAAGCCCGGCGTCATCTGCTGCGTCGAGTACGACCCGGTCGCCAAGCACGTCGTCGGCTACCCGAAGCGCATCTGGCGCGGCGCCACCGACCGCGGCTGCATCGAGGCCCCGCACCTGACCAAGCGCGACGGCTGGTACTACATCATGTGCGCCGAGGGCGGCACCGGGTACAACCACGCCGTCACGATGGGCCGCTCGCGCAACGTCTGGGGGCCCTACGAGCCCGACCCTCTCGGGGCGATCGTCACCTCCCAGCCGCGGGAGTCCAACGAGCGCGCCGACCCGGACCATCTCAAGCCCAAGTACTTCAACCCCGACTCGGTGCTGCAGAAGTCGGGCCACGGCAGCTACGTCGACCTGCCGAACGGCGAGACCTATCTGGTGCACCTGACCGCGCGCCCGTTCGTGCCCGAGCTGCGCTGCACGCTCGGCCGCGAGACCGCGATCCAGAAGATGACCTGGACCGAGGACGGCTGGCTGCGCATGGCCGACGGCTCGAACCTGGCCAAGCCGGAGGTCGAGGAGCCCGACCTGCCGGACGTGCCGATGCCGCGGATCCCCGCGCGCGACGACTTCGACGCCCCCGAGCTGGGCAACTGGTACTACGCGCCGCGCATCATGCCGACCTCGTTCGCCGACGTGACCGCGCGCCCGGGCTGGGTGCGGCTGCGCGGCCAGGAGTCGCTCGCCTCGCTGAACCGCACGAGCCTGCTGGCCCGCAAGCTCACCAGCGTGCAGGCCACCGTGACCACGAAGATGGAGTTCAGCCCCGAGGTCTACCAGCACAGCGCCGGCCTTGTGCTGTACTACGACAACATGAACAACGCCTTCCTGCGCGAGTACTGGTCGGAGACGCTCGGCGGGCCGGCCATCTCGATCGTGCGGCTGGAGAACGGCGAGAAGACCGAGATGCTCGACACGCGCACCGCGGTCGAGGACCGCGCGATCTACATGCGCCTGAACATCCGCGGCCGCCGCTCGTGGTTCGAGTGGGGCTACGACGGCGAGCACTGGAGCGCGATCGGCCCGGAGTTCGACACGACCACGTTCTCGGACGAGTACTGCAAGTTCGGCGAGTTCACCGGCACGATGGTCGGCATCGCGGTGACCGACGCCGCGCTGCACTCCAAGACCGCCGACTTCGACTTCTTCGAGTACGAGGCCGACGAGTCCGCGCCCGTCGAGTGACGGGGTCGGGGCCGCGGGCGATCCGCGGACGATGACCTGCGGGGCGGGTCCGGCCGGCGCCGGGCCCGCCCCGCCGTCGTATCGTGCGTGGTCCGGCGGCGCGCGGGGCCGCGGGCGCGTCGGAGTCCGCGCTCAGCGGTAGTCGTCCCACTCGGGGGAGGGGAAGATCATTTGCTCGAACCCCACCCACTCGTCGACCAGATCGATCGGCGGGTTGCGCAGCCAGCGGAACTGGATGCCGTCCATCGCCTCCATGGCCTTGCGCACGTAGGGGCGCATATGCTCGTCCCAGGGGCGCAGGCGCGGCGGGATGCTCCACGGGTGGCGTGCGTAGCCGTCCCAGATCGTCGCGATGCGCGCCTCGAACTCGTCGTGCAGCGGGTGCTCGGGGTTGAGCGTCTCGGCCATCAGCACCGAGAAGAGCTGGACCAGCATCCGCCGCTGCGCGTTGTGCCGCACCAGGAACCGCAGATAGGCCGGGAAGTGCGGGGCGTCGGGGGCGGAGCCCGGCAGGCCCGAGGCGAAGAACTCCTCCGGGGTGCCGGAGGCGTTGTAGTACTCCTCGTAGACCATCGAAAGCATGCGGTCCTTGCTGCCGACGTAGCGCAGCAGGCCCTGCTTGGAGATGCCGACCTCGTCGGCCACGTCCTGGACGGCGATGCCGTTGAAGCCGCGCTCGCTGATCAGCCGTACGGCGGCGTCGAGGATCTCGCGGCGCCGCCGCTCGGGGGACTTGCGGGTGCGGGGGCGCGGGGCTGTCGGTGTGGTCGTCATATCTGGCAGTCTAGCGCGGCGCGACACCGTATGGCGCGGCGTCCCCGCCGGTGCTATAGTGTTAATTACCAAACGGTAGTTAAGCTGCCGGACGCATTCAATGAAGAAAGGCGAACGCCAATGGCCGTCAACGACGCAACCATGCCGTACAAGAACCCCGACCTGCCCGTCCAGGAGCGCATCGCGGACCTGCTCGGCCGCATGACCCTGGAGGAGAAGGTCGGCCAGATGATGCAGCTCGACGCCCGCATGGGCAACCTCGACGAGCTCATCGTCGACAGGCACGTCGGCTCGATCCTGCACACCAGCCCCGAGGACCTGCCCCGGGCCGTCGAGACCGTGAACACCAAGACCCGCCTGGGCATCCCGCTGGTCATCGGCGACGACTGCATCCACGGCTACTCGTTCTGGCCGGGCGCCACGATCTACCCCGAGCAGCTGGGTATGGCCGTGACCTGGGACCCGGACAAGGTCGAGGCCGCCGGCCGCGCCACCGCCGAGGAGGTCTCGGCCACCGGCGTGCACTGGACGTTCTCCCCGGTGCTGTGCATCGCGCGCGACACCCGCTGGGGCCGCGTCGGCGAGACCTTCGGCGAGGACCCGTACCTGATCGGCGAGATGGCCTCGGCCATCGTGCGCGGCTACCAGGGCGGCGCCAAGGCCGGCGAGCCGCTGGCCAAGGATGCGATCCTGGCCTGCGCCAAGCACTTCGCCGGCTATTCCGAGACCCAGGGCGGTCGCGACGCCTCCGAGGCCGACCTGTCGCACCGCAAGCTCGAATCCTGGTTCCTGCCCCCGTTCGAGCGCGTCGCCAAGGAGGGCTGCGGCACGTTCATGCTCGGCTACGAGTCGATCGAGGGCGTGCCGGTCACGTTCAACCACTGGCTGCTCACCGACAAGCTGCGCGGCGAATGGGACTACCAGGGCACGCTGATCACCGACTGGGACAACGTCGGCCGCTCGGTGTGGGAGCAGCGCGTCAAGCCCGACTACGTGCACGCCGCCGCCGACGCGGTCAAGGCCGGCAACGACCTGGTCATGACCACGCCGCAGTTCTACGAGGGCGCCATCGAGGCCGTGCGCACCGGCCTGCTCGACGAATCGCTGATCGACTCGGCCGTCGCGCGCATCCTCGCGCTGAAGTTCCGTCTCGGCCTGTTCGAGGACCCGCGCCTGCCCGATCCCGAGCGCATCAAGGCCGTCGTCGGCTCCGAGGAGCACCAGCGGCTCAACCTCGACATCGCCCGCGAGGCGGTGGCGCTGCTGAGGAACGACGGCGCCCTGCCGTACGAGCCCGCGAAGGTCGGCGGCCCCAAGCGCATCGCCGTCGTCGGGCCCCTGGCCGACGACGCGCAGACGCAGCTGGGCGACTGGGCCGGCAGCTCCGGCCAGGTCAACTGGATGCCGGACGGCCAGCCGCGCGAGATGATCGAGACCGTGCTCGACGGCTTCCGTGCGCTCGTGCCCGGCGACTGGGAGGTCGCGTACTCGAAGGGCGCCGACATCGTCGACCTCGTGCCTGATCCGGAGGGCGAGACCTACCCGGACGGCCAGCCGCGCCCGAAGATCGGCGTGTCGGCCGCCGTGGACGAGGCCCTGCTGGACGAGGCCGTGGAGAACGCCCGGCGCTCCGACCTGGTCGTCGCCGTGGTCGGCGACGTCATCCAGACGATCGGCGAGACCTGCTCGACGGCCACGCTGGAGCTGCTCGGCGGGCAGAACGCGCTGCTCGACGCGCTCGCCCGGGTCGCGCGCGAAACCGGCAAGCCGCTGGTCGTCGTGCTGATGAGCTCCAAGCCGCAGGTGCTGCCCGCCTCGGTGATCGGCGCCAACGGCGTCATCGTCGACGAGTCGGCCGCCGACGGCGTCTCCGCGCTGCTGTGGGCGCCCAGCCCGGGCATGAAGGGCGGCCGCGCGATCGCCGAGATCGTGCTGGGGCTCACCGAGCCCAGCGGGCGCCTGCCGATCACGTTCCCGCGCCACGCGGGCCAGCTGCCGGTCTACTACAACCAGATCCGCGGCCAGCACGGCAACCGCTACGCCGACCTGACGCAGGACCCGGCGTTCGCGTTCGGCGAGGGCCTGTCGTACACGACCTTCTCGTACGGCGAGGTCGCGATCGACGGCGCGGACACGCCGTTCTCGACCGACGACACCATCCACGCCTCGGTCACGGTGACCAACACGGGCGGGCGCAGGGGCGTCGAGGTCGTCCAGGCCTACGTCGGCGACATCGTGACCTCCTACAGCTGGACCGACCGCGAGCTCAAGGCGTTCCGCCGCATCGAGCTCGAGCCGGGGCGGAGCGCGACCGTCACGTTCGACATCCCGGTCGCCGACTGCACGATCGTCGACGATCAGGCGCGCCGCATCGTCGAGCCCGGCGAGTTCGAGCTGCTGATCGGCCACTCGAGCCGCCGCGAGGACCTCAGGCGGGCCACGTTCGCCGTGGCCTGAGGCCGGGCCGTCCGGCCCCGGTCCCGAAGGGGCGGGCGGGCCGCCTGATGCCATGCGCCCGGTTCACAAGTTCCGTGCTGCGGAACCTGTGAACCGGGCGCATGTGCGTTTTCCGTACCGAACCGCGGAATTCCGCCGATGCCGATGTGCGGGTGGCGTGCTGTTCCGTGCGTTCCGGTTCACGGGTTCCGCGCCGCCGAACCTGTGAGCCGGACCGTCCGAGGGGCGGGGTGGTCCCTCCCGGTGGCGTTCCGGTGGATGTTCGCCCACGGCGTGAGGTCCGGCGCGGGCGGCATGGCCTGGGCGGCCTTGGAATTCCGCGGTTTCCGCGCGACACGCCGAAATGTTGTATATGCAACAGTTGTATATGCCGCATAATATGCTGGCTTCCCGCAAGACACGGAGAGCCGGGCATGGACCGGGGAAAGGGGGTGGGGCGCCGCCGATGGAATCCATCAGACAGTGGGCCGAGCCCGATATGGCCGCCGTGCTCGAACGCACGCGCCCCAGCATCGAGATCCGCTCGCTGCACAACATGATCAACCGATACCTCGCGGCCACCATGCCGGAGGAGGCGCGCATCGCCACGGGGGGCAACACGCACATCATCGTGTACCTCGAACGGCACGAGGGACGGGACATCTTCCAGTACGACATCGAGCAGCGGTTCTCGATCACCCGCTCGACGGCCTCGCGCGTGCTGAGCCTCATGGAGAAGAAGGGGCTCATCGAACGCCGGTCGGTCGATTATGACGCGCGTCTGCGCAAGATCGTGCTGACGGACAAGGCCAGGGCGATCTCCCAGACGCTGCGGGACAACGCCTCGAGCATGGAACAGGTGCTGCTCGACGGATTGGACGCCGAGGACGTGCGGCGACTGCTCGACGTGCTCGGCCGCATGAAAAACAACCTCGCCGCCACCGGCAAGGTCGGCTGGGACTGCGCGAGGACGGGGGAGCGGCCGTGGCCGCATCCGCCCGGCGCATCGCAAAACGGTGACGTGCCGTATGGGGACGGCGCCGAACGAACGTCAACCAACACCACTACAGAGGAAGGAACGGAAACGCAATGACATCCACCACTGCAAGCGCCGACGTCCAGACGACGGCGCAGCCGGCCGTGGACCAGGCGCAGGAACGTCCGAAGCATATTCTGCGGACGCTGTTCCGCAGCCTGCGGGAATACAAGAAGCCGAGCGTGCTCGCGCCGTTGTTCGTCGCGGTCGAGGGCATCCTCGAGATCGCCATCCCCACCGTGATGGCCACGCTGATCGATGAGGGCATCACCGGCGGCAGCATGCCGGCCATCCTCAAGTTCGGCCTGATCCTGCTGCTGTGCGCGGTCGTCTCGCTGATCTGCGGATTCCTGGCCGGAAAGTACGCGGCCATCGGCGCCGCCGGCTTTGCGAAGAACCTGCGCCATGACCTGTTCGACAAGGTCCAGGGCTTCAGCTTCACGAACATCGACCGCTTCTCCACCGGCTCGATCATCACCAGGCTCACCACCGACGTGACCAATCTGCAGAACGCCTACATGATGGTGATCCGCACCGCCGTGCGCGCCCCCATCATGATGATCGTCTCGTGGATCTTCTCGTTCCGCATCAGCCCGCAGATCTCGCTGGTGTTCCTCGTGATCATCCCGATCCTCGGCGTGGTGCTCTTCGCCCTGGCCGCCTACGTGCATCCGATCTTCGAGCGCGTGTTCCACACCTACGACGAGCTCAACAACGTCGTGGACGAGAACCTGCAGGGCGTGCGCGTGGTCAAGTCCTTCAACCGCGAGGAGCACGAGGACCGCAAGTTCGGCTCCATCTCCGAGCTGATCTACAACAACTTCGTCCGCGCCGAGAAGATCCTGAGCTTCAACTCGCCGGCGATGAACCTGTGCATCTATGCGGCGATGATCGTCATCGCCTGGGTGGGCGCCCGCCAGATCGTCGCCTCGGGCAACGACCCGGCGCTCGGCCTGACCACCGGCGACATGACCGCGCTGGTCACCTACGCGCTGCAGATCCTCATGAGCATGATGATGATCTCGATGATCTTCGTCATGGTCATCATCTCGCGCGCCTCGGCCGAGCGCATCTGCCAGGTGCTCAACGAGATCAGCACCGTGCGCGACCACGAGAACCCGGTGATGGAGGTCAAGGACGGCTCGATCGAGTTCGACCACGTCACCTTCCGCTACTCCGACAGCTCCGAGCGGCCCGTGCTCGACGACATCGACCTGAGGATCGCGTCCGGCATGACCGTCGGCGTCGTCGGCGGCACCGGCTCGGCCAAGTCCAGCCTCGTGCAGCTGATCCCGCGCCTGTACGACGTCTCCGAGGGGTCGCTGAAGGTCGGCGGCGTCGACGTGCGCGACTACGACCTGGTGACGCTGCGCGACCAGGTGGCCATGGTGCTGCAGAAGAACATCCTGTTCTCCGGCACGATCGCCGAGAACCTGCGCTGGGGCAACCCGGACGCCACCGACGAGGAGATCCGCCACGCCTGCCGGCTCGCGCAGGCCGACGGCTTCATCCAGGAGTTCCCGAAGAAGTACGACACGTACATCGAGCAGGGCGGCACCAACGTCTCCGGCGGCCAGCGCCAGCGCCTGTGCATCGCCCGCGCGCTGCTGAAGAAGCCGAAGATCCTGATCCTGGACGACTCCACCAGCGCCGTGGACACCAAGACCGACAAGCTGATCCGCGAGGCGTTCCACCACGAGATCCCGGACACCACCAAGATCATCATCGCCCAGCGCGTCGCCTCGGTGGAGGAGTCCGACCTCATCCTCGTGATGGACGCCGGCCGCATCATCGCCAAGGGCACGCACGAGCAGCTGCTCGAGACTTGCGACGAGTACCGCGAGATCTACGAGTCCCAGACCCAGAACAAGGTAGGTGAGGAGTGATGACGCAGACCGCCGTGAACCCCACCGAGACGAACGAAACCAGAAAGGACATGCAAGGGATGGCTGAGGGCAAAGCCAGCGGCCAGGGCTCGCTGCTCAGGCGCACCAAGGCGGCGTCGGGCACCATCAAGCGCCTGTTCGGCTACATCTTCAAGTTCAAGTTCCAGGTCGCGGTCGTCGTGATCTGCATTCTCGTGTCGGCCGCCGCCCAGGCCGGCTCGTCGCTGTTCCTGCAGTCGCTGATCGACGACTACATCCTGCCGCTGGTCGGCCTCGACGACCCCGACTGGGCGCCGCTGGTCCACGTGCTGACGCTGATGGCCTGCCTGTACGCGGTCGGCACGTTCTGCGCCTGGCTGAGTCAGTGGCTGCTCGTCAACATCGAGCAGGGCGTGCTCAAGAAGATCCGCGACGAGATGTTCGCCCACCAGCAGCTGCTGCCGATCAAGTACTTCGACACCCATGAGCACGGCGACATCATGAGCCGCTACACCAACGACACCGACACGCTGCGCCAGGCGATCAGCCAGTCGTTCCCGCAGATGTTCCAGTCCGCGATCTCCGCGCTCGCCGCGCTGGTCTCGATGCTGTGGCTGTCGGTGCCGGTCACGGTGTTCGTGCTCGCGTTCACGGTCGTGCTGTTCGTCGTCGTGCGCGTCCTCGTCGGCCGTTCGGGCCGCTACTTCGTCAGGCAGCAGGAGGCCCTCGGCGACGTCAACGCCTTCGTCGAGGAGGCGGTGAACGGCCAGAAGGTCATCAAGGTCTTCAACCACGAGCCGGCCACGGCCGAGACCTTCCGGCGCAAGAACGAGGAGCTGTTCCACGCCAGCTCGCAGGCCAACATCTACGGCAACGTCACGATGCCGGTGGTCAACAACATGGGCTACCTGCTGTACATCCTGCTCGCCGTGGTCGGCGGCGCCTGGGCGCTCGCGGGCTTCGGCAACTTCGGCCTGTCCGGCTCGGGCGCGCTGTCGCTCGGCGCGCTGATCTCGCTGCTGACGCTGTCGCGTTCGTTCATCAATCCGCTCGGCCAGGTCTCGATGCAGCTGAACATGGTGATGATGGCGCTCGCCGGCGCCGGCCGAATCTTCCAGCTGATGGACGAGCCGGTCGAGACCGACCGCGGCACCGTGCGCCTGGTCAACGTGCAGCTCTCCTCCGACGGCCGCACGATGACCGAATGGCCCCGGCCGACCGGCCACTGGGCCTGGAAGCGCGAGGCCAGCGACGACGGCACCCGCACCCTCGAGTACGCGAAGACCCTCAAGGGCCGCGCCGCCGAGATCGCCGCGGACGCCCGCAGCCAGGCGGTCACCTCGGAGGACGGGCGCCTGACGCTGCTGCGCGGCGACGTGCGCTTCACCAACGTGACCTTCGGCTACGACCCGGACAAGCCGGTGCTGCACGACATCACCTGGTTCGCCGAGCCGGGCCAGAAGGTCGCCCTCGTCGGCGCGACCGGCGCCGGCAAGACGACGGTGACCAACCTGATCAACCGCTTCTACGACATCCAGGAAGGCCAGATCCTGTACGACGGCATCAACGTCAAGAGCATCCGCAAGCAGGACCTGCGCCGCTCGCTGGGCATCGTGCTGCAGGACGTGAACCTGTTCACCGGCACCGTGATGGACAACATCCGCTACGGCAACCCGGAGGCCACGCCCGAGCAGTGCATCGAGGCGGCGAAGCTCGTGAACGCCGACAGCTTCATCCGCATGCTGCCGCAGGGTTACGACACCGTGCTCAAGGGTGACGGCTCCGGCCTGTCGCAGGGCCAGCGCCAGCTGATCTCGATCGCGCGCGCCGCCGTGGCCGACCCGCCGTGCCTGATCCTCGACGAGGCCACCTCGTCGATCGACACCCGCACCGAGTCGGTCGTCCAGGCCGGCATGGACAACCTGATGAAGGGGCGCACGGTGTTCGTCATCGCGCACCGCCTGTCCACGATCCGCAACTCCGACGTGATCATGGTCCTCGACCACGGCCGCATCATCGAGCGCGGCACCCACGAGGAGCTGCTGGAGAAGAAGGGCGAGTACTACCAGCTCTACACCGGCGCGATCGAACTCGAGTAGCGCCGTGCGGCCGGGCGGCCGCGCATGCCGCGCGCATGCCGGCAGCCTGGCCCATGCAGCCGACGGGCCCGGAGCGCACGGGCCATGCCCCCGACGGCGTCCCCGACGGACGCCGGCGTTCGGGGGTGTGGTCCGCGCGCTCCGGGCCCGTCGTCGTTGCGCCTCACGGGCCGGCGGTGTGTGGTTGCCGCACAGGAACGGCCGTGTTTCACACCGGCGACATCCGGCCGCTGTAAGGTATGGTGTCAAACGCAGGGAGGGTGTCATGGGCTTCGTAACGATCCGGGACGTCGCACGTCAGGCGGGGGTGTCGATAACCGCGGTCTCGCAGATTCTGCACGGCAAGGGGCGGTTCTCCCAGGAGACGCGCGACCTGGTGCAGCGCACCGTGGACGAGCTGGGCTACATCCCCGACTCGCGCGCGCAGGCGATCCGTTCGTCCCGCTCGAAGACCGTCGGCCTGCTGGTGCCGGACATCCGCAACCCGTTCTTCGCCGACCTGGTGTGCTCGGTGGAGGAGATGCTGCACGAGAAGGGGTACAGCACGCTGATCGGCACGTCCGCCGAGGACGTGAACCGCCAGGACGCGTTCATCAACACGCTGCTGGGCTACCGCATCGACGGGGCGATCGTGGTGCCGCAGGGGGTGCAGTCCCCGGGCATCGACATGCTCGTCGACCAGGATCTGCCGCTGGTGTTCGTGGACCGGCGCGTGCAGGGCGTCGACAGCGTGCCGTTCGTGGTCTCCGACCCGTACACGGGGCTGCAGGAGGCGTTGGACACGCTGCATCAGCTCGGGCATCGGCGCATCGGCTACGTGGCGCACCCCTCGCTGGGCTCGTTCAGCGTGAACGAGCGCGAGACCGCGTTCCGCGAGATCGCCGCCGGCCTGTTCGACCAGGAGCCGACCATCGTGGCCTGCGACAACACCTTCGCCTCGCGCAAGCAGGCGCTCGTCGAGCTGTTGGCCGCCGACGTCACCGCGATCGTGTTCGCCTACTCGCCGGACGCCATCGCGCTGATCGGCCTGCTGCACGACCGCAGCATCGACATCGGCACCGACGTGTCGGTGGTGTCGTTCGACGACATCGACGCCTTCAAGCTGATGACCCCGCAGATCGCGATCATCTCGCAGCAGGTGGGGGACATGGGCCGCCAGGGCGTCGAGATGCTGCTGGCGCGCATCGACGCCAAGCGCAAGCGCCGTGCCGAGAACCGACGGATCCCGACCGTGTTCGTCCAGCGCGGGTCGGTGTGCGTCGCGCCGGTGGGCTGACGCGGGCGGCGCGTCGGGCGCGGCCGGCCGATCGGCGGTGGGCGATGGGTTGCGGCCGTGCCGGGCGCCGGTGGGGGCGGCGTGGCCGGTGCCGGTGTGTGCGCCGTAGCCGACCGTGCGGCCGCGCCGGTGGATGCGGGGCCGCGTCGGGGGAGCGGGCGATTACGTCGGGCGCGCCGCCGGCGGGAGGGCGGCCTCATCGGACGCGCCGGCCGCGACGGCACGGTCGCGGAGCTGTTATGATGCTGAACCATCGTGGGTGCGGAGGCGCCGTCCGCGGGCTCCGGGTACGAGGGCGTGCCGGGCCGGTCGGGGCGTCCGCGTGCGCGGTCGCCGTGGCACAGGGTCGTGCCGCGGCGTCGGAGCGTTGATCTGGCGTCCGGTCCGTGCGGGCCGGTGCCGGGAGGAGCGGTGATGGTCGTCTGCCGATGCGCTGGTGGTCCGCCGTGCGAGTCATGCCATGTCCGCGGCGGTTTTGACAGTCGCGATAAAACGATGTAGCATGACGTTTGTTGGTTGATAAAACGTTGTAGCATCCAACGGACGCTCAATGCGGAGGTTCCATCGGCAATGCGTATTTCGGTTCGGCGCAACGCGCTCACGGCGGAGATCTATGAGGGCATCCGCGAGACCGCGGGGTTCCATCGCTACCGTCGCGAGGACGTCCAGGCCGCCCTCGACGGCGGGCTGTTCTCCGTCGTCGTGACCGTCGACGACGTCCCGGCCGGCATCGGCCGGCTGGTCGGCGACGGCCGCATCGCCTTCTTCGTCAAGGACCTGGTGGTGGCGCCGGAGTACCGCCACCTGGGCATCGGCTCGATGGTCCTCGACGAGCTGATCGGCTACGTGCGGGCCCACTGCTGCGAGCACGCGTACGTCGGCCTGATGTCGACGCCCGGCAAGGAGGGCTTCTACGAGCGGCACGGGTTCACCCGCCGCCCGACGGCCGACCTGGGCAGCGGCATGGTCCGCTTCGTTGATCCCGCGCCGGCGGGCGTCCCCGCGGCCGCGTCCGGCGAGGCGATGAGGTCCACGTTTCTCGAGGCCGCTCTGACTTCGTGAATTCGTTCACGGATATGTGTGACCCATGAAAACACAACAAGTAGAAAAGAGGAGCAATGAAGCCAATTCCGGTCATCATAGACACCGATCCCGGCATCGATGATGCTGTTGCGATCGCGCTCGCACTGTTCTCCGAAGAGCTTGATGTGAAGCTTATCACCACGGTGGCGGGCAATGTGGGCATCGACTACACCACGTTGAACGCGCTTCGTTTGGTCACTTACTTCAGGGTCGACGTGCCTGTGGCTCGTGGCGCTTCGGAGCCGTTGCTGCGTCCGCTTGAGGACGCCAGCGCGATTCACGGCAAGACGGGAATGGAAGGTTTCGAGTTCCCCGAGCCGAACGAATCGCTGCTTTCTTCTCTTAATGCGGTTGACGCGATGCGCAAGCTCATTCTCGACAGCGAAGAGAAGATTACCCTCATCCCGATCGGTCCGCTTACCAATATTGCCTTGCTGTTGAAGACCTATCCCGAAGTGAAGGCGAACATCGATCGCATCGTCATGATGGGCGGCTCCGCTTCACGTGGAAACAAGGGCGTGATGTCGGAGTTTAACATCGGTGTCGATCCGGAAGCCGCGAAAATCGTCTTCCACGCGGGAGTCCCGATTGTCATGGCCGGCCTGGACGTCGGTCTCAAAGCGCTGGTCTATCCGGAGGATAGCGTACAGCTTCCGGCTATGGGCAAGACCGGCACGATGATTCACGACCTGTTTAAGCGTTATCGCGGCGGGAGCTTCAACACGGGGTTGAAGATGTATGATCCGTGCGCGGTGGCCTGCCTGCTGGCACCCGAGCTGTTCACCTTCGCCGATACATATGTCGATGTTGAGGTGTGTGGCGAGCTGACCAGTGGGTGCACGGTTGTGGATCTGAAGGGATATCTGCATCAGGACTCGAACGCTTCAGTTGCCATCGATGTGGATGGAGAGGCGTTCCGTAAGTGGTTCCTTGACGGCATCAGGCGTTGCGTCTGAACCGAACGGGAATAAACAGAGAAAAGAATAAAGGAGAACTAGATGATTGCCGAAATCATCTTGGTCGTCGTTGCGCTTGTCGCAGTCGGCTTCCTCATAATTAAGAAATACAACCCGGCATTGAGCCTCATCATCGGCGGTCTGGTGCTGCTGATGGGCGCATGGGCTCTCGGCCACCCGCTGTATGAAGACGGAGCCGGAACCGGTTTCGGTCTCTTCGACGTGTTTATGCAGCTCAAGGACACCGTGATTAGCCAGCTGAGCTCGGCCGGCCTGGTCATCATGATTCTGTTCGGCTATTCGGCGTACATGAATAAGATCGGTGCGAACCAGATGGCTGTTGACATCATGGTCAAGCCGCTGAAGCACATCAAGCACAAGGCGCTGTTCGTGCCGGCCGTGTTCCTGCTGGGCAACGTGATGTCGCTGGTCGTCCCGAGCGCTTCCAGCCTGGCTATCATCCTTATGTCGATCCTGTACCCGATTCTGGTGCGTACCGGTGTTTCTGCGCTTACCGCGGCTGGCGTGATCGCCTGTACCGCGACCATCATGCCCACCCCGCTTGGCGCGGATAACGTGATTGCCGCTGAGACTCTCGGTTACAACCTGCTCGATTACGTCGCCTGGAATGCCAAGGTCTCCATTCCTGCACTGCTCATCATGGGCGTCGCCCACTTCTTCTGGCAGGCGTGGTGCGATAAGCACGAAGGTTCCGCGGCGTACATCGGTCTGGAGGATGCGAACCTGCAGGAGCAAGAGACCGTTTCCGTGCCGAAGTACTATGCCATCTTCCCCGTGTTGCCGCTGATTCTCATCCTCGGTGTCGGTATCGCCGCGATGTTCATCGACGGTCTGACGATGGATATTTTCGTCTTGACGTTTATCTCCTTCTTCGTCGCGCTGATTACCGAGACGATTCGTCACAAGTCCTTCAAGGCTGTGCAGGAGTCCGCCGGTGAGATGTTCAAGGGCATGGGACAGGGCTTCAGCCAGGTGGTTATTCTCGTGGTCGGCGGTTCGCTGTTCACGACCGGCATCCAGAAGCTGGGCCTGATCGATGCACTGACCAATTCCGTCCAGGGGTCGACCGGCGCCGGACTGATGGTGGCATTGATCTTTGCCGCTGCCACCTGCCTCTTCGGTATCCTGAGTGGTGGCGGTCTGGCCATGTTCTACGCCGTCATCGCCCTGATCCCGGGTATTGCGGCCGCGGCTGGCGTCGACGGCATCCTGATTTCCCTGCCGATGCAGCTTATCGCGAACCTTGCCCGTGGCATCTCGCCGGTCGCTGCGGTTATCATGATCGTCGCGGCAACGGTGAATGTGGCGCCGACCAAGATCCTGAAGCGTACCAGCGTTCCGAGCATCGTCGGCATCATCGCGGTGTTCGTCCTGTCTGTGCTGATTCTGCCGTACTGATCGTTACGGAGAATGCATTGACGCTGTGTAGCGGTTTGGCCGGTCCAGGCCGCTACACTTGCTGTACTTTCCTTCCCTCCCTAATGGGTCGGTCCGGGACGTTCCGGGCCGACCCTGTTTCCGTCTCACGGAAATGATTGGGGAATATGAACTTACCCTTTTGCGTCATGATGTGCCGCCAATCAGTGAGGAGAGGCCGCGCATGAATGGACAAGAAAGAAGAAGATCATGGAAATGATCGCGATGTACCTGGTGGCCATCGTTGCGGTCGCCGTGGTGGTGTTCATGCTCATCAAGAAGATGGACATCAAGATCTCGCTGTTCATGATCGGCATCCTGCTGATGTATGTGGCGCTGATCATGGGCAAGCCCATCGCGTTCTCGGACTTCGCGTCCAGCGGCGTGACCTGGCTCGACCCGTTCAAGGCGGTCGGCGACCAGTTCGTCGAGACGCTGACCTCGGCGGGCTTCATCATGCTCATCCTGGGCGGCTACACCGCCTACATGTCGAAGATCGGTGCCAACGAGGTCACCGTGAGCGTGCTGTCCAAGCCGCTCGGGCGCATCAAGTCGTCGTACGTCCTGGTGCCGGTCACGTTCCTGCTGGGCAACCTGCTCTCGCTGGTCGTCCCGAGCGCCTCGAACCTGTCCATCATCCTGTTGGCCACGTTGTTCCCGGTGCTGCGCCAGGCGGGCATGAGCACGTTGAGCGCCGCCGCCGTCGTGGCCACCAGCGCCACCGTCATGCCCACGCCGCTGGGTTCGGACAACGTCGCCATCGCCGCCGAGCTCGCCGAAACCGCGCGGTTCGCCGGCATCACGGCCAGCGAGTACGTGTTCCGGTACCATGTGCTCGTCTCGATCCCGACGCTGCTGGCCATGGCCGTGGCCCACTATTTCTGGCAGCGGTTCATGGACCGGCGCGACGCGCGCCTCGGCCGCGCCACGACGATGGGCGACGAGGACATCGAGCTGGCGTCGGTCGGTCAGGTCACGGGCGGCGCGCTCTACCGCGCCGTGTACGCGATCCTGCCGCTGCTGCCGATCATCATGCTGCTCGTGGTGTTCGCGGTCACCTCGATCACCGGCCTGCAGATCAGCATCAGCGTCCAGCTGGCCTCGATCCTGTCGTTCGTGGTGGCGATCGCATGCGAGTTCGTGCGCACGCGCGACGCCCGCGCCACGCTGGCCGGCACCGAGTCGTTCTTCACCGGCATGGGCGGCGCGATGCCGGTGGTCGCGCTGCTGGTCGCCGCGTCCGTGTTCGTCGTCGGCCTGCAGTCGATCGGCCTGATCGACGCGCTGCAGAGCGCGATGACCGGCATCCAGGGCGGCAATCTCGGTTTCGTGCTGCCGCTGATCCTCGTCGCGTTGAGCGCGCTGATCGTGATCCTGTCCGGTTCGGGCACGGCGCTGTTCTTCGCGATGGTGCCGCTGATGGTGCCGCTGGCCGCGGCCGCCGGCATCAACGTGCTGGCCATCTCCGTGCCGATGAGCCTGGCCGGCAACCTGCTGCGCCAGATCTCGCCGGTGGCCGGCGTCATCATGATCGTCTCCGGCACGGTCAGAAGGAGCCCGTTCGAGATCATCCGCCGCACCTGCGTGCCGATGATCACCGGCGTCGTGGTGATGTTCGTGCTGTCGATGGCCGTCTTCCTGCCGATGGGCGCCGCCTAGGGCCGGCGCTGGGTACCGCGCGCCCCCGAGTCCGTTGCCGTGCCGGAAGCCCCGCGCGGCAACGGACTCGGGACGGCAAGGTCGACCGGTCCGGCGTGGCGTCGCTGAAGTACCGCGCGGCAGCGGGCTCGCGGCATCGACAATGCCACGACGTTCAGGAGCGTGACGGAAGTTTCGCGTGACAACGGGCTTGGGCCCACATCCTCGACGCCGGTGGCTACTGCTCCGGATCCCGCGTGGCGGCGAGTTCGGGCGTTGTCGTATGGGTGGGGTGCCGCCCGCCGTATGCGGTCGTCCCGGGACGGTGTTCGCCGGCGGATCGGATCCTTTCGCGTTATGTGTAGTACTTTTGAGGCATTGCGGACATCGATCTGCGCTATCTGTGGCATCGAATCACGGAGAACAGGAGTATGACTGGCGGTATTCCGCCAACGGTGACCGGGGCGCCGGCGCCATGCCGCCTCACATAACGCATATTGATGTCTGCAGACCCCCAAATCCGCTACACCTTGGCAAGATACGGTCCGGCGGACGGCCGGAACGCGCGGCGTCCGGTCCGTGCGCAGCGGGCCCCCGCGTCTGCGCGGGGTACGACATGCCGCATTGTGGATAACCACGAACCCTTCGACCACAACGGCCGCCCGGGGTGGACTTGGCGTTCGAGCCTTCCTATCGTCGAATCATCGGCGCTGGTGCGTGCCGGAACGCGATGAATCGACAGGGGCAACGCGATGGACGAACGGCGAATAGACAATACCCCGGGCTCAATCACTGCTCAAGTCAGGAGAGGAGTTCCCGGGGGCTTATACGTTCATGATAACGTGAGGGCCGCGGAGTCCGATATCGCGTGTCGCTACGCCGAGGCGCTGAGCCGTTGCATCGCCGACGAACGCATGGCCGTCTACCGAGGCCAGTCGCAGGGGCGCGCGGATGATGCGGTGAGGCTGTACTTGTGGGACCGCGACGTGTCCAATGCGGTGCTGCGCGATCTGGCGCTCGTCGAATTGGCGCTGCGCAACTCGATAGAGACGCAGTTGCGGATCCTGCTGGGCGACCGGTGGTTCGAGTCGCCCGTGTTCGCCACGCAAAGCCGTCTGTCACGCGGCCTGCATATGGCCAAAACGTCCCTTGCCGGCCGTGCGAAAGATGTCACCAGATCCAGCCTCACGGCGGAACTGACCTTGGGGTTCTGGGTGAACCTGTTCAACTCGTATTTCGATTCCCTGTGGCGCGACGGTCTGCACCGCGCGTTCCCGGGCGGCCGGCGGCAGGCCGGGATGGCGGGGGAGCGGTATGGTCGCTCCTGGGTGCTGTCCCAGCTGCAGGTGGTCAGGCAGCTGCGCAACCGGTGCGCGCATCAGGAGCCGTTGGCGCGTGGCTTTCCCATGCCCAACGTCCGGCATCGTCTGGACGTCGGCGATGGCGTCGCCGCATATATGCGGGTCGCGGCGATGCTGGACCGCGACCTGGCGCGGTTCATGGGCGTCGACAGCACGGTGCCCCGGCTGCTGGCCCGGCGTCCGGTCGGCAGACAATGACGTGAGCATGACCGGACCAGATGGTTACCCCGACTATCTGTAGCGGATTTGAGAACTTGCGGACATCGAACCGCATTACGTGAGGCACTGCATCCGCCATTGCGGGAGTGGCGGGCGCGGAATGCCGCCATCCGTACTCCGGGTCTTCGCGTTTGCATGCCTCACGTAGCGCATATCGATGTCCGCAGACCCTCAAATCCGCTACACATAGTCGAGGTGGTGCCGAAACAGGTGGCCCGCCATCCGCTTCGTGCCGGCCGGCGGGCCACCCGTCGCGCGCTCAGCGGGTGTTCCTGATGAACATGATGACCACGGCGCCGACCAGCACGGCCGCGATCGCCACGGGGAAGATCGCCGCGTACGAGCCGGTCGCGATCACCAGGGACGAGGTGATGATCGGCGCGACGACCTGGCCGAGCGTGTTGGCGAGGTTGAGGATGCCCAGATCCTTGCCCGCCTCGTCCGGATCGGGCAGCACGTCCACGTTCAGCGCCTGGTCGACGGCCATGTAGATGCCGTAGCCGAGGCCGACCACGCCGGCCATGACGAGCATGCTCGTCGACGTCGGCACCAGCCACGGCACCGCGAATCCGGCGGCGATGACGACCGAGGCGACGGCGATCGGCGGCTTGCGCCGTCCAAGCCGGTCGGAGATCGGCCCGGACGCCAGCGACGTGACCAGCGAGACCACCATCGTGATGGTCGCCATCTCGGCCACCACGCCGGCGGCGCCCTCGTTGTCGAGTCCGATGTGGTTCATGCACACGTACAGCTGGTAGGCCATGATCATGTTGTAGCCGAAGATCAGGCACATGCGGCCGACCAACGCGAGGTAGAAGTCGCGGGCGTTGCGGGTCGGCGGCCGGAACTGCATGACGACCTTGCGCAGGCTGAACCGCTCGCCGCCCTCGCCGAGCGAGGACTTCTCGCGCGGGATGATGACGATGGTGATGAAGCCGGTGAGCAGCCAGATCACGGTGCCGATGACGAAGCCGACGCGCTCGTTGGTCACGAACTGGGCGCCGATCAGCGCGCCGAGCGACTGGCCGAGGATCTGGCCCACGCCGTAGAACGCGGACAGCGTGCCGCGGATCCTGGCGGGCACGCGGTCGGAGAGGATCGCCACGCAGGGCGCGATCATGATGTTGACGCCGATCTGCAGCACCGACCACCAGGCGACGATGCCGACCAGCGACGTGGCGACGGAGGTCATGTAGTAGGCGATGCCGGCGACGACGCCGCCGAGCGGGATCCATGGCGTGCGCTTGCCGAAGCGGCTGCGCGTGCTGTCGGAAAGGGCGCCGAACACCACGTTGGCGACCAGCGCGAAGATGATGCTCACCGAGTTCATCGTGGCGAGCACGGTCTCCGGCTGGCCGATGTCGAGGGTGGTGAACCGGCTCGGCAGCAGCACCTGCGAGGCGGCCGTGCCGGCCGTCATCCACAGGATGTTGAAGACGATCATGCCGGCGGCGAAGCGGATCTTGTGGCCGGTGGGCATCGGCAGGCCGGTGTCCGGGGCGATGTCGTCGGCGACGACGGCCTCGCGCTCCTCATCGTTGAGGCTCATGGGAATGGTCCTTTCGGATATGGCCGCGCGCGTCGATACGCGTGCGCGGCTGAAAACAAGCGAATGTCCGCGGCGTTGCCCGCACCGCGGGAAGGCGCGGCCGGGGCGCATGGCCGCATGGATAGGCGCCCCGGAACGCGCGGATGGTTCGCATCGTCGCCCGGAAGCCGTTCCGGACGACGAATACGCCATTCGGCAGGCACCTATCCGGTTCCGTAGGCACATCCGCCGCGCGGCCCCGGGCCGAAGCGCGGCGGAAACGCCGGCATTGAGCCACATGCCGCCGGTCGGAGTCCCGAAACGGGTGCCTACGGAACCGCGTATGTGCCTACTGTGCGGAAGACGGCGGCGTCACAGCGCGTATTCGCGGTGATGGGTGCCGGCGCCGAGCTCCTCGGGCTGCGCCCCGGCGACGTCGACCACCGCGGTCGTGCCGACGGGCACGGTCACGTCGAGCGACATCACGCCGTCGGCGACGCTCCACGACGAGCGCGCCAGGCCGTGCGGAGTGCGGTGCGCGGTCGAGGCGTGGTCGATGCCGCCGCCCGGCTGCGGGCAGACCGCGAACCTCGACCATCCGGGTTCGAGGGCCTTGAGGCCGCCGATGCGCGAATGCAGCCATTCGCACACCGAGCCGAGCGCGTAGTGGTTGAACGAGGTCATGCCGCCGGGGTTGAGCGTGCCGTCCGGGCGCATCGAGTCCCAGCGCTCCCATGTGGTGGTGGCGCCCATCCGCACCTGGTACAGCCAGCTCGGGCAGGCGTCGGACATCAGCAGGCCGTAGGCCTCCTCGTCGTGCCCGGTCATGCTCAGCGCGGGCAGCACGAACGGCGTGCCCGCGAACCCGGTGCTCACTCGGCCGCCGGATTCGCGCACCAGCTCGGCCAGGCGGTTGCCGGCCTTGATCCTGCGCACGGGCTCGCCGTCGAGCAGGCCGAAGGCGATGGACAGCGCATACGCACATTGTGTATCGGAGGTCATCGTGCCGTCGAGGTTCGTGAACCTATCGAGGAAGCCCTTCGTCACCTTGTCGCGCAGCGCGGCGAACCGTTCGGCGTCCTCGGCATGGCCCAGCGCCTCGGCGATGTCGGCGGCCTGCCGGCAGCTGCGCGCGAAGAACGCGGTGGACACCAGCACCTTGTCGGTCACCGCCTGCGTCGGATCGTCCGGCGGCGCGGTCGGGTCGAGCCAGTCGCCGAGCTGGCCGAGGCTGTAGCGCGGCTCGCGGTCCCACACCCCGTCCTCGGACAGGTAGCCGGCGACCTCGTCGATCCACGCCGTGACCAGCGGATAGGTCTTCTCCAGCACGCGCGTGTCGCCGCCGTCCATGTACAGCGCCCACGGCACGGCCACCGCCGCGTCGCCCCAGATCGAGATCGCCTGCGGGATCGCCCACACGCGCAGCGGCACGAACGGCACGTAGAACGGCACCGTGCCCCACGCGAGCTGCTCGTTGCGCACGTCCTTGAGCCAGTTGACCAGGAACCCCTGCGTGTCGTATAGGTACGTGGCGGTCGGCGCGAACAGGTCGATGTCGCCGGTCCAGCCCATGCGCTCGTCGCGCTGCGGGCAGTCGGTCGGGATCGACAGGAAGTTCGAGCGCATCGACCACAGCGCGTTGTCGTGCAGGCGGTTGAGGGCCGGGTCGGAGCTGTCGAACCAGCCGGTGCGCTCCATGTCGGTGTGGTAGACGCGGCAGTCGATGTCCTCGGCGGTCAGCTCGCCCGGCCAGCCCTCGATGGTCGCGTACCGGAAGCCGTGCATCGTGAACCGCGGCTCCCACCAGGCGTCGGCGCCGTTGGAGGTGTACACGTCGCACTGCTGGCCGCGGCGCAGCGTGCGGGTGGCCAACGAGCCGTCGGGCTCCAGCACCTCGGCGTGCCGCATCGTCACGGACTGACCGGCCCCGAGGCCGTGCATGCGCACGCGCATGCGCTGCGAGCAGTTCTGCCCGAAGTCGATCAGCCAGGTGGCGGTGCCGTCGTCACGGCGCGTGCCCCCGACCTGCGCGATGCTGACGGGCGCGTGCGACTCGCGCGTGCGGATCGGCGGCAGCTCGGGGCATTCGATTCGCTGCGGCTCGTAGAACACCTCGGCGACCGGCGTCCAGGCGGCGTCGTCGAAGCCGGGTTCGGACCAGCCGGGCTGCTCGAGACGGGCGTCGTAATGCTCGCCCTCGTACAGGTCGGAGCACACGATCGGGCCGGGCGCGGCCTTCCAGGTGCCGTCCCACGAGTTCGAACACACGCTGTCGGTGGTGCCGTCCCCGTACTCGATCTCGAGCTGGGCGAGCACGCCGATGCGGTCGCCGTAGAAGTTCACGCGTCCGCCGTCGAAACCGAGGCGCCCGCGGTACCAGCCGTCGCCCAGCCAGAAGCCGAGCGCATTGCGGCCGGCCTCCAGCTGCTCGGTCACGTCGTAGGTCCAGCATTCCAGCCGCTTGTCGTAGACGGTCCAGCCGGGGCACAGCACGTCGTCGCCGACGCGCTCGCCGTTGATCTCGGCTTCGACCACGCCGAGCGCGGTCAGGTACAGGCGGGCGCGGGCCGGCTTGTCCCTGAGGTCGATCTCGGTGCGCACCAGCGGCAGATGGCGGTGGTCGGTCTGCGGTTCGGGCCATGCGGGACCGACGAAGTCGGCCCAGTAGTCGTAGAAGTCCAGGATGCCGGTTTCGAAGCGCAGCGTCGCGCTCGGCTCGCCCAGCGGCTGGTGGTTCGGCGTGACGAGCTGCACGGTGGCGAGGACCTCCTCCTTGGAGGCCAGCGGCAGGAACTGCCAGGGCACCAGCGTGCTGGGCTCGGCCGGCAGGTAGGTCTCCTCGGTGACGGTCCGGCCGCCGAGGACGTGGCGGGTCACGCTCACCTTGAGCTGGGCGTCGGCCGGGGGCGTGGCGGTGTAGTTCCAGGACAGCCTCGGCTGGGATTCGCCGATGCCGAGCACGTCGCCGTTGTAGTGCTCCACGCGCAGGTGTTCGATGGCGTAGTCGGGGGTGGTTTCAGGTGCAGCGTCCATTGCTGCTCCTTTCGTGAGTATGCGGGTGTCTGGGTGGTGTGTCGGTTCGTTCGCGGAAGGGGTCGGCGTCCTCGATGACGGGCTTACCGGCCCCTCGGGACAGGGTGGGTGGTCGGCGCCGTCCGGGCGGGCAGAGGGACGCCCGGACGACGGAGGCGGGCGGCCGCGCGGCGCCGTGGGTGACCGGCCCCGGCTCCTCTTCTCGCGCGCGGCCGCGTGCGTGGTCGCGGGTTCGGCCCCGCGGCGTCCGCTACGCCTGCCTGGCCGCGAGCCGGGCCTGGCGCTGCTCGTCGGTGCCGTGCTTCTTCTGCGAGACGACCATGATGGTGCCGGCGACGGCCTCGACGATGACGATGCCGGCGAAGGCCCACATCGTGACCTGGATGGTGTCCGGCATCACGAGCGCCGGGGTGATCAGCGCGAACAGGCCGCAGCACAGGCGGGAGAAGCCGTTGATGAAGCCCTGGACGGAGGCGCGGATCTCGATCGGGAAGCTCTCCTGGGTCCAGACCTTGTACAGCGCCTCGCCGGCGAGCGGGGAGCCGAGGTTCATGAACGCGGTGGCCGCGACGAGCACCCACAGGTTCGTGCCGCCCATGGCCATGCACACCATGGCGATGAAGCTGATGACGATGCCGACGAAGAACGCCTTGTTGCGGTGTTTGCCGCCGGAGATCGAGGCGAAGACGATGTTGATGACCAGCGTGACGAGGTTGAGGATGATGCCCAGGCCGGTGGCCAGCGACTGCGAGGCGCCGGCCTGCGAGAACATGTAGGTCTGGAACTGGCCCCAGGTGTTGGCCAGCAGGTTCCAGCCCACGTAGAAGACCGTGATCGCCAGGAAGAAGGTGAGCAGGACCTTCCTGTCGGCGCCGAAGAGCACGGAGGTCACCGAGACCTTGCCCTGCGGCTGCGCGGCGGCCGGGCGGGCGGCGTCGCGGGCGTCGGCCTCCTCGTGGAAGCGGCGGAACGTCGGCGAGGCGACGCGCCACAGCCAGGCGACGACGGCGAACGCGGCGAGGATGGCGAACACGACGCGGCCGCCGGCGGCGCCGGACATCGTGGAGACCAGGAACGCGCAGATGTAGGAGATGAACACGCCGACCTGCCAGAACACCTGGGTGGTGGAGACCAGGCGTGCGGCGGTGTGCTCGTCCGGGGCGTCGTGCGAGACGACCGTCATCGACACGGGCAGGTCGCCGCCGGAGGCGAAGCCCGCGATGACCAGGCCGATGAGCAGCATCGCGAAGTTGTTGGCGAAGATGCAGATCGCCGCGCCGATGGCGTAGAACATGTTGATCCAGTTGAAGAACAGGACGCGGCCGATCTTGTCGGCGATGCGCCCGCCGAACAGCGAGCCGAAGCCGATGGCGAAGGTCAGCACGCCGGAGAGGATGCCGACCTGGCCGGTGGTCAGCCCCAGGCCGTTCTGCCAGACGGTGATGGTGGACGACAGGCCGACGATGATGCCGGAGCCCAGCATCGAGCCGACGCCCGCGGCCACGGCCAGCGACATGTAGCGGCCGAGTCCCCTGCTTTGCTTCTGTGACGAGGTCATTCTCCGTTCCTTTCCTGCGGCGTCGTCGCGATGCTGCGGCGGCGCAACATGAAATTCAATATTTTCAACTCATTTCAAATCGTCTGGTGTCCAACGCTCGGCATCGAGCAGGCGGTTTGGAATCAGTGCCCGCGAGCGGCGCGGCCGGCTCTTTCCGCTGGTGGCGGGCCGGATGGCCGTTGTTCCCGCTGATGTCGAGTATAGGTGTGCTGTTTTGAAATTTCAAATCAGGATTGAAAAATTGTTGAAATCTTGTTGGCGGCGTGTCGCGGCCAATGCGGCGATATGCCGGCGTGGTGCCCTACGATGGATGGTGAACGTTCAAACGCCGGCCCGTCGCGGCCGGCTCCCACGGGGCAGGAGGGGTATATGTCGTCAGCGGATCGCGGGCCGCGCGCGCAGGGCTCGAAGCGCGTGGGCGTCTCCGACGTCGCCAAGCGCGCCGACGTCGCCATCGGCACCGTGTCGAACTATCTGAACTATCCCGACCGCGTGTCCGACACGCTCAAGGCCAAGATCAAGGCGGCGATCGACGAGCTGGGGTATGTGCCGCGGCAGGGGCGCGCCCAGCGGCAGGCCTCGCCGGCCGGCGGGCTGGTCGGCTACGTGATGACCGACATCGAGCACTCGCTGTTCACCGACGTGTTCGAGGGCATCCAGGAGGTGTGCGAGGACAACGACATGCAGGTCGTCGGCGCCAACGCCTCCTCGGACGCGAGCCGCCAGAGCGAGCTGGTGCGCATGTTCGTGCGGATGGGGTGCGCCGGGATCGTGCTGAGCAGCGTCACCGGCTCGGGGCGCGACGTCGAGGCCGCGCATGCCGCCGGCGTGCGGGTCGTGCTGGTCGACCATGCGGATCCGCTGTCGACGGTGCCGGTGAGCAGCGTCCTGGAGAACAACCTCTCGGCCGGCATGATCGCCGCCGAGGAGCTGATCCGCACCGGCTGCGCCCGGCTGGCGTTCGTCGCGCACTCCTTCGACTACCAGGCCGTGCAGGAGCGGTACGCCGGCGTGCGCCGTGCGGTGGAGCGCCGGGGAGGCGCGGTGTCGCTGGAGCTTATCGACTCGCAGGGTCTGATGGTGGAGGACGGCTACAAGGTCGGCGCCGCCCTGACCCGGCGCGCCGAGGGCGGCGAGGGGGTGCCGGACGGCGTGATCGCCGCCAGCGACCACCTCGGCGTCGGGGTCATCCGCGCGCTGGTCGACGGAGGCGTGCTGCGCGTGCCGGAAGACGTCGGCGTGATCGGGTGCGAGGGGGTGCGGCTGTCGCACACCGCGCCGGTGCAGCTGACGACGGTCGACGCCCCGGGCGCCGACATGGGCCGCAAGGCCATGACCGAGCTGCTGGACGCGATCGAGAACCCGGTCGGCTACGTCAACAGCGTCACGATGCTGGAACCGCACCTGCACCGGCGCGATTCGACGCGCGCCTGAGCCGGTCCGGGCGTGCGCCGCCGGCCCGTGGCCGGCCGGACGCCCGCTGTCGCTATTCGGCCTCGCCCCAGATCTGCGGCGGGAAGAGCGCGGGCTCGATGCGCCGCCACATGGCGACCAGGTCGCGCCCCGGCTCGCGCAGCCAGGTGATCTGGATGCCGTCCATCGCCAGGAACGCCGCCATGATGGCCGCCTGTCCGTCCACGCCCTCGGGGATGCGCCAGCGCGGGTCGGCGGCCTCGCGCTCGAGCATCGCCTCGCGCTCGCGGAAGTAGGCGTGCGCCGGATGGTCGGGGTTCAGCGTCTCCGTGTTCAGCATCGTGAACAGCCGGACGAATTCCGGCCGCCTGGCGTTGGTCTCCACCAGCTGGCGGAAGTATTCCGGCACCGACCGGCTTCCCGCCGGCTCCCCGCCGCGGGGCGCCGCGCCGGCATCCGTGCCGTCGCCTGCGTCCGCATCCGTCGTATCCGCATCTGCCGTATCTGCATCCGTCGCCGCGTCGGGGGAATCGTCCGTCGCCGGGGCGTCCGTTGCGGGGGCGTCGGGGCCGTCCGCCGCGAATCCCTCCGCCGTCAGCCCCGTCGCCGCCATGCCCTCGACGTCGTAGTCGCGCATCACCATGGTGAGCAGGTTGTCCTTGCTGCCCACGTAGTGCAGCAGCCCCGCCTTGGTGATGCCCACCATGTCGGCGATGGACTGCAGCGAGGTGGCGTAGTACCCCGATTTGCCGAACAGCTCCGCGGTGACGCGTTCGATCTGGCTCAGACGGTCCGGGTCGCGGTGAGGCATGTCGGCTCCTTCGATGGTGCGGCGGTCGTGCGGGCCGGGGCTCGGACCGCACCGTTCGTGACCCTATCATAGGACGCACGGGGCGCCGCGCGGGCGTCGCGCGCGCTCGCCGATGCGAACGTGTACCACCCGGCCCCGCGACGCGGCGACATGGTTGCGCGATCGGCGGAACGCCGGTATCATAATTGCCTACCAACCGGTTGGTAAGCGACGCGAGGCGGCGCCCACCCGGCCGGCCGAAATCGATGACGATTATAAGGAGCGAACAACGATGAGCGACTACCCGTCCGTCAAGGACCTGACCGTCGAGGAGAAGGCCGCGCTGACCAGCGGCACCAATCCGTGGAGCCTGGGCAACGTCGAGGCCAAGGGCCTGCCGAACTACACGATCACCGACGGCCCCCACGGCCTGCGCAAGGCCCAGAACACCGAGTCGATGGACGTCGAGCAGAACGTGCCGGCCACCTGCTTCCCGCCGGCCGCCGGCCTGTCCAGCTCGTGGAACCCCGAGCTCATCGAGCGCGTCGGCGAGGCGATGGGCGAGGAGTGCATCCAGGAGAAGGTCGCCGTCATCCTCGGCCCCGGCGTGAACATCAAGCGCAACCCGCTCGGCGGCCGCTGCTTCGAGTACTGGAGCGAGGACCCGTACCTCGCCGGACACGAGGCCGTCGGCGTCGTCAAGGGCGTGCAGTCCAAGGGCGTCGGCACCTCGCTCAAGCACTTCGCCGCCAACAACCAGGAGACCGACCGCCTGCGCATCAGCGCCACCGTCTCCCGGCGCGCGCTGCGCGAGATCTACCTCCCGGCCTTCGAACACATCGTCAAGACCGCCCAGCCGTGGACCGTCATGTGCTCGTACAACCGGATCAACGGCGTGCACTCCTCGCAGAACCGCTGGCTGCTCACCGACGTGCTGCGCGGCGAATGGGGCTTCGAGGGCATCGTCATGTCCGACTGGGGCGCCGTGCACGACCGCGTCGCCTCGCTGAACGCCGGCCTGAACCTCGAGATGCCGCCGAGCGGCACCGACGACCAGATCGTCAGGGCGGCGCTCGACGGCCGCATCACCCCCAAGCAGCTCGACGAGATGGCCCAGGGCATGATCGACCTGGTCGACAAGGCCCGTCCGGCCATGAGCATCGAGGGGTACCGCTACGACGTGGACGCCCATGACGCGATCGCCCGCCAGGCCGCCGTCGAATCGATGGTGCTGCTCAAGAACGAGGGCGGCATCCTGCCGGTCGCCAAGGGCGCCAAGGTCGCCGTCATCGGCGAGTTCGCCCGCACGCCGCGCTACCAGGGCGCCGGCTCCTCGCTGATCAACCCCACCAGGCTCACCAGCTTCCTCGACGCGCTCGAGGCCGAGGGCATCAAGGCCGACTTCGCGCCCGGCTTCACGCTCGACGGCGCCGAGCAGGACCCGGCCCTGACCGAGCAGGCCGTGAAGGCCGCCGAGGGCGCCGACACCGTGCTGCTGTTCCTCGGCCTGCCCGCCGAGTACGAGTCCGAGGGCTTCGACCGCGAGACCCTGTCGATCCCGGCCAAGCAGATCGACCTGCTCGAGGCCGTGGCCGCGGCGAACGAGAACGTCGTCGTCGTGCTGTCGAACGGCTCGGTCGTCTCCCTGCCGTGGCGGGGCAAGGCCAAGGCCGTGCTCGAGACCTGGCTGCTTGGCCAGGCCGGCGGCGCGGCGCTCGCCGACGTGATCTTCGGCAAGGTGTCCCCGTCCGGCAAGCTGTCGCAGACCATCATCGACGACATCAACGACGACCCGAGCATGGTGAACTGGCCGGGCGAGGAGGGCCACGTCGACTACGGCGAGGGCGTGTTCGTCGGCTACCGCTACTACGACACCTTCGGCAAGGCCGTCACCTACCCGTTCGGCTACGGCCTGTCCTACGCCACGTTCGCGATCGACGGCGTGACGGCCGAGAAGACCGGCCCGCGGGCCGTGCGCGTGAGCGCGACCGTGACCAACACCTCGAAGGTCGCCGGCGCCGAGACCGTGCAGGTATACGTCGCCCCGCCGAAGGCGAAGGTCGCCCGCCCGGTGCACGAGCTCAAGGGCTTCGCCAAGGTCCGGCTGGAGCCGGGCGAGTCGAAGGCCGTCGAGATCGAACTGGACGAGCGCGCGTTCGCCTACTGGTCCGAGACCTTCGACGACTGGCACGTCGAGGGCGGCTCGTACGCGATCGAGGTCGGCGTCTCCTCGCGCGACATCGCCGACACCGTGACCGTGGAGATCGACGACGACGGCAAGATCATGGACCTCGACGAGTGGTCGACCTACGGCGAGTGGCTCGACGACCCGATCGGCGCCCCGATCCTGCAGCATGTGCTGGCCGACATGGAGGCCGAGGCCGGCCATCCGATCATCCAGGCCAGCGCGCTGATGACCATGTTCCTGCGCAGCATGCCGCTCAACGGCCTGGGCGTCATCCTGGGCGACGAGGGCCGCAGGCTGGCCGCCGACCTGGTCGAGGCCTACCGCAAGGCGACCGCCAAGTGACGGTCCGCTGAGCCGGCGGCCGGGCGCCGGGACGCGGGGCGCATGGCGACGCCCGCGTGACGCGCGCCGCATCCGCCGTCGGCGGCCGTCCGGCGCCCGGTCCGGCTGTTCGGCCCGGTCGCTCCGCGCCTCGGCACGCACCGACAGCAAGGGGAGGCACCCGTATCGACGGGTGCCTCCCCTCGCGTGTTGTCAGGGGCGGGCGTGGCGACTGCCGGCGTGCGGCGGCGTGCGGCGTGCGGTAACTGGCAGTGTGCGGTGGTGTGCGGCGGGACTCGTATGTGGACTGTGTTATCGGCTGCTGAATGGCAGTCGATAACACAGCGCCAATGCGCGACCTTCGTCGTCGCATGATGGCGCACGCAGCGTTTCATGGAACGATAATCGACGGCACACCGCTGACACGCGAATCTTGAAGGTCAACGATCCGTCTGCGCCGTAGCGCTTCGGGTGCACGGAACCGGATGGCGGCGCGGCGTTCATGGCTCCGCCGCGGCCGCGTCGTCGCGGAGCGGCTGTAGCATGGAGGCATGTGGAAATAAACGGGTAGGCACACTGTAGTGCCTGAACGGCCGGCGCGGCGTCTTCCGCCGTCGTCGGCGCCGCGTGCGTCGATGATGCGCCGCGGCGCAGCCGATTGATATCCGTGATATTCGATTGACATCCGTATATGTATCGGGGCGGTCGGCCCCGTGATTGGGGATTGGCATGGACGTAAGCATCAACACATTGACGCCGGAGCTGTTCCTGGCGCTGTACACCTCGGTCGGCTGGGAGGCGCCGTGCCTCGAACAGGTCGGCGAGGCGCTGCGCAACACGACGGCGACGTTCACCGCCTATGACGGCGAACGGCCGGTCGGGATGGTGCGGCTGATCGGCGACGGCGGCATGTCGTTCTACATCAAGGACTTCGCGGTGATCCCGGAATATCAGGCCCGGGGTGTGGGGACCCTGTTGATGGAGCGGCTGGAGGGGTGCATCAGGGAGCGCATCGACCCGGGGTGGGCCGTCAGCCTGGAGCTGATCAGCACGAAGGAGGCGCTTCCGTTCTACGTGAAAAGGGGTTTCGAGGAACGTCCCTGCGCGTGGGACGGTCCCGGAATGTTCAAGATGGTCCGCCGCTAGGCCCCGCCCGCTGAATCCCGTGCATCCCACGGCCCTTGGATGCGCGATGTTCGCGGAATCGGGCGTTGCGGCACCGAAAAGAAAGACGATTCATGGATTTGGTGATCAAGCCGCTGACGCAGGAGCATGCGTTGGAGATTGCGGACGAGTGGAAGTACGACGGCGAATATGCCTTCTATGACATGACCGCCGACGTGGAGGACTACGAGGAATTCGTCGACGAGGATCTGCGGAACCGGAACGACCACTACGAGGTGTGGGAGAACGACCGGCTGATCGGGTTCTTCTGCGTCGTCAAGGAAGACCGGTCGATCGAAATCGGTCTCGGCATGAGACCGGACATGTGCGGCAAGGGCATGGGCCGGCGCTTCGTCGGACGCATCGTGGAGTTCATAGAGGAGCATTATCGGTTCGACAGGCTGGTCATGAGCGTGGCGTCCTTTCAACCAGCGGGCCATCAAGGTGTACCGTTCCTGCGGATTCCGCGACCGGGAGACCGTAGAGCGCGACTCCAACGGTGGCGTCTACGAGTTCCTGATCATGGTCAGGGAGATGTGATCCCGTTCGCCGGTCCATCCCGGCGGCGGCCCGTCCGGGAAACGCGCGTCCCGTCCCATGGGACGTGCGTTCTCCGGCGGGGTGGCGCCTACGTCCGGACGCCGGTGATAAGATGGGCGGCGTTGCACGGCGATGATCCGTTATCAGCGGGGAGCCATCGGAAGAACGGCCGGAGGGCCTAGTAGAACCGACGGGATCGGCCCGACACAGCCGAACGTCGAGCGGTCGCGCGGCGGGCACGCCGGAGTCGTTTCGGATGACGGAACGAACCGGAGGCCCGGTCCGGCGCGCGGCAAGCGAGGTGGTACCGCGGTGGCAGCCGCGGCGAGCGGATGCGGCGGTCGCACCGGTCCCGGAGAGGGCCGGACGGCCGAGGCGGACGCGAGCCGGGCGGTCGTCGTCCTCGTGAGGCAGAAAGAACAACGGCAAGACCTGCACGAGGAGACCAACGGTGAGCGAGACCACCAATTCCCATGTGTACCCCAAGGCCGCGGCCGGCGAGCAGAGCGCGAACGTCGCTCCGAACCCGAGCTTCCCGCGGCTTGAGGAATCCGTCCTTGACTACTGGGACAAGGACGACACCTTCCAGAAGTCCATCGAGCGCCGCCCGAGCGGCGACCACAGCCAGAACGAGTTCGTGTTCTTCGACGGCCCGCCGTTCGCCAACGGCCTGCCGCACTACGGCCACCTGCTCACCGGCTACGCCAAGGATGTCATCCCGCGTTACCAGACGATGAAGGGCCACAAGGTCAACCGCGTGTTCGGCTGGGACACGCACGGCCTGCCCGCGGAGCTCGAGGCGCAGAAGGAGCTCGGCATCGAGTCCGTCGACCAGATCGAGCAGATGGGCATCGCCAAGTTCAACGACGCCTGCCGCGCCTCGGTGCTCAAGTACACGAACGAGTGGCAGGACTACGTGCACCGCCAGGCCCGCTGGGTCGACTTCGAGCACGGTTACAAGACGCTGAACATCCCGTACATGGAGTCGGTGATGTGGGCGTTCAAGCAGCTGTACGACAAGGGCCTGGCCTACCAGGGCTACCGCGTGCTGCCGTACTGCCCGAAGGACCAGACGCCGCTGAGCGCGCACGAGCTGCGCATGGACGCGGACGTCTACCAGGACCGTCAGGACACCACCGTCTCCGTCGCCGTCAGGCTCAGGGACGAGGAGGACGCCTACGCGGTGTTCTGGACCACCACTCCGTGGACCGTGCCGACCAACTTCGCGATCGTCGTCGGCGCGGACATCGACTACGTGGAGGTCAAGCCGGTCGAGGGCAGGTTCGCCGGCAAGAAGTTCTACTTCGCCAAGGCGCTGCTCGGCTCGTACGCCAAGGAGCTCGGCGAGGGCTACGAGGTGGTGCGCGAGCTCAAGGGCTCCGACATGGTCGGCTGGCGCTACTGGCCGGTCTTCCCGTACTTCGCGGGCGACGACGCGCTCGCCGAGGGCGGCACCCCCGGCCCGAACGCCTACCAGATCCTCACCGCCGACTACGTCGACACCACCGAGGGCACCGGTCTGGTCCACCAGGCCCCCTACGGCGAGGACGACATGAACACGCTCAACGCCCACGACATCAGGTCCGTGGACGTGCTCGACGCCGGCTGCAAGTTCACGTCGCTGTGCCCCGACTACGAGGGCCTGTACGTGTTCGACGCCAACCTGCCGATCCTGCGCAACCTACGCGCCGGCGACGGCCCGCTGGCCGCCGTGCCCGAGGAGCACCGCGCGATCCTGTTCCAGGAGAAGAGCTACGTGCATTCCTACCCGCACTGCTGGCGCTGCGCGACCCCGCTGATCTACAAGCCGGTCTCCAGCTGGTTCGTCTCCGTGACCAAGATCAAGGAGCGCCTGCTCGAGCTCAACCAGCAGATCAACTGGATCCCGGGCAACGTCAAGGACGGCCAGTTCGGCAAGTGGCTCGCCAACGCCCGCGACTGGTCGATCTCCCGCAACCGCTTCTGGGGCTCGCCGATCCCGGTGTGGGTCTCGGACGATCCGAAGTACCCGCGCGTCGACGTGTACGGCTCGCTGGAGGAGCTCAAGCGCGACTTCGGCGACTACCCGCGCGACGACAACGGCGAGGTCAACATGCACCGCCCGTACATCGACCGCCTGACCCGGCCGAACCCGGACGACCCGACCGGCAAATCCACGATGCACCGCATCACCGACGTGCTCGACTGCTGGTTCGAATCCGGCTCGATGCCCTTCGCGCAGTTCCACTACCCGTTCGAGAACAAGGAATACTTCGAGCAGCACTTCCCGTGCGACTACATCGTCGAGTACATCGGCCAGACCCGCGGCTGGTTCTACACGCTGCACATCATGGCCACCGCGCTGTTCGACAAGCCGGCGTTCAGGAACGTGATCTGCCACGGCATCGTGCTCGGCTCCGATGGCCAGAAGATGTCGAAGCACCTGCGCAACTACCCGGACGTCAACGGCGTGTTCGACCAGTACGGCTCCGACGCGATGCGCTGGTTCCTGATGAGCTCGCCGATTCTGCGCGGCGGCAACCTGATCGTCACCTCCGAGGGCATCCGCGACACGGTGCGCCAGGTGATGCTGCCGGTGTGGAGCTCGTACTACTTCTTCACGCTGTACGCCAACGCCGCGAACAAGGGCGCCGGCTACGAGGCCCGCCTGCTGCGGCCGGACGAGGTCGCGGACCTGCCGGAGATGGACCGCTACCTGCTGGCGCGCACCGGCCGCCTGGTCGCGTCGGTGACCGGGTCGCTGGACGCGTTCGCGATCTCCGACGCCTGCGACGCGGTCTCCGACTACATCGACGTGCTGACCAACTGGTACATCCGCAACACGCGCGACCGCTTCTGGAACGAGGACGCGCACGCGTTCGACACGCTGTACACCGCGCTGGAGACCTTCATGCGCGTCCTCGCGCCGCTGGCCCCGATGGAGGCCGAGGCCGTGTGGCGCGGCCTGACCGGCGGCGAGTCCGTGCACCTGACCGACTGGCCGGCGCTGGTCGGCGGGGACGGCGAGCCGACCGAGCTCGGCCGCGTGCTGGCCGACGACCCGGCGCTCGTCGAGGCGATGGAGAAGGTGCGCGAGGTCGTGTCCGCGTCGCTGAGCCTGCGCAAGGCGGAGCAGATCCGCGTGCGCCAGCCGCTGGCCCGCATGACCGTCGTCACCGAGCGCCCGGACGCCGTGCGCGCGTACGAGGACATCCTCAGGAGCGAGCTCAACGTCAAGGACGTGGAGCTGTGCACGCTCGACGAGGCCGGCGAGCACGGGCTGACGATCATCAACGAGCTGCGCGTGAACGCCCGCGTGGCCGGCAAGCGCCTGCGCAAGGACGTCCAGTTCGCGATCAAGGCGTCCAAGTCCGGCGCCTGGCATGTGGACGCCTCCGGCGTGCCGGTGGTGGAGACCCCGAACGGCGACATCGCGCTCGAGGAGGGCGAGTACGAGCTGATCAACCGCATCGAGGAGGCCGACCCGTCGGATTCCGACACCATCGTGTCCGCGGCGCTGGCCACCGGCGGCTTCGTGATCCTCGACACCGCGCTCGACGACGACCTGATCGCCGAGGGCTACGCGCGCGACGTCGTCCGCTCCGTGCAGGACGCCCGCAAGGAGGCCGGCCTGGAGATCTCCGACCGCATCGTGCTCAGGCTCACGGTTCCGGCCGCCGACGCGCCGAAGGCCGAGCGGTTCCGCGACCTGATCGCCGGCGAGACCCTGGCCACCACGCTCGAGATCACGGCCGACGAGACGGCCGCCGAGCTCGGCATCGAGGTCGCCAAGGCCTGAACGACGGCCGGCGTTTGCCGACGTCGGGGCATGACATGACGAACGGGGTGGGATTCGGCCGTATGGCGCCGAATCCCACCCCGTTCGTTTGTCCCGTTCGTTTGTCCCGTTCGTTTGTCCCGTTCGTTTGTCCCGTTCGTTTGTCCCGTTCGTTTGTCCCGTTCGTTTGTCCCGTTCGTTTGTCCCGTTCGTTTGTCCCGTTCGTTTGTCCCGTTCGTCTGTACCGGCCGCCGGTCCGACCGGAGGCGCATACGGGCGGACCATTCATGCGGTTTCGACGCTGGAACGTGATACATCCGGCTGTCGCTCAGCGGCGGGGCACCTCCACCACGGTGCGGACGCCGCGCGAGGAATAGTACGAGTCGGCGCCGTTGTGATACACGAACGTGGCGCCGAACCGCTTGTCGCCGAAGATCGCGCCGCCCTGCCGGCGGATCGCGCCCGGCGTGAGCAGCCAGCTGGACGTGGTGGTGTCGAAGTCCCCGAGCTCCTGCAGCCGCCGGTACTCGTCGGCCGACGGCAGCCGTGCGCCCATCCGCTGCGCGAACGACACGGCGTCGCCGAGCGGCGGATGGCTGGTGCGTGACTCCAGCGCGGCGCGGTCGTAGCACAGCGACCGGCGCGGCTTCGGGCTCTGCGCCGCGCAGTCGCAGAACATGATGGTCCGGCCGTCGCCCAGCGCCACGACATCCGGCTCGCCGCCGGTGCCCTCCATCAGCCGCAGCGTCGTCATGGCCTCCGGGTCGGCGCGCAGCGCACGCTCCACCTCGGACCACTCGAGGCCGGGGTGCCGTTCGGGGTGGTCGGCGAAGCGCGCGGCCAGCGCATCGAGCAGGAGGCGGGCCTCCGCCTCGTCGGGCGCGCGGCGGTCGGCGACCAGCTCCATCGGGTTCGTCGGTGCGGCGGCGGATCGCCGGGCGGTGCGTGGCATCGGGGTGCTCCTTTGCGGATACGACAATACGGTGGGCCTTATTGTATGCGACGGCGCCGCGGTCCGCCCGAGGTTTCGCCGTGGGCGGGCAGGCCGGCGCATGAGCCGGTGTGTGAGCCGATGTACGGGGCGGTGCACAGGATGGCGCGCGGGCCGGCGGCGGCCTCGTGCGGTAGGATGTGTGGCGGTAACAGGCCGGAGGGTCGCGGAGGAGCGGTGGTATGGGCAGACGGATCGTGGCGGGAATCCTGGCGCATGTGGACGCCGGCAAGACCACATTGTCCGAGGCGCTGCTCTACCGTTCCGGCGGCATCCGCAGGCTCGGCCGGGTGGACCACGGCGACGCGTTCCTCGATACCGAAACGTTGGAGAAGCGGCGCGGCATCACGATTCACGCGCACCAGGCGTCGGTCCGCTGCGGCGACTTGGACCTCATCCTGCTCGACACCCCCGGCCATGTGGACTTCGCCGCCGAGACCGAGCGCGTGCTGCGCGTGCTCGACTACGCGATCCTCGTCGTCTCCGGCACCGACGGCGTGCAGGGGCACACCGAGACGCTGTGGCGGCTGCTCGCCCGCTACCAGGTGCCGACGTTCATCTTCGTCAACAAGATGGATGCGCCCGGCGCGGACCGGGGGCGCGCGCTCGACCAGCTGCGGCGGCGGTTCGGCGACGGGGTCTTCGCGCTGCCGGCGCCGGGGGCCGTTCCGGACGGTGGCGCGGACGACGGGAGCGCGGCGGGCGACGCCCGTATATCGGACGACCGCGCGGACGACGGCGGCGCGGCGGAACGGTCGGCCGTCGCCGGCATTCCCGCGCCCATGCTTGAGGACATCGCCACACTGGACGAATCCGCGATGGAGGAGTACCTCGACACCGGTTCCATCGGCCTGCCGCGGCTGCGCGCGATGGTCGCCGAGCGCCGGCTGTTCCCCGTATGCTTCGGCTCCGCGCTGAAGCTCGACGGGGTGGACGATCTCATGGCGACGCTGGAGGCCTACGTCCGCGAACCGCAGTGGCCCGCGGAATTCGGCGCGCGGATCTATAAGGTGTCGCACGACGCCCAGCACAACCGGCTGACCTGGCTGAAGGTCACCGGCGGGACGCTCAGGGCCAAGGCCGTGCTGACCAACGGGCGTGACGGCGCGCAGGCGTCGGGCGGCACGGGCGCGTCCGGCGGGCCGGACATGCCGGACGAGGGGGCGTCGGGCGGCGTGTCCGGCATGTCGCGGGCCGGTTCCGTCGCCGCTTCGTCGTCGGGCGTCGCGACGGACGACGTCTGGCGCGAGAAGGCCGACCAGGTGCGCCTCTACAACGGCGCGAAGTTCGACATCGCCGCCGAGGTGCCGGCCGGCGGCATCTGCGCGGTCACCGGCCTGACCCGCACGTTCCCGGGGGAGGGCCTGGGGTTCGAGGCCGACGCCGAATCCCCGGCGATCCAGCCGGTGCTGACCTATACGGTCCTGCCGGCGCACGCCGATGCGGTTAAGGCCGGGGATGGGGCCGCGGCGGTCGCGTCGACGGCTGCGGCGGCGACGAAATCGTCGAAGTCCGCGAAGCCGGATAAGCCCACGAAACCGTCGGCGAAGTCGTCGGCATCCGACGGCGGTGCCGGAACCGATGCAGGCAACGGTGCCGGGGCCGATTCCGATGCGAACGGCGGCGCCGGTGCCGAGGCCCAGCCGACCCCGCAATTCGACGAGCTGACGCTGCACCGGGTGATCGCCGCGCTGCGCGAGCTCGAGGACGAGGACCCGCTGCTGCACGTGGTCTGGCAGGAGCTCCTGCGCGAGGTGCACGTGCAGCTGATGGGCGCCGTGCAGCTGGAGGTCATCCAGCAGGTGCTGCACGACCGCTTCGGCCTGGACGTGGCGTTCGGCCCGGGCGGGATCCTGTACCGCGAGACGGTGACCGCGCCGATCGAAGGCGTCGGGCATTTCGAACCGCTGCGGCACTACGCCGAGGCGCATATCCGCATCGAACCGGGCGAGCCGGGCAGCGGCGTGCGTGTGGCGAGCGAGCTGAGCGAGAACGTGCTCGACCGCAACTGGCAGCGGCTCGTCATGACGCATCTGCGAGAGAAGGACCATCTGGGCGTGCTCGTCGGCGCGCCGCTGACGGACGTGAGGCTGACGCTGGTGGCCGGACGCGCGCACCTTAAGCACACCGAGGGCGGCGACTTCCGGCAGGCGACGTACCGCGCGGTCCGTCAGGGGCTGATGGAGCTGCGCGCCGGGGTGTCGGGGCGGCCGGACGCGGCGGCCGGGCAGACCGAGGCGGGGTTCGTGCGCGAGGCGATGGCCTCCGGGAGCGGGTACTGCCGGGTGCTGGAGCCGTGGTACCGGTTCCGCCTCGAGGTGCCGCAGGACATGATCGGCCGCGCGATGTCGGACATCCAGCGCATGAGCGGTACGTTCGCGATGGGGGAGGACGGCGCGGCCGGCGGCGGGGCCGGTGTCGGCTACGGTACTGGCACCGGTTACAGCCACGGAGCCGGTACGCAGGGCGGTGCCGGGTACGGCGTATCCGGCATGGCCGGCGTATCCGGCGGTGCCGGGGCAGACGCCGCCGACACCGCGGTGCTGACCGGCGAGTGCCCGGTCGCCCAGATGCGCGACTACGCGATGGACGTCAACGCCTACACGCACGGCCGCGGCCACCTGACCTGCACATTCGCCGGCTACCGTCCCTGCCACGACGAGGAGCGCGTGGTCCGCGAGGCGCGCTACGACCCCGAATCCGACCTTGAGAACACCCCCGATTCGGTGTTCTGCGCGCACGGCGCCGGGTACCCGGTCAAGTGGTACAAGGTGCCGGAGTTCGCGCATGTGGGGTATGCGGGCCGCGCATAGCGGCCGGTCGTCGCCCCGTCCTTCCTGAAGAACGGGCGTGTGGAGAGAGGAGTATATGATGATACAAGATAGTGTATTGTAGAAGTTAGAAGGAGATAGTATGAGATACTATGAGATAGTATAGAGGCTAGGGCAGCTAACTCGGGTACTGCTGATTGTTGCCGTTTGAAAGGGGGCGAATAAATGAGTGCGGTACTGCCGTTTCTGGCTTTACTGACGATTCTGGTTGTCGTACTAGGTATGTTCTCGCGATAGACTCATTGTTTACTTCAGTAAACAAATGATTCGACGATTTGTCGTGTCAACGATATATCGCACTGTTCGTTGAGGAAAGATTGTGAAGTGTAGAAGTGCGATTTTTCAGTTATTGCATGTATCAAACATGCAACTTCGTTGGTTGGTTGACCGCACTGTTGTGCGGTCAACCCCGTATTTCTGCAGAAACAAGAGTGGACGCTTGGCTTCCAGTCAGGAGAGCATCCGTATGAAACCGTTGTCGGTCAGGAATCTAAAATACTTGTTGTACGGCCGACTTGCGGCTAGGCTGCACTTGGGGACGTTGAACTGCGGTTTTCGTTCTTGAAGCGTGTCTGTCCGCTTTGATCAAGCAAACAGTTCTATAGTACATACACAAGTTAAGCACCGGTAAAGAGGCTTGGTGCTTGGAACGAAAGGGCATAAGCGATGAGGGCGCTCACATTGGATGATCTGAACAAAGCGGTGCGTATCGGCGGTGCGAACAGCCTTACCGAGCGGATCGAAATGGTGCCCGCCGGGGGGACTGAAAGCATTATCGCGCCGGCAAAATACACCGATGGCAATGCAGCCACATATGTCATCGAAACCAGGTACATCGATGGCGCCGCAAAGAAAACCGCGTTAATCGATTCGAAAACGTCTCATGCCAACCGCCTTGAAAAAACCATCACCGATGCGATGAAAGACAACGAAGGCCTGTTGTCCCTGATGCCGCGCATTTGCGTCAGCTATCAGACCGACGCCGGGGAAAAAAGATTCTTTGACAATGAATTGCCCCATCGAGCGTTCGACGGACACATTCGAGTGGGCACTCATGACGGTCAGCCGACTTCTAAATCCGAAGCGTACATCGCAGCGCGCAACTCCACATTGGATAACCTGATGCCGATGTTCGATTTGTCTCCGGATACTGTGGCATTCGGTGGCTGGGATTCCACGCGCAGCCGCAACCAGTTGCGTATCCCGTCGGTATTCAGCGGCGAGATCGTCGGTGTCTTGGCGGAACAAGGTGATGGCGATCCGGTGGTGCATCGTGCCGGCGCCAGGGTCGACCCTGTGGAACCGAGTGTGGTCGTGGACAACAAAAAGGATCGCGAGAAGATCACAGCCGATGCTGATTTGAGTAAAAACACAAAGGACAAATTCGAGCGTGAAGGGAAAGGTTCGTCAATCGGCTTGGGAGCAATTCCTCCCAGCGCGTCCAAGGACGTTCTCGATGGCGTGGCGGTCAGCCGGGTGTTATGCATTCATGTATTGAGTTTTGCAACGTTGCGTTCATTCCGATTCGGCAAAGGCAAGGACGGAGATGCCGCGATTCGCGCGCTGATCGCGGCCGTGATCCTGCGCTCCATGGTCGGTTTCAATGCCGATCCGGTGCTGCGCGCCAACTGCTTCCTCAATGAAAAGGAAGCCCCGGTGTTCATCTTGAATGGTCGTTTCGGGGAGGACGATGTGGAACTCGAACCATTGACGATTGAGACGGCGGAGGCTCTGCTCCGGACGGCCTACGATCAGGCGCATGTCGTGGCAGGCATCGACTGGCAGCGGCAGGTCTTCGAAGTGGTGGGCAACCCCGAGGTGCTGCGCAACAGCTCCGCCGCCGAGGAGTGATCATGCCTCTTTCCATATCCGCCAGATTTCTGGCGAACTGCTATCAGGGACGGGACTCCGGTGGTGTGCCCGAACGTTATCCCTCCGCGGATCGTTTGTACAAAGCCTTGGTTTCCACCGCGTATACGACGTTCCAGTTCAAAAAGCAAAGAGTGCACTCTGCGGAGGGATTGGATGACGCCGATATCGAATTGGCCCTCCGGTGGTTGGAAGGGAACCCTCCCGATGCGGTGTATCTGCCTCCTGCTATCAGCGACAGCGAGGGGGAATCCGCGAATGTGACGGTGTACCGCGACAAAGGGTATATCGATAGCACCAAGGGGAAGAAACGTTCGAAGGTCGCTTCCGCCAATGCGGCCGTATCCGTGTATTACGACGATGCCGGCAGACCACTAACATGGCAGTGGAAGGATATTCCTCCGTCCGAGGCCCTTGCGGCACTGGTCGCATTGTGTGCGGAGGTCCCGTATCTGGGGGAAGCGTGTTCGAAGGTGCGACTTTCCGTGTCCGTGGAGGAACAATTTCCTTTGGTCGGCGCGTTATTGCGTGACGAATCGGATGGTTTCGAGACATTGCGTGCGCATGGTCTCGTTTTCGCCTACCCGGGCTGCGGGCGGCTGGAGGACCTGGATGACGGATATGCACGCAATAACTTTGCCCCCGGGAAGCCGGTCAGGGAACGCGAAGACGAGCAGAACCTCCTGCAGTCCTCGCCGATGAATTCCACAGTGGGAATCGCCACATACCTCCGACCGAAGCATGATCTGAAGGCCCTGGTGCCCTGGCCGAGAGGCATCCTCATTCCGGTTACACCGGATGCCATGGAACGGATGTCCGATGAGTGGAATCCGCCGGAATCCGAGTATGTGGGCTGGGCCGTAGCCCTCCACCGTTTTCTGGTCAAGGAATGGGGCATTGACCCTCCGGCCGCGTTGATCGGCAAATACCAGAAAGATGCCGGAATGCCGCAGCCCGCTAATAACATCGCCATCCATCTGCTTACGGAACGGATAAAGGCCAAATATGCGGATGTCCTGCCCGATATGATCGTCGATTATTTGCCGGCGTTGTTGCTGATGCTTCCGGAACACATGCCGGACGATGAAGTCATTGAACTGTATGAGACGTGTAAGCGCAGTGCCGGCCGTTCATTGTATTTCTCGCGCAATAGCCAACGTGTCCGCCTCGGTGAACCGATTCGCATCGATACCGCTCGATTCTGGAATCCACCGGCGACCGGTACCGTTAGGTTCTGGTTTCCTTCCCCGATGTCCATCGCCGAAACCCGCGCGATTCCCGACCCGGCCGGTCGCAGGCATTGGGGTAGTCGCGAAGCGTTGTATCTGTCTTTGGGGCATGTGTGGCGCGATCATTTTCTTTCCGATGACAGGGCGTCGAAGTATGAGGAACGGATGTGGTCGTTCGTGGACCGGGTCCGAAGGGATGAATCGTTGCGATTCCGCGTACTCGATGCCAGAACTGTCCACAGGCCCAATATGATCGATTACATCCATCGCGCACATATGTCCAATGTGGTTCGCGGGCTAAGCGCTCTGATTGCCATCGGATCCGACGTCTGCGACCTCAATCAGGCCGTGCTGGCCATTGGACAAAGCCGGCATCTCGGTGGCGGGTTCCTCCTTCCCGTGGATTTGCCGGCGAACTGTCTTGGTACGAATGACTGTGACGGACAAGAGGTGCCGATATGGCTGACATGAACGCGGAAGATTATCTGGTGGCGCGATTCAACGAATTCGTCGCCTGTGCGCACCGCAACGTGGATTCGACGGCTGTACGTGTTCCCTACCAGTGGCAATGCCGGCTGATGCTGGAAGTGGCGAGGAACGGTCATTGGCCGGATCGCATCGTCGCACCGACGGCCGCTGGCAAGACGTGCGTGATCGATGTTCATGTGTTCTTGAACGCCATGGCCGGTCTGCAGCAGTGGTCGGAATCCGATGCGGAGCTGAGCGACGGTAATGGCAACGCCTACGCGAACGTGCTTTCGGATGTACCGCTGCGACGTATTCCTCGGCGGTTGGTGTTGACGGTGAGCCGCCGGTCCCTGGTGGACGATCAATACGAAGAGGCGGCAGCCCTTGAACATGTCATCGTGAATGGAGGCGAAGAACCTGATAATGCGTATACGGCTTCGTTGAAGGAATTCCGGAGTGGTCTGGAATACCGTGCCGGAAACGTGTCATCCGAGAACAAGCCGTTGAGGGTCGTCGAGTTGCGGGGTGGTCTGGCTGCGTCGCCTGAGAACAGGGAATGGCGTTATTACCCTCAAACGTGCGCGGTGATTTGCGCCACGCCCGATATGTTCGGAAGCCGGTTGCTGTTCCGTGGTTATGGCACCAGTGCCGCGATGCGGCCTTTGGAAGCGGGGTTGTTGGCCTATGACACCGTATTGGTGGCCGATGAAGCGCATTTGAGTCGGCAGCTTGTGTTGACGGCGCAGCAGGTGCATCATCTTGAGTCGATGGCGGAGGATGATTCGATTCGTGCCTCGGTTGCTCCTTTGCAGGTTGTGGAAACCACGGCAACGCCTGTCGCAAGGGGTGACGCCGACGTGGGATTCAGTGCCATAGGCGTCGAAGAAACGGATTTTGCTATCGACGAGTCATTGCGAAAGCGTTTATGCACGCCGAAATGGGTGTCGGTGGACTGCTCTGCGACCTCGGAAGGGCAGATCCGGCAGTCGATTGTGGAACGATGCGCTGCGCTTATTCAGGAGAACATGGAACACGGCGAAGATCGGGACGCCTGTATCGTGGGATGCATCCTGAATACGGTGACGGCAGCGGAAAAGGTATCCGCTGCTATTTCGAAAAGGATAAAGACGGTTACCAAACGTCCCGTAAGGACATTCGTCGGGCCGATGCGTCCATACGAGAAGCAGCGGATAGCGGAACAGTTGCGTGGGATTTTCGCTGATACGGAATCCGACAATATCCCATGCTGTATTGTCGGTACGCAGACTTTGGAAGTTGGCGTGGACGCGGATTTCGCTGATTTGGTAACGGAATTGGCTCCGGGAACCTCATTGGTCCAGCGCGCCGGGCGTGTGAACCGCCGTGGATTGCGCCCCGAGGCACACGTATATGTGTACGGTCTTGCCGATGGCGCAAGCAATGCCGATTGGAAGAAGGTTTGCGGGCCATACAGTAAAGAGTCTTGCTCTGAAACCATTGATTGGCTGAATACGCTTCCGAATGGTGGGGACTCGGACAATGATCTTTCCGCATGGTCCGTTGTCCGCGGCGTCCTGCAAGGAAATCCCGTTCCGGGAGAACAGGCGCGGCGACTGCTGTATCAACGGCTGGAACCGTGGGATGTGGAGAATCTGTCGCATACGGACGAAAGCCTTTGCGGTGATGTGAACATCGATGAGCTCCATCAATCTCCGTCCGATCTCAACCTGTGGCTGCGTGATAGTCTGGACGGCGACGATACGCCGGAAATTGGCATCGTGGCGCGCCTGTTGCCTCGAGATTCCGCTGTGGCTGCCAGTATGCTGGAACTGGCCCCGCCCGTGGACGGCGAGGTGTTTCCCGTTCGCACCTGGGAGCAGATTAACGGGAAAAAGAACAGTCTACGAGCATATCTGCAATCGGATGACGGGATTCTCACGCCTCTGGGATCGGTGTTCCCGCAGGACGATGAACGACATGAATGCCGTCCCCGGCGAGCGTTTCTGTATCGGATATCAAACCCCGAAGGACAGCGGGTCACGGTTCTGGGACCTCATTCCTCTAATCGGAGCATTGAAACATTACAGCCCGGCGATGTGGTGGTGGTTGATACATATGCCGAGTTGTTCAGTGACACATGCGGTGCGGCGATGTATTCGCCTGACAAGGGCGGCCGCGCTGCGGATGTGTATAACGACTGTTCATCCGATGTCGACGTCATTCGCGTTGATATGCTTGCCGAAAATCGGGAATCGCGGATTGCCGATGAGCTGTTGGCAAATTGGGAGGCTCTTCGTGAACAACGTGACTCCGAAGCGGAGGAATCGCTGAGGCGATCCGAAGAACTAGAGCGGGCCGTCACTCATGCCGCAGGGTGTCTGGCGATGAAAGAACCTCTTCCTGATGACTGGCCCGCGGACGCGGAAAGCAACGTGTTGGTCGATTTGTTCAGCGATATGGGAGAGCGTGATATCCGAACAAAGAAAACCTCGTCTCGCGAATATGAGAGATACTACGATCTATGGGTGGTCGTAAGAACCAAGGAAAGCATCCTTGGCGATGATGCGTCTCAGGAGATTTCCTCTGAAAGAACCGTTCTGTTGGATGGCGCGGAGGGACATCAGCAGCATGTGGCTGAGCGTGCCAAAGAGTTGTCGGAACGGATAGGTCTTGATCCGATGCTGGTGGAGTCGTTGTTCGTTGCGGGAATGCATCATGATGACGGGAAGCGTGATGAACGTTTCCAGCGTTTACTTCGGCGTGGTCGGGCGCGTGGGAATGGTCCGTATTGGGCGAAAAGTGTGTTTTCCTCATGGCGAGCAGAAAGAAGTTTCCGAGAACGGAATCAGCTGCGCGGGTGGCGTCACGAGCAGCGTTCCGTTGCGGAATATATGGCTTTGGCGGATCGGAACGAACATGCGTCCGACAAACGGCCTGTGGATACCGGTCTGGTCGAACGTCTGATTGGTACATCGCATGGGCATGGGCGGTCCACGTTCGCACACGGAGCTGGGTTTCTGATTCCTCGCGCGGCAGGAGAATGTAGCGAGCGGGTAAAGACGTGCGCGCAATACCTGTTCGATGAAGGCGGATGGGAGAGTCTGGTGGATCGAACAAGTCAAAGGTATGGATATTGGGGAGTCTCATATCTGGAAGCCATACTGCGTGCGGCTGATATCACTTCCTCCAAGGAAGGGCGGTGACCATGAGCGAAATCGTATTGCCTGCGGATATTACGGATGCGTTTGACCATTTGATGATGGTGGGGCTTGCTGCAATCCTGGAAGATGAGCCCGAAGCGGATCGGACGTGTTCCCTGAGGTGGAAGGATATGCGCTCGGCCGTCCTGTCCACTAGCGATGGTCTGGATGTCGAGACCGTCGCTGGAGCGGTCGGACGGCATGCACGGCGTTGGGCTCAATCGGCATGGCTGAATTTTGCCGGCGACTACACCACCAAAGATGATGCGCAGCGGAAAGCCACTCAGCATGCGACGCTTTCGCCACGATTAAGCGGAATCTATGAACCTGATGGGTGGCGTCGGCTGCAACGTGATCGGTGGGCGGCAATCGATTCGTTGCAGACGGTCGGAGACCGGCGTTATGTCGGTGCTTTAGGCGAGCCGTCATATTGGTCCGGAAGAAGCGGCAAAGAACTACGAGCGGATTACGGAGCCTCCCGTTGGGAGATGGTCACTCGAAATAAAGGGCAGGAATTCGTTGGAGGTCGACTATTGCCATTATCCCGGCAGGTCGCCCGGCGATCCGTGCAACAAGTTATGGAAGGGCTCACCGGGCAGACCGTGGCGGATGAGGCTGGCAACGGCTCGCCGCAAAGCAGGACGGGTACGGGATTGCATCGCCCGATGAAGACGGACAATGCTCGAGCCTGGTGTGCGTTGTTCGGGGTATCCGCATTTCCGCACTTAGTGAATACCGCCATGTGTTTTCGCGATACCACTGCAGGCCTGACGCAGATGACCCGGCTTCGTAGATTCGCGATTCTCCCCGTTTTCGATATGGATTGGACATTGGCAAAATATCGCTCTGTGATACGTAGCGCGTCGTTGCTGCAATTCGGCACGGCATTGATCTCTGCGGGAGCCCTGAAAGGAAGCATTTCGCACAACGATTCATTCCCGCAACATGGAGTTCAATGGCTGAAGGAAAAGGGCGTTATTTCGTGTGCGGTGTTCAGACAGTATGTTTCGGATAATCCTAGTGCACCTGAGCGTTGGCTTGAACGAGGTCTGCTATATCCCGTCGATGCGGAAACGGTGCAACGATGACGAATAGTGCTTGTGATATCGACGATGATTTTATCCCCATCAGTCTGGTTGCAAACTACATATTCTGCCCGCGACGAGCTTGGCTGGAATCGGTGGGGGAACGAGTCGAATCCAGTCAGATGGCCCAAGGCTTTTATGATCATCGCAATGTCGATAAGGCGAGTCCGTCTGTTGTCGATGCGGATTCTTTTCGCGCCATTGAAGTCCGCCATCGGCAATGGGGCGTTTGCGGGAGACTGGACGCCGTGCAGATGACCAAGGACGGTCTTATCATCAGGGAATACAAAGCCACTCCTGTCAAACGATCGATGACCGTCACGGAATCGATGCGCGTGCAGCTCGCATTGCAATCCGCCTGTTTGGAGGATATGGGATACCGCGTTACCTCGACCGAAATCTTTTTTACCACGCATCACCGCCGTATTACTGTTGATTTAAAACCGGAAGACTATCAAAAAGCGGAACAGGCCGTGAAATCGGTACGACAGTTGGTCAACTCGGATACGGCACCAGAACCTCTGGAAGACGATTCGCGCTGTTTGCGTTGCTCGCATGTGGGGATATGTCTTCCGGAGGAACGGAAGCTCAAGGCCGTCACCCGGCGAAACATCGTGGTTTCCGCAGATTGTCAAGTCACTCATCTGGCCACTCCCGGAGCAAAGGCTTTCAGTCGAGGCGGGCGCATGGTTGTGTATAAAAACGGGCAGGAACTTGCGTCCGTTCCTCTGGATTCCATTCAAGGTATACAGGTTCATGGGAATACGGATTTGTCGAGCGGTTTGATTCGGGAACTGATGTGGCGTGACATTCCGATTTTGTGGTGCAGCGGGTCCGGACGTTTATATGGATGGAGTGTGCCATCCTATGGCCCGAATGGTGCGCAACGAATTGAGCAACATGTGGCTTCGCATGAAGGCCGCCTGGGGTTGGCGAGGGAATTCATTATCGCGAAGGTGCACAATCAGCGTGTACTGCTTCGTCGATCCGATAAAGACAACATCGTTCTACCATCGCTGAAGAACATTGAGGGGAAGCTGGGTAACGCGAATCGGTGGCAGGAGGTCTTAGGGCTGGAAGGAGAAGCGGCATCCCTGTATTTCTCCCAATTCGGATGTCTTATCAAGCCGGAGAAACGAGGCGAATGGCCGTGGAGTACACGAATGCGTCGGCCTGCTCCGGATGCATTGAACGCGTTGCTTGACTATGCGTATACGTTGCTGTTGTCTGATTGCGTGAGGGCGCTGATTTCGTGCGGGTTGGATACCCATGCGGGTTTTCTGCACAGCAGTAAACGTAACAAGCCGGCGCTCGCATTGGACCTCATGGAGGAGTTCCGGGCTCCGGTTGCGGATTCCGTTGTACAAACGGTAGTTAACAACGGTGAAGTTAAAGCCGAAGGATTCGTCAACGCATGTGGCTCGGTCCGTATGACCGACCCGACACGTAAGGCCTTAATCGGCGCATACGAACGGCGAATGGCAACGGAAATCATGCATCCTATCTTTAAGTACAAGGCTTCATGGCGGAGAGTCATCGAAATCCAGGCCAGAATGATTTTGGGATATCTCGATGGTTCTCAAACTCGATATCGAGGGATACGAATCAGATAAGAGGTGCCATATGACTGAAGCGAAGAGAAGTTATCTGGTCGCATATGATGTCATCGATGATCGACGGCGCAATCATGTGTCGAAGATATTGATGACGTGTGGTGAGCGTGTGCAACACAGTGTGTTTCTGCTTGAGGTCAGGCCATCCAAAATCTTGGATGTTAGGAAGCGGATAGAGGGGGAAATTGATCTGGAGACCGATTCCGTGCTTATCTGCTTTTTGGGAATAAAGGCAACTGCTCGCAGAGACATGACGTTCATTGGTAAGCGCAGCTACCAGGATGTATCCATTCCGGCAATTATCTGATTGACGGTTTGAAACAGAATCGGTGTGCGAAGGTGCATGCGATCGTGTCGCTTGATAAATGAATAGCGGTAAACCTACGGTTCTTGGGGCTCTTAGCTAGGTGCGAGCGCTGAATCATCCTGAAAAAACCGTGGAGCGCTCGCATTGGTTTTAGTGCGGTTTGAGACCATGCCGTTGGTTTGCTTATTGCCGATACGTCATATTTTATCGGAGCGCTCGCGGTTTGCGTATCTTGACGTGCATTTCTCAAGCATTTAAACTATGGCTGTTGCAAGGCTTAGCGCCTTGCACCTTCGTTGAGGAAACTGGCAGAACGACAACCCCGGCACCCCGCTTAGCGGTTGCAAGGCTTAGCGCCTTGCACCTTCGTTGAGGAACGATTCGTCGGATACATTCTGGAAGTGCGAGCCGTTGCAAGGCTTAGCGCCTTGCACCTTCGTTGAGGAAATGCAATTAGGCCATCCTCCGAGGAGGAAATGGAAGTTGCAAGGCTTAGCGCCTTGCACCTTCGTTGAGGAGCCCACAGGCTTGCGGCCATCGACCGTGCTTTCGACGTTGCAAGGCTTAGCGCCTTGCACCTTCGTTGAGGATTCGATGACATCGCCAAGAATATGGAGGACCGCAATGTTGCAAGGCTTAGCGCCTTGCACCTTCGTTGAGGAGACGGGTCCGGGAACGCGAAGACGGTCATCAGCGCGAGTTGCAAGGCTTAGCGCCTTGCACCTTCGTTGAGGACTGCACGCACAGCATGTCCTTCAGGTAGTCCTGCTGTTGCAAGGCTTAGCGCCTTGCACCTTCGTTGAGGAATACCTACGGGTATCAAATATTTGAAGGGAGAAAAAGTTGCAAGGCTTAGCGCCTTGCACCTTCGTTGAGGAATCAAGGTCGCGGAGGCCGCCAACCCCATTCCAGGTTGCAAGGCTTAGCGCCTTGCACCTTCGTTGAGGAGATGTCGTGGTCGCCCTTGCGTTTGAGGACGTTGCCCGTTGCAAGGCTTAGCGCCTTGCACCTTCGTTGAGGAAGTCTGATGCCCCGCGAGCTCGGGGGGGGGGGGCTTAGTTGCAAGGCTTAGCGCCTTGCACCTTCGTTGAGGATGATGAATATCGACGAAACCGGTCGATAATCGCAAGTTGCAAGGCTTAGCGCCTTGCACCTTCGTTGAGGAACGGCGAACGGCAGCTCGACATTGAGCATGTCGTTCACGTTGCAAGGCTTAGCGCCTTGCACCTTCGTTGAGGATCGTCCAACGCGAGCATCCACGCGCGTTCCGTGGCATGTTGCAAGGCTTAGCGCCTTGCACCTTCGTTGAGGACGGTGGAATCGGCTTATTGTACACGCTGCTCTCCGTTGCAAGGCTTAGCGCCTTGCACCTTCGTTGAGGAATCGAGCAGGGGTACCGCGACCTCGGGACGGCGGGGTTGCAAGGCTTAGCGCCTTGCACCTTCGTTGAGGAAAGCGTGGCACCCTGAACAAGGGCGATATCCGTCGCAGGTGCAAGGCTTAGCGCCTTGCACCTTCGTTGAGGACTGAGCACCATGCGCAGGTTCTTCAATCTGCCCTGTTGCAAGGCTTAGCGCCTTGCACCTTCGTTGAGGAAGCATCAATCAGGCCAAACAACGTGACTATGCATCAAGTTGCAAGGCTTAGCGCCTTGCACCTTCGTTGAGGATGCTGTCCAATGACGTTGACAAGCTGGTTGTAAAACGTTGCAAGGCTTAGCGCCTTGCACCTTCGTTGAGGATGCTGTCCAATGACGTTGACAAGCTGGTTGTAAAACGTTGCAAGGCTTAGCGCCTTGCACCTTCGTTGAGGAATTCCCGCCACGCATCTGGCGGCCAGCCTGCGCCGCGTTGCAAGGCTTAGCGCCTTGCACCTTCGTTGAGGAAACACCAGCACCGATCTTGCTCCGGCCCGTGTGGTTGCAAGGCTTAGCGCCTTGCACCTTCGTTGAGGAGAGACCAAGCAGGATGCACTGTCGAAGCAGTCCCAGCTGTTGCAAGGCTTAGCGCCTTGCACCTTCGTTGAGGATCGACCTTCTGGCCCGGGTAGACGACCATGCCGTCGTTGCAAGGCTTAGCGCCTTGCACCTTCGTTGAGGAAAGGCCACACACCGCAAGGGGTACACGAAGGCCGTCCCCGTTGCAAGGCTTAGCGCCTTGCACCTTCGTTGAGGAATGACCATCGAATACCACATCGCCCTCTGACAGGCGAGTTGCAAGGCTTAGCGCCTTGCACCTTCGTTGAGGAGTATGTGCGCTGCCGTGACCCGGTGAGCATGGTCGAAGTTGCAAGGCTTAGCGCCTTGCACCTTCGTTGAGGAAGGTCGCACAATGCGGCGCACGCGCGGACCAGATCGACGTTGCAAGGCTTAGCGTCTTGCACCTGCGTTGAGGATTCGGGCCGCCAGGATTCTGATTATAACCATCTGGTTGCAAGGTTTTATGCTTTGCACTTTCGTTGAGGAATCAACCCGAACACCCCGGAGGTGGACAACAACACGTGTTGTAAGGCTTAACGCTTTGCGCCTTTGTTGATGAGACGGGCAGTTCCACGCGTGGGAGGACATGCAGATGTTGCAAGGTTTAATGCCTTGCACCTTCGTTGAGGAACCAACATGGTGCAGGTCCTGTTCCGCGACAATGGTGTTGCAAGGCTTTATGCCTTGCACTTTCGTTGTGGAGCCGTCGTCCTGACCGAGACGGACAAGAGTTACCGCGTTGCAAGGCTTAGCGCCTTGCACCTTTGTTGAGGAAGGGGGGCATGTAGGCGTCGACGGCACCGCCGAGGATTGTTGCATGGCTTTATGCCTTGCATCTTCGTTGAAGAGAACAGTGGAAGACTACCGGGGACGGGGAGAGCATGTTGTAAGGCTTTATGTCTTGTGCTTTCGTTGAGGAAAGTGACTCATCATCGCGGACTTGGTAAGTCACGAATCCTGTTGCAATGCCTTGTATCTTGCGCTTTTTTGAATGCAATTCAACTTCACTTGAGATTTGTATAGTCGAATAATGATACTGGAAGTGAATGGCGGTGTCCGTTTTCGCGCTTGTACTAAGGCTTAGTGCGGAGCAGGGTGCGTTGCCGGAGCGTGATTCCAGTCGTTGAACAGTCAAATCGCACTTGGGAATCGACAACGATGCCATGCTGAACTAGATCGTCTGGTTGACGATGCAACTGTGTCTTCTATGGTGAATGAATGTTGCCTCGGACTCACGCAATTAAGTGAAACACGCGTGCGAGAACATCGCTTGAAGATGGAATCGTTTTTTTCGTTGGGTTGTCCGGAGACAGTAGATTGTCGTGGGTACAGAGTCTAAAGGATTGAAACCGCAGTGGACTGTTTGTACGAGAATATCGGCGAGGTAATCATTTACTCGTGCGGTTTTCTGCGGAGTATGAACTGGGAACTCGCTTGAATAGCACGATTCGAACAGTTGAGTTGAGAGATTTGTGGGAGAGCGTGTACGATGCGACAGCATTTTTCGAGGAGGGGACGTCCTCGTGTTTGTCTGTGTACGCCTGCTGCGCCACCGCCGGATAGCCGAACAGTCTCTACTCGGATGTGCTTCGTTTTGGCAGCATCGTGCAATTCCGAAACTGGAACCGCCGCTGGAGACAAATTGACCACAATTTGCGCAAGTTCTGAACCTAACTTGATTGTTTGGCAGCCGAAATCGTATCTCGACGCCGAGTCTGCTCTCATATCAGGCTTCAGAAAAACGTGTAACAATCCAGGTATTATTCGCTACGTCGGAGCGATAACGCCAGCGAAACAAAACGCCGTGCTCGAGTTTCAGACAATTGCGTGTGGTCTCCGGCGTATGGAAACTGATGGTCGATATTGCAGTCGCGGACAGACGTATGTGCTACTGGTCTACCGGTTATGCGGCAACCAGGTAGCGCCTGTAGATTGCGAGGTGCGGAAACAAAACGGATATGGCTTGGTGCTTTCTTGGCATCGTTTAGTTGCAGGTGACGAGGTCGTCGTCGAATGCTCTGCACAAGAATGAGACGCCGATCAGATTGCTGTGGACCTCTGTGTGCCTGACTGGATACATCGGCGGAACCCATTCATACGACGAACCGATGATGACACGCCGATGAACATCCGTTTGTGGTCACATATCCGTAACCGAATCGACGATATTCTGGTATCAGAACAGCATATCGAGGATGTTGCGACACGCCGAGGGAATGGCGGAAATCCGCCGATTCTCTGGTTTTGCATGTCCCGTGATTTGCGCATTTCCGGGTTCCCGGGTAAATTAACTTCTTGCTGCCCGCCACGGTGGCCCACTCCTCTGGGGTGAGACACTTGGCTGGTGTGGTGGTGGTTTGAGAACTCAAGAGCGTGTTTGTACTACTTTTTTGTGAGTCAATGATTGCCAGTCCGATGCCCGCCCCTGTTTGGGGGTCCGTTAGCGCGGTTCATGGGGTGTCGGGGTTTTTGTGTGGACGTCCTTCCTTATAGGATGTCCCGTCATTTTGTTGTGAGTCGTTTTTCGGCTTTTCGCAAGGTTTTTTGTGGAGGGT
>NZ_JAHBBD010000015.1 GCF_019331775.1 Bifidobacterium phasiani
AGCGGCTGGAGCGCCGCACGGACCGGGGGCCGGCGTACCCCCGCCCGCCCAAGCGCGCCGGCCCCCGGTCCGTGCGGCGCTCCAGCCGCTTGATCTCGTAGTGGAAGTCCGGCGCGACCGTCTCCGCCGCGCGCACGCCGAAGCGCACGATCGGCAGGCGCCCCTCGGTGATCGTCAGGTACCCGTCGGTCGCCATCTGGTTGAGCACGTCGCGCACCCGCGCCTCCGGCACCTCGCACAGCATGCCGTAGCTGGGGCAGCGGTCGAGCCCGCGGGCGAGCACGTCCTGCGCCTGCGAGCCGCGCAGCACCGCCACGATCTTGCCCGAGCCGAACGACTGGTTGACGTCGTGCACGCACCGGCTGACCGCCCGGGCGATCTGCGTCACGTCGATGGTCTCGAACGTGCTCTCGCAGTTCGAGCAGTTGCCGCACCGTTGCGCAGAGCCGTCGTCCGGCTCGCCGAAGTAGCGGGTCAGGTACCGGTGCAGGCATTCGGTGGTCCGGCAGTACCCGACCATGCCGTCGAGCAGGTGCCGCTTGCTCATCCGCACGGTCTCCCGCTCCTCGGGGGTCAGCCGGTCGTTCTCGCTGTCGGTGTCGAGCAGACGGCGGCGGGTGACGATGTCGCCCTCGTTCCACAGCAGCGTGCAGCGGCTCGGCTCGCCGTCGCGGCCGGCGCGCCCGGCCTCCTGGTAGTAGGCCTCGATGCTTTCGGGCATGTTGTGGTGGATCACGTAGCGCACGTTCGACTTGTCGATGCCCATGCCGAACGCGTTCGTGGCGACGACGACCGGCACGCGGTCGGTCACGAAGTCCCGCTGCGCGCGGTTGCGCACCTCGGCGGACATGCCGCCATGGTAGGCGACGGCCACCGGGCGCCCGCCGTCCATGCGATCGTCGTCGAAGCCGTCGGTCATCGCGGCGCCGGAATGACCGCCGCCGGATAGACCGCCATCGGAACGACCGCCGCCGTTCCCCGGATCGCCGCCGAAACCGCCGTCCGGTCCGACGTTTACCGAAGTCGCCGCGGAATCGCCGGCCGCCGCGGAACGAGGCGAATCGCCCGCCGCCCGGCGCAGCTGGGCGACCGTCCGGTTGATCGCCGCGGCGAGCGCCTCGGTCTCCTTGCGCGTGGCGCAGTACACGATGCCCGACTCCTCGGGCCGGGCGGCGATGTAGTTCGCCACCCAGGCGGCCTTGCGCTTCGATTCCAGCCTGATGACGTCGAAGTACAGGTTCGGGCGGTCGAAGCCGGTGACGGTGACCCGCGGATCGCGCAGCTCCAGCAGCTCGACGATGTCGCGCCGCACGCGCTCGGTGGCGGTCGCCGTGAACGCCGCGACCACCGGACGCTTCGGCAGCGCGGCGATGAACTCGCCGATGCCGAGGTACGACGAGCGGAAGTCCTGCCCCCATTGCGACACGCAGTGCGCCTCGTCGACGGCGACCAGCGCGATGGGCACCTGCGCGGCGAAGCGGCGGAACCGCTCGGTCTCCAGCCGTTCGGGCGCCACGTAGAGCAGGCGCACCTCGCCCCGGGCCGCCTGCGCCAGCACCATGCCCTGCTCGTCGGGCGACTGCGTGGTGTTGATGAACGCGGCGGGCAAGCCGGCGTCGTTGAGCGCGTCGACCTGGTCGCGCATCAGCGAGATCAGCGGCGAGACGACCACGGTCACGCCGGGCATCAGCGCGGCGGGCACCTGGTAGCAGATCGACTTGCCGGCGCCGGTCGGCATGACGCCGAGCGCGTCGCGGCCCGCGAGAATCGCCTCGACCAGCCCCTCCTGGCCGGGACGGAACGAATCGTAGCCGAAGTACCGTTTCAGCGCCGCAAGCGCCTGTGCCGTGCTATCCCCTGTCATACCGCCCCAGTGTACCCGAGTCCCGGCGCCGCGCCCCTCCGGGTCGGCCCGGTGAATCCGCTCATGGCGCGACGGCGGGCGGAAGCGACCGCGGCTCCGGGGCTACCCGCCCTCCAAGAGTCCATGGCGCGCCGGCGAGCGAAAGCAAACTCCCCGGAAGTGGGTAGACACCCTGCGCGGAACAGGAGCGTAAGCATGCCGGACAGCAAATTCCCCAGAAGTAGGCAGATGCCCCACCCCACGATTGTCTCGAATCCCGCCGTGAGCCTTGCTTTCCGGGGCCGGGTTCGACGTATCCGCCCGCGGCACACCGGCGGGGCGGGGCGCGCCCTCCCGAATCGGCGAAACGGGGATGGCGAACCGGTTCGGCAGATACTCGGAACGGCCCATATGCCTCAAACTCGATTAGATGTAGCGGATTGAGGCCATTGCAGACACCCAACTGGACTACGTGAGGCGGCCCGCCGGCGATACCCCGAGTAGCGATGGCGGTATGACGCCGTTCATACTCCGGGTTTCCGGATTCCGGTGCCCCACGTAATCCAGTTGGATGTCCGCAGAAGCCCAAATCCGCCACACATAAGCCAGATACCGCCGACCGGCCCCGGCTGCGCCCCTGCGAGACCCCCAAACGGATCACGTCGACCGGTTCGACGCACGCCCGTCGATCCGGCGACCGGCGACCGACGAGACCATGCGATCAGGACTTTCGATCCCGACGCAGCACGTCCGCGGCACCGGCGGCCAGCGAGGGCGCCGAGGTGCGAGCGACGACGTCGGCGAATCCGTGCTCGCGCATCCAATCGTCGTTGAAGATCTTCGACATGTAGCCGCGGCCCGAATCGGGCAGCAGCACGACCATCAGCGCATCGGGGCCGAGGTCACGGGCGCGGGCGTACCGCAACGCGGCGGCCACGGCCATGCCGGACGAGCCGCCGACAAGCAGCCCCTCCTCACGGGCCAGCCGACGGGTCATCTCGAAGGATTCCGCGTCCGGCACCGCCTCGATCGCATCGACCACCGACGGATCGTAGATGGCGGGGACGTCCTCCTTGCCGGCGCCCTCGACGAGGAACGGGTGCGTGTGGTCGGGGTCGGAGAACACCGAACCCTCCGGATCGGCGCCGATCACCGTGACCCGGCCGCCGGACGCCTCATGCAGGTAGCGCCCGGCGCCGGTGATCGTGCCGCCGGTGCCGATGCCGGCGACGAAGTGCGTGACATGCCCGTCCGTGGCCCGCCAGATCTCCGGGCCCGTGGTCAGGTAGTGGCTTTCCGGCCCGTTCGGGTTGGCGTACTGGTTGGGCATGTAGCCGCCGGGAATGGTCGCGGCGAGACGGCGGGCGACCGAATAGTACGAGCGAGGGTCGTCGGGCGCGACGCCGCCGGGGGCGACGACGACCTCGGCGCCATAGGCGGCGAGCACGTCGCGTTTGTCCTGCGAGACCTTGTCCTGCACGACGGCGATCATGCGGTAGCCGCGCTGCTGGGCGACCAGCGCCAGCCCGACGCCGGTGTTGCCGCTGGTCGGCTCGACGATCACGCCGCCGGGCCCGAGTTCGCCCGAACGTTCGGCCGCGTCGATGATGCGTTCGGCGATGCGGTCCTTCGACGAACCGCCGGGGTTGAGGTATTCGACCTTCACCGCGATGGTGGCGCGGATGCCGTCGGTGACGTGGTTGAGGCGGACGAGCGGGGTGTCGCCGATGAGTGCGGTGATGCCGTTGTGGATGGTCATGATGCGATGCCTTCTGTCTGTTGCTGTGCGATGCGCTGGAGTCTGGGGTCGGAACGACGATGCGGGGATGCGGACGTGCGGGCCGCGCCACGGCGGTCGGGATTCAGCGACAACAACAGAACAGGTACGTCATGGCTGCGAGCCTAGCATGGCGGCATCGGCGCCCCCGCCGCCGTCCCACTATGCAGACGGCGGAGAGACAGGAGAGGAAGAACGGCCATCCGACGGCTGCAGCGTCGGATGGTCGCGAAATCAAACGGCGGCCGCGGGGACGAGCGGCCGGGATCAGCCGACGGCCACGGCCGGACGCAGTTCGCGGCGCCGGTCGAGCAGCATCGACCCGATGGCGCACAGCGCGCTGACGACGGCCGCGGAGGCGAGCAATGGCCACAGACTGAAGGCGCAGTCCCAGTCCCCTCCTTCCAGCGAGCCGTGCTGCAGGATGCCCATCGTGAACGCGAGCGCCGTGTCGACCGCATCGAACGCCCGCATGGCGACGGGACGGATGGTGTAGGGATTGGCGTACATCAGGACCGACGCCAACAGCGGGACCCCTACGACGAAGACGAGCAGCACGATGACGGTGCGCTTCGCCCCGAGTCGGGAGCAGGCCTCCCCGACCAGCTGACCGACCATCGTCGCGGTGAAGACGAAGGCGAACGCCGCGACGAGGAAGATGATCCAATTCGGTTCGTTCCGCCGCCATCCCTGCTCGGCGGCGGACAGATCGTCGAGGTAACGAGGGGCGAGCGCCAGCGCATCCGGGTAGGTGGCCAGCTCCTGCACCCGTACCGCGCAGAAGCCGTCATAAGACGCCAGCATGGCATCTATGGCCCTGTTCACCCGTTCAACGACGGCGAGCAGGACGGTCACCACGGCGGAGACGACGACATTGCCGAAATACTGTGCGGTCACGCCGGTGCGCCGGGATACGCCGTGGCATATCGCATACCGGGGCACCAGGTACGCGGCGGCCGCGGAGACGGCGGCGCACCACAGGCACAACGGTTTGAGACCGCCGTTGGACCACATGCCCAACACGGCGCAGCAGAACGTGACAGCCGCCATCATGACCGCACAGAACGCGATGATGAAAATCACGAACCTCATCTCGTACCGCCAGGCGACGCGCCATCCGCGCCGCGAGACGACCGTGCGGCGCCGACCGTCCGCCGACGGCCACGCGGCTACGCCGGCCCGCCGGCCCGCGAAGCCGGTCCCGGTTGCGGATTTGGTTTCGGCCGTCGTCCAGATTCCCTTCAATCGTGTCAGGTCGCCCATGTCAGTTCCTCTCCTGAATCAGTCGAATGACGTAGGTTCTCAAATCGGGCGTGCGGACATGAACGCCGCCGCCCACCCGTGCGGCGAGCGCCGCGGCGGGATCGTCGCACCCGACGTCGGAGCCATCATCCGCACCGTCGTCGGTGCCGTCCGGGACGCCTTCCCATACGTCGGCGCCGGAGTCGAGGGCGACCATCACGTTGGCCGACATCCCGTGGCACTCCCTGTCGAGCACTGTCAGGCCGAGCCGCCCCACCGCCGCGTCCACCGCCGACGCCGGCCCGGACAGCACCGCCGCGTGTCGGTACAGATCCTGCACGTCGAAGCGGTCAAGACGGCGGCCGTGGTCGATGACGACGGCCGCCTCGATAACGCCGGCGAATTCGGCGACGTCATGTGTCGAGATGACGACGGTGCGCGACCGGCGGGCGCATGCCTCGATGACGGAACGCGCCATCAGCGTACGGGCGACCGGATCGAGCCCCAGCGTCGGCTCGTCGAGGAACAGGTAGTCGACCGGCAGGCACAGGCCGATCGCCATGCGTGACGCCGTGCGCCGCCCCAGTGACAGGCGATTGTACGGACACTCCACGTCGATGCCGAACCGCTCGGCCAACGTGTCGGCGAATTCGCGGTCGAAACCGCCGTATATCCTCCCGCAGTCGCGCAGGATCGACTCCAACGACCGGCCGGGCCACCAGGGCAGGCGCTCGTCGGCCAGATAGGTGCGTTCCATCGCCGGCTCGTTCTCCGCAAGCGGTTCGCCGTCCAGTTCGAGGCTCCCCGAATCGGGGATCAGACGGTTGCCCAGACAGCCGAGCAGCGTCGATTTGCCGGCGCCGTTGCGTCCGAACAGACCGTAGACCACCCCCGGCCGCAGGTCGAGCGACATGCCGTCCAATGCGGTCGTGCGGCCGTAGCGTTTCGCGAGGTCAGTGACCCTCAATCCCATCGGAATACCCCCCTTCAATTAGTACCGTCAGCTCGTCGCGGCCGATGCCGAGCCGCCGCGCCTCGGCGACGAACGCGGCGATCCCCTCGCCGACGAACCGCTCCCGTTCCCTCTCGCGCAGCGCGTCCCGCGCACCGGGGACGACGAACATGCCCAGTCCGCGGCGCTTCTCCAGCAGCCCTTCGCCGACCAGCAGGTTCATGCCTTTGAGCACGGTGGCCGGATTGATGGCGTAGGTGCGAGAGATCTCGGTGGTGCTCGGCACCGGCCCTCCCTCGGGGAACTCCCCCGAGGCGATGCCGGCGCGCAGTTGGTCGGCGACCTGCCGGAACAGCGGCTCCGCACCGGAATAGTCGAAATCCATGCGCACCTCCCCTCGATGCCGGTCCGCCGCGCTTCGGCGACGAGCCACCGCCCGACGGCATAGCCACGATCACGGTTATCCGGTTAATTAGTTGAGTAACTAACCATGTGACCAATGTATCGCGCCCATCGGAGAGACACGCCGGCAGCGTACGAAAACATGGGAAACGGAAGCAGAATCAACGGATTGGCACGCATCTCAAACGGCACGCCGAAAGCCATGCGGGAGCCGCCGCAGCGAACCTGGCCCGACCACGGAGACGGGCGCCTCGAAAGACGCCACGGAACCGGCATGCCGGACGAGACGCATCGGAGTCGGCACAATGGAACCGACACGCCGGTGGACGCGGCAGAACCGGCATAATGGACGGACATAGCGGAGCCGATACGTCGGCGCTCAGAACAACGCGCCGGCAACGAAGGCGCCCCCGCCCGCCTCCGATAACGGAGGGCTGCCTGCAGCCGACGACGTCGACTCGTCCGCCGAGGAAGACGCCGGGTTGCCCGCCGACGATGCCGGACCATCCGCCGGCGGACCGCCTGACGGCGATGTCGCCGCATTCGCCATCGTCGTTCCGCCCACCGGCGCCGCAGCCGACGGATAGCGGGCCAGGTCGCGTTCGATCCATGCCATCACCAGCGCGGCGAGCCGGTCGACCTCGTCGTCGGTCAGGCCGCGTCCCTGCGGGATGCCATGCCATTTGGCGATGCAGCCGCGGCAGCAGGTGGCCGTGGCGTGCTGCGCGGTGAACACCGGATGGCCACGCCACGGCGTCTGCCTGCCGTCGTTGCGGGGAACGGCCGCGCCGACCCGCGAGCGCAGCATCTCATGCGTATGCCGGTCGATCGCGTCGCGCCCCTTGGCGCGCGCGTAGGCCCGATCCTTGCCGCTCAATTCGAACCGCGCCCGGAACGCCGAGTGCGACAACCGTTCCAACGTCTGCGCAATCCATTGTCCCCGGTCCATACCGCCCACCCTACTCCCGACTCCCCGCCGTTTCCGAGGCGGCGTCGCAGCCGCCCGTCGACGCCCGCGATTCCCGCCCGTCATCCCGCAAACGCGGACACACACCGGACATCATTGTGGATAACCGCAACCCTTCGACCACAACGCCTCCCCGCGCTGGACGCCGGCGACGCTCGCGCCTATCGTTGTCCGGACCACTTCCCGACGGGACACCGTGATACCAGACGTAAGGAACCACAATGTTCGACGAACCGACTTCCAGCCCGAACTTCGCGTTGCATCAACGCATCATCAGCGGCAAAAGCTGTCATGTACCGCCGGCCGACGTCAAGTCGGCATGGCGCAATCAGCTGCATCACCGCGCCAGGACGTATTTCGACGGCAACCGCCTGTTGGCCGCGGAATATGGGCATACCGGAAGGCTGGTGGAGATGATCGCGCTGGACGCCGGTGAGCATAGGGACCGACTTGGCAACCCACTGAGAGTCATCTACCATGCCAATTGGGCAACGAGAAAATTCGTTCAGGAAATAGGATTACCGACATCCATGGCCGAGCAATGACGCCGGCCCATACAGCACGACGGAAAGGATACGACGATGTGCGGCACGGATAATACGGCCGGCGACGGCAAACCGACATACGTGGATTTCGATCGCCTCGCCCAGGAAGCGGAACAGGGAATCTATCGGGGCACGCCAGGCATCGCGACGTTCTACCCATCCCATTGGCCGAAGGACAGGCCCATGCCGGAGGAGCTCAAACGCTGCATCGAGGACGGCGTCAAGGCCGGACGCATCCGTTTGGCCTGAGCTCCGGCCCACCACGCAGCAGGGCCCACAAGCAACGCCGAAACCCGCACACCGCAATCCAAGGTTCCGGCGCAGGAGGCCGTCGACCTCGTTCAGCCAAGGACCGCGTCCGACCGATTCGAACCAGACACCGTTATGGCTATGCATCAGGAGACGGACACCGACACAGGCCCAGGGCGCATCACCTCCCCTGGCGCAGGACCGGGCCCAGGTAGCGGCCGGTGAGCGACGCGGGGTTCACTGCGATCCGCTCCGGCGTGCCGACGGCCACGATCCGCCCGCCCTCCTCGCCGCCGCCGGGCCCCATGTCGATGACGAAGTCCGCGTTGGCGATCATATCGAGGTCGTGCTCGATGACGACGATCGTCGCGCCGCCGTCGAGCAGCCGCTGCAGCACGCCGATCAGCGTGCGCACGTCCAGCGGATGCAGGCCGGTGGTCGGCTCGTCGAGCACGAACATCGACGTGCCCTGCTTGCGGCCCAGCTCGTTCGACAGCTTGAGCCGCTGCGCCTCGCCGCCCGACAGCGAGGGCGTGTCCTCGCCGAGCGTCAGATAGCCCAGACCGAGGTCCGACAGCGTCGCCAGCGCCTTGCGGATGCGCTTGAGCAGCGCGTCGGCGACGCAATCGCCCGCCAGCGGAACCGCCGTGCCCGATGCCCCCTGTCGCCCGCGCCCGCCTGCCTGCGGAACCGCTGCGTTTCCGGCATCATCATTGTCACCCGCCGCCGGGGCCGACGCGACCCCGGTGTTGCCGTCAACCGGGGACGTGCCTCCCTCGCCAGCCGCGCCCCCGCGCCGCCCGTGGGGCGCCGGCGCGAACACGTCCAGCGCCTCGTCGACGCTCAGGGCCAGCACCTGCGGCATCGTCAGCCCGTCCGGCCGGCCGGGGGTCGCGATGCGCACGGCGTCGGCCTCGGGCCTGAAGCGCCGCCCCTCGCAGCTCGGGCACGGGATCGTCACGTCCGGCAGGAACTGCACGTCGAGGTTGACCTGCCCGGTGCCGTCGCACTGCGGGCATCGCAGCGAGCCGGTGTTGTACGAGAAGTCCGCGAGCTTGTAGCCGAGCGCCTTCGCGGTCGCGGTGCCGGCGAACGCGCGCCTGAGCATGTCCATGACGCCGGAGTACGTCGCCAGCGTCGAACGCACGTTGATGCCGATCGGCGTCGAGTCGACGATGCGCACGCGTTCGATGCCGGCCGGGTCGATCGAGGTGACGTGCTCGGGCAGCGGCCCGTCGCCGGCGCAGGCCTCCAACGCCGGCACCAGCGATTCGAGCACCATCGTGGTCTTGCCCGAGCCGGACACGCCGGTGACCGCCGTCAGCCGGCCGCGCGGGACCGCGACGTCCAGCGGCTTGACCGTGTGGATCGCGGAGGTGGCCATGCGGATCCACGCGCCGTCACCCGCCGATTCGCCGTCGACGGGCCATGCGCCTTCGCCCATGCCGTCCGCGTAGTCCGCGCCACCCGCGCCATCAGCGACACCGCGGGCGTCCGCGGAATCGTCCTCCGTCCCCGACACGGCCACGCCCAATCCGGCCGATTCGGACCCGCCCGCCCCGGGAACCTCCCAGTCGGCCGGCAGCGGCGGCACCTCCCGCCGCCCGCGCACCACCGACGGCTCGGCCCCCGTCAGGAACCCGGCGATGCGCGAGTCCGGATTCGCCGCGATCTGCTCGGGCGTGCCCTGCGCGACGACGCGCCCGCCCTGGGTGCCGGCGCCCGGCCCCATCTCGATGAAATGGTCGGCGGCGCGCAGCACGCGCACGTCGTGGTCGACGAACAGCACCGAGTTGCCGGCGTCGATCAGGTCGCGCATCACGCCGATCAGTCCCTCGATGTTCGCCGGATGCAGGCCGGTGCTCGGCTCGTCGAGCACGTACAGCACGCCGGTGGTCTCGTTGCGCACCGCGCGCGACAGCTGCGCCCGCTGGCGCTCTCCCGTCGACAGCGAGGCCGACGACCGGTCGAGCGTGAGGTAGCCCAGCCCCAGCTGCATCAGCCGCGAGCCCATCTCCCGCAGCGTCGCCACCAGCGTCGCCGCCATGTCGTGCATCTCGGCGGGCAGCGCGTCCGGCACGCCGTCGGCCCAGTCCAGCACGTCGCGCAGCGGCCACGCGGTCACGTCGGCCAGTCCGGCCTCCCCGATGCGCGGGGCGCGGGCGGCGTCGCCCAGCCGCGTGCCGCCGCAGTCCGGGCAGGTGCGTTCGACCAGGAACTTGGCGACCTTGGCGAAGCGCTTCTCGTCGGTGGCGCGGTCGAGCTCCTTGAGCACGGTGAGCCGCGCGTTGCGGAACGTGAAGTCCAGGTCGTGGATGCCCTTGACCGACGGGATGACGATGTGCTTCTTCTCCTCCGGCCCGTTGAACACGATGTCGCGCTCGGCCTCGGTCAGTTCGCGGAACGGCACGTCGGTGCGCACGCCGAACTCGCGCACGATGTCGGGCTGCACGTTGAAGCCGAACGTGCGCCACGGCACCACCGCGCCCTGGTCGATGCTCAGCGATTCGTCCGGAACCAGCGTGGAATCGTCCACCTCGCGCACGATGCCGGTGCCCTGGCAGCGCGGGCACGCGCCGGTCGAGTTGAACGCCAGGTCCTCCGCGCCCGGTCCCATGAACGCGGCCCCGCACGTCGGGCACACGATGTCGAGCCCGGCCGCGACGGCGAGCGACGGCGGGCAGCGGTGGCCGTTCGGGCAGCGGTGGCTCGCCAGTCGCGAGAACATCAGACGCAGCACGTTGAGCAGTTCGGTCATCGTGCCGAACGTCGAGCGCATGCCGCCCGCGCCGGGCCGCTGGTGCAGCGCCAGGGCCGGCGGCAGGTAGCTGACCGAGTCGACCTGCGGGCGCCTCGCCTGCGTCATCCGCCGGCGCGTGTAGGTGGACAGCGCGTCGAGGTAGCGGCGCGACCCCTCGGCGTACAGCACGTCGAGCGCCAGCGAGGACTTGCCCGAGCCGGACACGCCGGCGACGCCCACCAGCTCGTCGAGCGGCACGTCCACGTCGACGTTCCTGAGGTTGTTGACGCGCGCGCCGCGCACCCGTATCGCATCCGGCCGTTCCATGGCGCCCTCCTTGACCGTTTTGACCGTTCCCGTTCCTCCGCCATACTATCGCCGCCCCACGCACGCCCCGACCGACGCCGCCGGCCGGCCGTACGCGCCGGCGACGCCCCCCCCTGGCCGCCTCGCGCTTCCTCCCCGATGCGGCTACGATGGAGGCATATCCCACCCGACCACCGGCGCCACGCGTCGCCGACCAAGGAGCGCCAATGTCCGCCGCATCCTCCATCCCCACCTCCCCGACCTCCCCCGCCGCATCCGGGCTGGAGCCCGCGCCCTCCGGCGCCGGCGCGCGCATCCCGCTGCTCATGCGCGTCTACGGCGTCGTCTGCCTGGTCAGCGGCGCCAGCGTGCTCGCAATCGGCATCGCCATCGTCGTCCGCCTGATCACGACCGGAGGCGCCGGCATCACCGGCTCGCAGCACGTCACGCTCACGCTTATCCTGACGATCATCCAACTGGCGCTGATCGCGGTCCACAGCGCCGCCGACGTGGCGTTCGGCGTCTCGCTGCTGCGCAACCGGCGGCGGCACGCGGCGCTCTATGCCTACCTGCTGGTGCTGCTGAACATCGTCATCGGCATCATCACGATCATGCTGCTCGGCTTCCACGGGCACGTCATCGATCCGCTGATCCGCATCGCGATCCTGCTGGTCATCGCCACGACCGTCGACCCCGCGCTGAACGCGGAGCGGCGCGCCGCCCGGCGCCGACGCTACGAGCAGACCGAGCAGGAGGCCGAGGCCGGCACGCTCGGCCGGGCGAAGGATGGCCGCGGCTTCATCCAGCTCAACTTCTTCAACCTGTTCTGGGTGTTCACGGTCTGCTGCGTGATCGGTCTGGTCATCGAGACGGTCTACCACATGGTCGTCGTCGATCCTGGGCACTACCAGGACCGCGCGGGCATGCTGTTCGGCCCGTTCTCGCCGATCTACGGCTTCGGCGCCACGCTGATGACGGTCGCGCTCAACCGGTTCTACCGCGCGAACCCGGCCGTCATCTTCCTGGTGTCGGCGGTCATCGGCGGCGCGTTCGAGGCGGCGACCAGCTGGTTCATGGAGGTCGCGTTCGGCGCGGTGGCGTGGAACTACTCGGGGATGACGATCCTGGGGCTGTTCCCCGACCCGATCGCCGCGATCACCGGCGGGCGCACGAGCACGCCGTTCATGTGCATGTGGGGCGCGCTCGGGTTCTGCTGGATCCGGTTCTGCCTGCCGTGGCTGCTCAGGCTCATCAACCTCATCCCGTGGCGATGGCGGTACGCCGTCACCGTGGTGTGCGCGCTGCTCATGCTCGTCGACGGCGTGATGACGCTGCAGTCGCTGGAGTGCTGGTACGAGCGCGAATCCGGGCTGCAGCCGAACTCGCCGGTCGAGGTGTTCTACGCCGACCACTTCGACAACGCCTACATGGCGCACCGGTTCCAGAGCATGACGATCACGCCCGGCAAGACCGCGCGCGCCGACGCGTCCTGAGAAGCCCGGCTTCCACGCCCCGATGGGCCAGGCCGGCATGCCCCAAGGGTCGGTCCGACACGCGCCCACGAGTGTGGGGCCGGACCGGTCGTCTCCGGTGTGGGGACGTGCCCGCAGGCTTTGGGGAATGATCAAGCAGAGAGCCGACCACCTGCGCGATGGGCGGGTGACCCGCGGACTTCGGGGGATGGTCCGCGGGCAATGGCGGAATCATGCGATCGGCCGCGGACCATCCCCCGAAGTCCGCGGAACCGGTCCGGCGTGTCGCCCGAGCGTCCGACCGAACCCGCCCGTCCGGACGACCGCCGTCGCCGTCGACCCAGCCACCGACCCGTCGGGCGTGACGCCCACCCGTCGACCACCCCGCAGGGCGCGGGATTATCGCACACTTTCCGCCAAAAGAACAGTCTTGTATTCCGTTTTTTCTTTCGCTAGGTTGGGCGGTGACCCCGCCCGGCGCGCCCGGGCGGCCCTGCACGCCGGCCCGTCCGGCCCCGCGACGAAAGGACGATCCATGACCGCCACGACACCGACCACGACGGCCGCCGCCCGCGGCTTCGCCCGACTCTCCGTACCCGACCTGATCACCATCGGCGTGTTCACCGCCGTCTACTTCGTGCTGGTCGCGGTCTGCACGTTCGCCTCGGCCATCGCGTTCGCCGGGTTCGGCTCGATCCTGCTGCCCGCGCTGTGCGCGCTGGTCAGCGGCTGCGTGTACATGCTGCTGGTCGCGCGCCTGGGCAAGTTCGGCGGCATCACCGTCATGGGCCTGGTCATGGGCCTGTTCTTCCTGGTGTCCGGGCACTTCCTGCTGTCGTTCCTCGCCAACATCGTGTTCGCGGTGGCCGCCGACCTGATCGCCGCGCTCGGCAAGTACCGCAGCCGCATCGGCATCCTGATCAGCTATGTGGTCTTCTCCTACGGCCTGACCGGCCCGATCCTGCCGCTGTGGTTCATGAAGGACGCCTATGTGGCCGCGCTGGAGGCCAAGGGCAAGGACGCCGCGTACATCGACGGCGTGTTCGCCCAGGTCAACACCGGGTCGTTCTGGCTGGCGATGGGCGCGATCCTGGTCTGCGCCGTCATCGGCGGCTGGTTCGGCCAGCGGATGATGCGCAAACACTTCGCCAAGGCGGGCATCGTTTGAGCACGGTGACGACGCCGGCCCCGCCCGCCGACGCCGCCCGCGGATCGCACGGCCTGCGCCTCGACCCGCGGGCGAAGCTGTTCCTGCTGCTGGAGGCCAACCTGCTGCTGTTCTTCCATGTCGGCACCCCGACCGAGGCGGTGCTGACGGCGCTGTTCATCGTGCCGCTGCTGCTGGCCGGCCGGGTGCGTTCGGCCGTCCGCTTCGCCGTCGTCTACGCGGCGCTGCTGGGACTGAGCCTGATCGAGACGCCGACCTCCGGCGGTTGGGCGTGGCTGGCCATCGTGCCGATGCTCGCGGTGGGCATCCGCATGCTGCTGCCGTGCCTGATCACCGGCGCGTACGCGTTCACGACCACGAGCCCGGGCGAGTTCACGGCGGCGCTGCGCCGCATCCACGCGCCGGAGGCCGTGGTCATCCCCTGCATCGTGGTGATCCGCTTCTTCCCGACGCTGCGCGAGGACTACCGGCACATCCGCGACGCGATGGCGCTGCGCGGCATCCCGTCGGGCGGCGGGTCGCCGCTGCGGCACCCGGCGCAGTCGCTGGAGTACATCATCGTGCCGCTGCTGATGAACGCGAACACCGTCGCGCAGGACCTCTCCGTCGCCGCGCTGACCAAGGGGCTCGGCAACCCCGGGCGGCACACCAGCATGGCCGACATCCGCATGACGCCGCTCGACTGGGCGTACATGGCGCTGTGCGCGGTGCCGTTCGCGCTGTTCCTGACGGGGGTGTGGCGATGACCGTGGCATACGACGACGCGGCCGCGGCCCGTCCCGCCGTCCAGGCGCACGGCGTGGGCTTCCGGTACCGCGGCGAGCCGGGCCTGCCGGATGACGACGCCACCCAGCCCCCGCCCGCACTTTCCGACGTCACGCTCGGCATCGCCGACGGCGAGTTCGTCGTGCTGTGCGGCCAGAGCGGCTGCGGCAAGACGACGTTCACCCGGCTGCTCAACGGCCTGATCCCCTCGTTCCACACCGGCGATCTGACCGGCGCCTGCACCGTCTACGGGCTGGAATGCGGCCAGGCGGCCATCGAGGAGTACGCCGCGCTGGTCGGCAGCGTGTTCCAGAACCCGAAGACCCAGTATTTCAACGCCTTCGTCGCCGACGAGCTGGCGTTCCCCTGCGAGAACGCGGGTTGGGAGCCCGCGCGCATCCGCGGGCGCGTCGACGAGGTCGCGCAACGCTTCGGTATCGCGCATCTGCTGGACCGCAGCATCTTCCGGCTGTCGGGCGGCGAGAAGCAGCGCATCGCGGTCGCCTCGGCCTGCATGCTGCGGCCGCGTCTGCTGGTGCTCGACGAACCGACCAGCAACCTCGACCGCCGTGCGATGGACGACCTGGCGGCGCTGCTGGGCGACATCAAGCGCATGGGCGTCACGATCGTCGTGGCCGAGCACCGGCTGGCCTGGTGCGCCGGACTCGCCGACCGGTACGTGCTGTTCGAGTCGGGCCGTATCGTCGGCGACCATACGGCCGCGCGGTTCGCGGCGATCCCGGAGGCGCGGCGCGAGGCGATGGGGCTGCGCACGCTGGACGTCGCACCCTTCCGCCGCCGCGTCGACGCGCTGGCCGCCCGCTGGCCGGAGCGCGCCGATGCCGCCGCAAACGCCCGAGCGGCCGACGACGCACCGCCGGCACCGCCGCGGCCGGTAGAATCCGCCACGGCACCCGGACCCACGACATCCGGCCCCACGCCAGCCGACTCCGCCGACACAGTCGCCCGACTCCGCGGCACGCCGCTCCCGGAGTCGCCCGCCGCGCCACCCGCCGGACCGCACGCCGTACCGGAGCCGCCCCTGACGGACGACCGGACCGACGACACGCCACCCTTGCCGCGGCAACCGGCCGGTGCAGGCACGGCGGCGCCGGCCACGCCCGGCGCGCTGCTGTCGACGCGCGGTCTGGTCGTCGGGCATCGGCCCGCCGGCCGCCGATGGTTCCGGCGCCGCTGCACGCCCGACACGGGCGGCTTCAGCCGCCCCATCCCCGACCTCGACCTGTTCCCCGGCGAGATCGTCGGCGTGATGGGGCACAACGGCGCAGGCAAATCCACGCTGGTGCGCACGCTGGTGGGCCTGGCCCGGCCGCTGGCCGGCGACGTGCTCCGCCGCGGCGCCGCGGCGAGGCCGCGCACGCTGATGCGCGCCGGATTCCTGGTGATGCAGGACGTGAACTACCAGCTGTTCGCCGACTCCGTGCGCGGCGAGCTGCTGCTGGGCACGACGGGCGAGGACGACGAGCGCGCCGCGATCCGCGCCGTCTGCGACGCGGTGCTGCGCGAGCTGGACCTGACCGGGCTGGCCGACCGCCATCCGATGAGCCTGTCCGGCGGGCAGAAGCAACGCACGGCGATCGCCTCGGCGCTGGTGTGCGGCAAGGAGCTCATCGTGCTCGACGAACCGACGAGCGGTCTGGACCGACGGCACATGGTCCAGGTCGGCATGCTGCTGCGACGCCTGGCCGAACGCGGCAAGGCCGTGCTGGTGGTCACGCACGACGAGGAGCTCGCCGCCGCCTGGTGCGACCGCATCCTCGACCTCGACGCCGTCCCGGGCCGCCCCGAGCGAACGCCCGGTCGGACGGCCGGCCAAACCAACCCGATCCGACCACGATCCCCCATCAGACAAGGAGACTCGCGATGAACAGCCACGATGATGCACGCCCACACGTCGAACCGTCGGAGCGCATCGCAGGACGCCCCGCGGCCGGCCCGGGCGGGCATCGCGGCGAGCCGGCCGCGCCGGGCCGGACCGATGCCGCGTTCGACCCGTCGGACTGGACCGGCGACTGGGTGAGCTTCGAACAATTCATCGGCAGCGACGACCCGGCGATGCGCCGCGCGTGGGACGCCGCCGAGCAGGCGGTCGCCGGCTCGCCGATGGCCGTGCACGGCATCCGCGCGTTCTGGACGGCGGCCTGCCGCACCGTCAGCGACGACAACCCCGTCCGCATCGGCGGCTGGCGGGTCTCGCCGCGGGCCGACGGGGGCGACGGCCTCGTCGTCACATGGCTCGCCGAGGACGGTTCGCCGCTGCACACCGCCGCCTACCGGCTCGTCGACACGCTGGCGCGCGCTCTGGAAGCCAAGCCGACGCTGGTGTTCCGCGCCGATGCGGCCGGCGCCGCAAACATCGCCGTGCAAGGCATCGCGAACGACGCCGCGCACCGTAATGACGGAGCCGCCGCGTCGCCCTCGCCGTTCGACTGGCTGCTCGCGATCGCGCCGATGCCGTCGCGTGGCGCCCACCGCGTCGGCGGGCTGCTCAGCCACCTGCATTTCCAGTACGCGTCGCGCCTGGACGCGCTGGTCGCCCCCGAAACCCGCACGCTGCGCGACCGGCGGTGGTACGCGACGATGTGCGACGCGACGGGCGGCACGCTCGACCGATGCAACGTCGTGCTCGCCCTGCACCGCCTGCCCGTCTGGCACGAGCTGCCGTGACGGATGCGGCCGGCCGCGCCGCCGCCTACGGCCGTCCGACGAACGGCGTGGCCGCGCGGATCAGCTCGCGCGTGTACGGATCCGACGGCGCGGCCAGCAGCCGGCCGGTCGGCCCCTGCTCGACGACGCGGCCGTCGTGCAGCACCACGACGCGGTCGGCGATGTGCTGCACCACGCCGAGGTCGTGCGAGACCATGATCAGTGCCATGTCGGGCCGGCGGTCGCGGATCGCGGCGAACGCGTCGAGGATCTGCACGCGCGCGGCCACGTCGATGGCGCTCATCGGCTCGTCGGCCAGCACCACCTTCGGCTCGTTGACGATCGCCCGCGCGATGGCGACGCGCTGCGCCTGCCCGCCGGACAGATCGACCGGATACCGCCCGAGGAACGTCGCCGGCTCCAATCCGACGGTGCGCAGCGCCTGCGCGACGCGCCGGCCCACCTCGTCGGCGGGCATGCCGCGGTGCCGCAGCCGCAGCGGCTCGGCCACCGAACGCGCCACGGTCCAGCGCGGGTCCAGCGACGAGAACGGATCCTGGAACACCAGCCCCGACCCGCGGCGCAGCGCCTGCCGGCCGGGAGCCCTCCTGCCGCCCGTCACCGCGGCCCCGCGGTAGGCGACCGTTCCGGCGTCGGCCGTCTCCAGCCCCAGCAGGATGCGGGTCAGCGTCGACTTGCCCGAACCCGAGCCGCCGATGACGGCCAGGCACTCCCCCTCGCGCACGTCGACCGACACGTCGAACAGCACCTGCCGCCGGGCGGCGCCGCGGCCGAAGGACTTGTCGATGTGGGCGCCGCGCAGCATCGGCGCGCCGGGCGCCTCCGCGCCCTCACCCGTCGGGGCTTCCGTGCGCTGCGCCGTCCCCGTCAATCCGTTCTTCATGCCATGTCCTTTTCTTCCACGGCCGCATCGCCGGCCGTATCGCCACCGCCACTACCGCCATCGTCACCGCCGCCGGGCCGCAGCGCCAGCGCGCGGGCCGCGTCGACCAGACGGGCGGTGCGCGCGTCGGCCGGATGCTCCAGCAGGTCCGCCGTGGCGCCGGTCTCCACGATCCGCCCGGCGTCGAGCACCGCGCAGCGGGTCGTCGCGCGGGCCAGCACCGAGAAGTCATGCGTGATGAACAGCATCGAGGCGCCGGCGTCGTCGACCAGCGAGACCAGCAGGTCCACGATCTGCCGCTGGGTGATCGAGTCGAGGGCCGTGGTCGGCTCGTCGGCGACGATCAGCCGCGGCGAGGTCACCAGCGCGGCGGCGATGCCGACGCGCTGCCGCTGCCCGCCGGACAGCTCGTGCGGGTACTTCGACGCCACGTCGGCGGGCAGCCCGACCCGCTCGAGCATCGCGGCGACGCGTTCGGCGCGTTCGGCTCGGCTCAGGTCGTAGTGCAGGCGCAGCGGCAGCGCGACCTGCCGGCCCACGGTGAGCACCGGGTTGAGTGTGGCGGCCGGATTCTGGAACACCATGCCCGTATAGCGGCCGCGCAGGTCGGCGAGCGCCCGGTCCGGCGCGCCGACGACCTGCGTGCCGTCCAGGCGGATCGACCCGCTCGCCTCGGCCTGCACCGGCAGCAGTCCCAGCATCGCGCGCGCGATCATCGACTTGCCGGAGCCGGAGGAGCCGATCAGGCCGACGCGTTCGCCGTCGCCGATCGACAGGTCGACGCCGTGCACGATGTCGCGCCCGCCGATCGCGATGCGCAGTCCCGAGATCTCCACGGCCATCATGCCTCCGTTTCCTCGACGGCGACCCGCCGCAGCGCCGGGTTGCCCACCGGGTCGACGGCGTCGCGCAGCGCGTCGCCGAACAGGTTCAGGGCGACCACCACGACGGTGACCACCAGGCCGGGCCACAGCACGGTCAGCGGATACACGGTGATGAACCGCACCGTGGTGGCCAGCGAATGCCCCCAGCTCGGGGTGCCGGAGGGCACGCCGACGCCCAGGTAGGTCAGGCCGGATTCGGCGAGCACCGCGGTGCCGGCCGACAGCGACAGCTGCACCAGCAGCACCGGCAGGATGTTGGGCACGATGTGCCCGAACAGCACGCGGACGCCGGAGGCGCCGTTCGAGACCGCCGACTCCACATACGCCGACCGCGCGACGAGCAGCGCCTGGGGCCTGGCCACGCGCGCGAGGTTCAGCCCGTACCCGAACCCGCAGGCGACGACGATCACCGCCACCGACGCGCCGAGCGGCACCGCCAGGATCAGCGCGATCAGGATCGTCGGCACGGAGATCAGCGCGTCCACCGCCACCACCGAGGTGTTCGCCAGCACCGAATTGCGCGCCGTCATCGCCGCGATCAGCAGCAGGCCGAGCGCCCCGGCGAACAGCACGGTCAGGATCACGATGAGCAGGTCGGTGCGCGAGCCGGCCATCAGCCAGCTGACGATGTCGGCGCCCGTGCCGTCCGTGCCCAGCCAGTGCTCGGCGGACGGCGCGGCCCACACGTCATAGCCGTCGGTCCGCCACAGCGGCTGCGGCGTCCATACCAGCGAGACCAGCGAGACCAGGACCCACAGCCCCAGCACGACCAGGGAGAAGCGTCCGCCGGCCCGCCGCCACAGCGACGAGACGATCGCACCGAATCGGGCCATCATCGTCCTCCTTCCCCGGCGGCCGTCTTCAGCCTGGGGTCGAGCGCGCGGTGCGCCAGGTCGACCGCCAGGCCGATGAGCAGGAAGAACGCCGCCAGCATGAACAGCTCGCTCTGCACGGCGATCAGGTCGCGGTTGCCGACGTCGGTGACCAGCCCGGTGCCCAGGCCGGGCAGCGCGAACAGGTTCTCGATGACCATGACGCCGGTGATCATCTCGGCGAAGGTCAGGCCGACGACCGACACCAGCTGCGGCGTCGCCAGGCGCAGCCCGACCCGCAGGACGGCCTGCGTGCGCGTCATGCCGCAGGACATCGCCATCTCGACGTATCCCGACGACGCCAGCTCGCCCAGCGCGGAACGCGTGTAGCGCATCAGGCTCGCGCCGACGATGACGCCGACGGCCAGCGCCGGCAGGGTCAGCGAGACCAGCGCCTCGCCGGGGGCGTCCCAGCCGTCGGCGGGGAACCCCTGCGAGGGCAGCACGCCGATCAGCCCCACGCCGCGGCCGAACAGCAGGATCAGCAGCAGGCCGCCCCACAGCGCGGGGATCGCGCCGCCGATGACGGCCGCCAGCTGGAACGCGCCGCGCGCCCGGCGACCGCGGGCCAGCGCGGCCGCGCAGCCCAGCGGGATGCCGAGCGCCATCGCGATCGCCAGTCCCATCACGATCAGCGGGAAGGTGACCGAGGCGCGTTGCGCCACCTGGCCGCTGATCGAGCGGCCGGTCAGCATCGAGGTGCCGAAGTCGCCGCGCAGCAGCGCGCCCAGCCAGTCGAGGTACTGCACGGCGAGCGGGCGGTTCAGCCCGAGCTGCTCGCGCAGCTGCTCGACGCGCTCGGGCGGCGAGTTCAGCCCGGCCATGACCGAGGCCATGTCGCCGGGCAGGACGCGCAGCGCCGCGAACACGACGACCGAGATCGCCAGCAGCGCCACGACGAACAGCGCCAGGCGACGCACGATGAATCGCATCGACGCTCCTTTCTCGTATGTATCCGCCTTCCGCCCTCCCGCGGCCATGCCGTCGGGGGCGGGGCGGCGGCAGCCTCCGTGTCGCGGCCGTGCCGCCCCGGCGGACGCCTTCGGTGGGCACTTATGGGCTTCCGTAGGCACCCCGGCCGCGCATCACGCCAGGACGGATGGCGGCATTCCGCCGTTTTTTATCCGGGGTGTCCGAAGTGCGGTGCCTACGGAAGCCCTCATGTGCCTACCGAATGTCCGTCGGAGCCGCATCGAACGGGTTCCACGTCGCCGTGCCGCGAATCGGGGCGTCCGACAGCGGCGTCAGGCCGTGTAGGTCACGTCCCACAGCGGCAGCTGCGTCTGATTGAGGTTCACCGGGAAGCCTTCGACGCCGTTGTCCCACGCCGAGGTCACGCGGTAGTTGAACAGCCAGTCGGCGGCCGCGTCCTGGGACACGATGCGCGCGGCCCGGGCCAGCAGCGCGTCGCGCTCCGCGTCGTCGGTGGCGGCGAGCGCCCGCGCGTACAGGTCCTGCACCTCGGGGCTGTCGTAGTTGTAGTAGTAGTCCGGGTCGGCCCACTGGTAGAAGTCGTGGCTCTCGTTGTGGTCCACCAGCGAGAGGTCGTAGTCCCTGTTGGTGTACACGTCCTGCAGCCAGGTGGAGAACTCCACGACCTCGACGTCCAGGTCGATGCCGATCTCGCGCAGCTGCGAGCGCAGCTGGTCGCCCAGCTCGGTGCCGTAGGTGTTGGCGTACTCCAGCCGGAGCGTCAGCGGGTTGTCCTGGCTGTAGCCGGCCTCGGCCATCAGCGCGCGGGCCCGGTCCAGATCGTAGGGGTACACGTCGGTCAGGTCCTCGTACCCGGGGTCGAGCGAGGGGATCGGGCCGCCGAGCGCCGCGTCAGTGCCGCCGCGCGAGGCGATGATCTCGTCGTGGTTGATGGCGCAGCGGATGGCCTGGCGGATGCGGATGTCGGCGGTGTGCTCGCCGGCGGAGTTGAACGCGAGCACGTACTTGTCGGTGCCGTCGCCGGCCTTGACGGTGTAGCGCTCCTCGTTCTCGCGGAACTGGTCGGCCAGGCTGTCGCTGATCGGCGCGAGCACCTGCACGTCGCCGGAGGCGAGGGCGTTCACCGCCGCGTTGTCGTCGGCGAAGTAGCGCACGACGACGGTGGGGGTCTTCGCCTGGTGCCCGCCCCAGTAGTCGGGGTTGGCGGTCAGCGTGATCGAGTCGTTGGCGCGGAAGTCGCTGACCAGATACGGACCGGAGCCGACGGCCTCGGTCTGCGCGTCGTAGTCGGCGTCGCGGTCGAGCACCAGGCCGCAGCGGCCGGTGAGGGCCCACAGCAGGTTCGAGTTCGGCGCGCTGAGCCGCAGCTCCACGGTGTTCGCGTCGGTCGCGGCGATGGACTCGAAGTTGGCCAGCGACGAGGCGTCGTGGTACTGGTTGTCGACCAGGTCCCGGATGGACCAGACCACGTCCTCGGCGTCGAGCACGTCGCCGTTGGAGAAGGTCATGTTCTCGTTGAGGTGGAAGGTGTAGGTCAGGCCGTCCGCGCTCTCCTCCCAGCTGCTGGCGAGCGCCGGCACGACCTGGTTGTTCTCGTCGCGCGCCACGAGGCCCTCGTAGACGTTGCCGATGAGGATCTGGTCGAGCGCGCTGCCGGACTGGTTGCGGATGTCGAGGTTGGTCGGGGCGAGCTTGAGGCCGATGGTCACGGTGTCGGAGGCGCCGGCGGCCCGGTCGCCGCCGGAGCGGGTCACGCCGACCACGACGCCGACCACGATGGCCACGGCGGCCACCGCCGCCAGGACGATCCAGCCCCACGGGCGCCGATGCGGGGTCTTGACGCGCGCGTTCAGCGACGCGTCGGTGCTTGCTGCGGTTGCGCCGGCGTCGCCGTGCGCACCATTGGTATCAGACATGGTTGTCCCTTATGTCGTTATGCGTTGTATCCATATGCGCCGCGGCCCGCGCGCCGGCCGGCGCATGGGCGCGGCGGCCCGCCGGTCCGGCGGTCCGGTTGGCCGCCCGTCGAGGGTCGACCACCGGGGTTCATTGTACCGCCGGGCGCCAACAGGAACGCCGGGCGCATCACGGGCGCATTATGATGGAGGCATGCTAGTAGCGGTAGACATCGGCAACACCAACATCGTGCTCGGCTTCCTCGACGGCGACGACATCGCCGGGACGTACCGCATCACCACGAAGGCGGACCACACCTCCGACGAGTACGGGCTGATGATCACCGACTTCCTGCGGCTGAGCGGCTTCCGTCCCGACGACGTCGAGGACGTGATCATCGCCTCGGTGGTGCCGAAGGTGATGCACTCCTTCCGCGCCAGCATCGTCAAGTTCCTCGGCATCGACCCGATGATCGTCGGGCCGGGCGTGCGTTCGGGCATCAACATCCGGCTGGACGACCCCAAGTCGCTGGGCGCCGACTGCCTGGCCGACTGCGCCGGCGCCTACTACGTGTACGGCGGCCCGGTGCTGGTCGCCGACTTCGGCACGGCGACGACGTTCAACTACGTCGACGCGCGCGGCACGATCACCTGCGGACTGATCGAGCCGGGCATCCGCACGGCGGCGGCCGCGTTGTGGTCCGGCACCGCGCAGCTGCCGGAGGTGGAGATCACGCGCCCCGACTCGATCCTCGCCAAGGGCACGCAGACCGCGATGCAGGCGGGGCTGTACTACGGGTTCCTGGGCAGCATCGAACGCACGATCGAGCAGTTCCACGCGGAGATCGGCGAGGACTTCAAGGTCGTGGCCACCGGCGGCCTGGGCCGCGTGTTCATGGACGACACCGACCTGATCGACGTGTACGACCCGGATCTGATCTTCAAGGGCATGGCCCTGATCCACGCGCGCAACGCGTGATCCACGCGGCGGGCGGCCGGCGACGGTCCGCCCGCAAGGACGGCATGCTCCTGCCCCTACGCGCCCTCGCCTCTAACCCTACGCGCACAATGTGCAGTTTCTCACGCTGAGTGGCCATTTTCTTGGTCTCAGCGTGAGAAACTGCACATTGTGCCACCAGTACGGAGGCACATTGTATATATGGCCGGGAACTCTTCTGAGGGGATGAATCCGGAGGAGATAAATTCGGAGGGAATGGTCCGGAGATGGGTGGGCGGGCGGCGCTCAGGAGGCGGCGCTCATCTCGAATCCCTGGTTGGTGCCGTATTCGAGCAGGTCGCTCTGCCATGCCTCGACGCCGTCCATCAGCGTGATGCGCTTGCCCGGATGCTCGGGCAGCTCGATCTCGTCGCCGTCGGCGTCGGTCTCGCCGGCCTCGCGCCGCGCCAGCGCGTCATAGTAGCGCTGCGCGGCCTTCGACCACCGGTAGGCGTCGCCGACCGTGGACCGGAAGTCGCTGCGCGCGTACACCTCGAACGGCAGGTACTGGTAGCCTACAGACACGTCCTGCGCGGCGTCGGCGAGCACCTTGTTGTACTCCTGACCGCCGAAGTACGGGATGTCGATGCCGCGCGCATCGGTGACGGTGGTCCGGTTCAGGAACTCCTCGCTGTCCAGCGTGGCGTTGTCGGCCGGGAACGCGCCGCCCGCGACGCGCGTGGCGATACCGTCGGCGTCGTGGCAGACGTATTCGATGAACCGCCACGCCGCGTCCGGCTTGCGGGTGGACTGCAGCACGGCCAGCGCCGAGCCGCCGTTCTCCGCGTTCGTCCGCGAGCCGTCCGCGGTCGGCATGTAGGTGACGCGCCACAGCCCCGAGCCGCCCGGCACGTCGGCGAGCAGCAGCGAGGGCATCCACGCGCCCGAGAACACGGAGGCGACCGTGCCGTCGCCGAGCGCCCGCTCCCATTCGTCGGACCAGGTGGTCAGATGCGTGTCGACCAGCCCCTCGTCGATCATCCGCTGCCAGAACTCGGCGAATCGCGCCACGCCGTCGTCGGTGTCCAGGCACACGGTCACGGACTTGCCGTCCTGCGAGGTGAGGAACGGGCGGCCGCCGGCGAGCCAGACCATCGCGTTGAAGAAGCTGGCGTCGCCGGCGTCGGCCGTGATGTACACGCCGATCTGCTTGAGCTTCTTGGCCGCCTCGTAGTAGTCGTCCCACGTGCGGATCCGCGTGGCGTCCACGCCGGCCTGCTCGAACACGTCGGCGTTGTAGAAGAACGCCATCGGGCCGGAGTCCATCGGCAGGCCGTAGACCGTGCCGTTGAGCCGCACCGACGACCAGGTGCCCGGCGTGTAGAAGTCGCCGTAGCCCCCGGTACGGTCGGTGATGTCGAGCAGCTGTCCGCTCACCGCGTACTGGCCGAGCGCGAAGTATTCGAGCTGCACCACGTCGGGCAGGCCGTAGCCGTCCTGGATGGCGCGGTTGAGGTTGTCGTAGCCGCTGGTGTTCAGCCAGTCGACGCGGATGTCGGGGTTGTCCGCCTCGAAGCCGTCGATCACGGCCCCCATGCTCGGTTCCCACGACCACACGGTGATGACGGTGCGCGTATCGACGGCGCCCGCGCATCCGGAGGCGACCGTCAGCAGGGTCGCGGCCGCGATCGCCGCGGGGATGGTCCGCATGCGTGCCATGGCTGTTCCTTTCGTCCCGTCGGTGCCGGTCGCGGGCTGCCGACCGGTCTCCCGGCGTCGGGCGGCCCGCGACACGCCGACTCCTTCCGCAAGGTTACGGCATTAGTCTGCGGACGATCGCGACAATCCGCGATTGTCCGCAGACTATCCCCCGATTCCCGCGGATGGGGCCGGCGTGTCGCCCACGCCCACACACACCGGCCCCACACCGCCCGCACCATCCTGCTCCTCCCTACACACCACACACAGGAAAGCGCGCACGCCGGCGGACCGGTGTGCGCGCTTGGGTGGGCGGATGGATGGGCGTGAGGCTACTCGACCGTGTAGCCCTGCTGCTCGGCGTAGTCCTTCAGGCTGGTCTCCCAGTCGGCCACGCCCTCGGCGAGCGTGATGCTCTTGTCCGAGTAGGCGGAGCCGATGTAGTCGCCGAAGGTGTTGCGGGCGTTGACCTCGAAGGGCAGGAACTGGTAGCCGGTGGAGACGTTGGCCGCGGCCTCGGCGAGCGCGCGGTTGAACTCCTGGCCGCCGAAGTACTCGTGCTCGTTGCCATCGGAGTCGGTCAGCGCGGTCATGCCCAGGAAGTCCTCGGACGCCAGGGTGTCGTTGTCGGCCGGGAAGGCGCCGCCGTCGACGCGCACGCCCTGGCCGTCGACCTGGCCGGCCTGCCCGGCCTCGACCCGGCCGGGCTGCGCATCGAGCACGCGATGATGCTGCACGACGACGACCCGCACCGCCGGAACACCGCCGAGCAGCCGGACGCCGTCGTCCCGACCGGGCTCGAGGTGGGCCTGAACGCCGGCACGCTGACCTTCTCGCTGCCCGCGGTGGCCTGGTCCGCCGTCCGCTTCCGCGCCTGAGCGCGCCCGCGGCGATGCGGCGACGTCAAAGCGCGCACCCCGACCGGTCGGGGTGCGCGCTTTGATGTATGGGGCGGGCTTCAGCGGGCCAGGACCACGACGCCGTTGGGGGCGAGCGTCACGCGGCCGTCGTCGTAGCGGGCCAGCGACGCCACCAGCGGCTCGCCATCCACGTCCGCGCCGACCGCATGGTGCGTGCGGTTGAACAGGAACACGAAGCGGCGGCCGTCATCGCCGACGCGCTCGACGCGCAGGATGTCGCCGGAGGTCTCGCCGGCGGGCAGCTTGACTTCCAGCGCCTCGCAGATCGCCGGCATGCTCGCCGCGATGTCCGCGTGGTCCAGGCGGCAGCCGATGTACACGGTCCGACCCTCGCCGTACCGGTTCGCCACGATCGCGGGCGCGCCGTCCATGCCGGTCCACGGGTCCGCCCGGAACGAGGCGATCACCTGCGCCGTGTCCGCCACCGAGGCGATGCAGTCGGCGAAGTCGCGGGCCACCGCGCCGTTGTCGAGGTGCAGGCGGTCCGGCGCGCCGGCGAAGTCGTCGCCCAGCGGCGCGAACTCCTCGACGCGCACGCCGACGACGTCGCGGATCGAACCGGGGTAGCCGCCCAGCCAGATGTGGTCGCGCTCGTCGGCGATGCCGGTGTAGTACGTCGCGATGAGCCGACCGCCCCGGGCCACGTAGTCGCGCACGCGCTTCGAGTTCGCCTCGTCGAGCAGGTACACGCTCGGCAGCACCACGGCGTCGTACGAGTTCCAGTCGCCGCGCATCGGCACGACGTCGGCGGTCACGCCGCAGTCGGCGAAGGCCCGGAACCAGGTCAGCGGCTCGGTCCAGTGCCGCACCCGCTGCGAGGGCGTGGCCGTGTGCTCGGTGGCCCAGCCGCTCTCGTAGTCGAACACGACGGCGACGCTGGACTTCGCCAGCCGGGTGCCGGTCAGGCCGCGCTCCGACAGCAGCCTCAGGTCGGCGCCGAGCTCGCACACGTCGCGGAAGCACTGGCTGTCCTCCCCCGCGTGCGGCACCATCGCGGTGTGGTACTTCTCCGCGCCGGCCCTGGACTGCCGCCACTGGAAGTAGCAGATCGCGTCGGCGCCCATGGCCAGGTGCGCCAGCGAGTCGCGCACCAGCTGGCCGGGCTCCTTGCGGTAGTTGATCGGCCGCCAGTTCACCGCGCCGGTGGACTGCTCCATCAGCCACCACGGGTTCTTGCGCGCGATGCCGTCGACCAGCGAGGACGAGTACGCCAGTTCGTCGAGATGGGCCTCGCCCGGGGTGAAGTAGTGGTCGTTCGAGACGAAGTCGACCTCGCCGCCCCAGTCGTCGTAGTCGATGCCGGTGCCGCCGATGGAGACCATGAAGTTCGTGGTCAGCGGGCGGTCCGGGGTGATCTCGGCCAGCGCGTCGCGCTCGGCCTCGTAGAACTCCTTGAGCGCGTCCGAGCTGAAGCGCTTGAAGTCCAGCAGCTTGCCGGGGTTGATGAAGTTGCCCTCGCCGATGAAGCGCGGCGGGATGACCTCGGAGAAGTCGTTCATCCGCTGCGCCCAGAAGTCGGTGCCCCACGCCTCGTTCAGCGCCTCGATCGTGCCGTAGCGGCGCTCGCACCAGCGCCGGAACGCGCGCATCGCGTCGTCCGAGTAGTCGAAGCGGTTGTGGCAGCCGTACTCGTTGCCGACGTGCCAGGCCACGACGTAGGGGTTGTCCTTGTAGTGCTCGGCCATGCGGCGGCACAGGTTCAGCGCGTATTCGCGGAAGATCGGGCTGGTCGGCCGCCAGTGCTGCCGCGCGCCCGGCCAGCACACGTCGCCGCGCTCGTCGCGCCACAGCACCTCGGGGTGCTTCTGCGTCAGCCACATCGGCGGCGACGCGGTGGCCGACGCGAGGTCGACGGCGATGCCGGCCCCGCCCAGCTTGTCGATGACGCGGTCGAGCCAGTCGAAGTCGTACACGCCCTCCTGCGGCTCGATGCGGGCCCAGGAGAAGATGCCCACGGATACGATGTTGACGCCGGCCTCGCGCATCAGCCGGATGTCCTCGTCCCACACCTCCTCGGGCCACTGCTCGGGGTTGTAGTCGCCGCCGTACCAGATGCGCGACGGTCCGTCGTCGATCGGCCGGGGCCAGCGGAATGCCCTGCGATTGCTCATGTCTTGGTTCTCCAATGCTTTTCTGATGGTCGTCTCTATATTGCGGTCGTGGATCGGTCCGCCACGCCGTGCGTGGCCGATCGGCGGCCAGGCGCGTGCGGCCGCCGGACCGCCCGTCCAGGTGGGGCCTGGACCATCAGCGCCGCCCCCGAGGACGACGTGGCGGATGCCTCTGCTGCTACCATAGGTGACCCTCTCCTTCGAAGGAACACGCCGCCGGCCGCCGTGGCTCGTCCCGCAACAACCGTCGACAACAAATGTTTGCGTTACCATAGTATCACCATTGGCTCAGTTGTCCACTCCGGGAACCTGACAAGCCACTTACGTGTGGCTTATAATGGTGACGAAAACAACGTGGTTCTCAGAAGAAGGGGGCAACCGTGGAACGTTCGGCCGCATCCATGCAGGACGTCGCGAGGGAGGCGGGCGTCTCCCCGCAGACCGTGTCCAGGGTGGCCAACGGCAGCAACGCCGTGCGCCCCGAGACCCGGCAGAAGGTCGAGGCGGCCATGGAGAAGCTCGGCTACCGCCCGAACTACGCCGCCCGCGCGCTCAAGCACGGCCAGTTCAAGAACATCGGCGTGGTGCTGTTCCACATGACCTCGTTCGGCAACGCGCGCATCCTCGACGGCATCGTCGGTGCGGCGGACGACAATGGTTACGCAACCACCGTCGTCACCATCGGGCGGGGCCAGGCCCGCACGCTGCAGGCCGTCGTCGAGCGGATGAAGCAGCTGCCGGTGGACGGCGTCATCGTCGTGTTGGAGGAGCGCATCGTCGACTTCGACGAGTTCGTGCCGCCGAAGGAGCTGCCGGTCGTGCTCATCAACGAAAGCGCCGCGAACCACTGCCCCACCATCGACGCCGACCAGTACGGCTGCTCGACGGCCATCGTCGACTACCTGCTGAGCAAGGGGCACCGCACCGTCTACCACATCACCGGCCCGTCGTCCTCGCAGGCCGCGCAGAGCCGCGCCCGCGGATGGCGCGAGGCGCTGGAGCAGTTCGGCGTGCCGATCCCGCCGACCTACGTGGGCGACTGGGCGGCGGACAGCGGCTACCAGGCGGGCATCGCGCTGGCGCACGAGGCGGACTGCACCGCGGTGTACGCGGCGAACGACCAGATGGCCTACGGCGCGATCCTGGGGCTGCAGGCCGCCGGCAAGCGCGTGCCCGAGGACGTCAGCGTCATCGGGGTCGACGACTCGCTGGTGGACACCGTGCCGCGGCTCAGCCTCACGACGATGCGCATGAAGTTCGACGTCATCGGGCGCGAGGCGTTCTCGATGGTGCGCCGGCTGTGCGACGGCGAGCGCGTGCCGGTCGGCGTGAAGACCGTGATCCCGACCGAGCTGGTCGAGCGCGGCTCCGTGCGCGACCTCACCCTCGACTAGGACCGCGGCGCGGCGGCCGCAGACGGCAGCCCGCGGCCGAGCGGCACGCGCGAGACGAAAAGGCGCGGCTCGCCGCTCAACGGGTCGACGAACGACAGGCTGCGGGCGACCAGCTCCAGCGGCTCGCCGAAGTCGTCGTAGGCGCGCGTCGCCACGCGCGGGTACAGGTCGTCGCCGAGGATCGGCAGGCCCAGCGAGGCCATGTGCACGCGCAGCTGGTGGGTCTTGCCGGTGCGCGGGTGCAGCACGTAGCGGCAGACCGGGCGGCCCGGCGACCCCGCGGCGCCCGCCGCCTCGCACCGTTCGATGTACGTCTGCGCGTTGGCCTCGCCCGGCGCCTCGTAGGCCTGCAGCCGCCCGCGCTCCTTGACGATATGCGAGCGCCGCAGCAGCGGGAACGGCCGCGGCGGGTCGAGCCGCGCCACCGTGCCGGTGCGCGGCCGCACGACCGGCGCGCACGGCGCCAGGCACTCGTAGGTCTTCTCCGCCCGCCGCTCCTGGAACAGCATCTGGTAGGCGCGACGGCACGCCGGATCGCGCACGAAGACGACGACGCCCGCGGTCAACCGGTCGAGGCGGTGCGCGGGCGTGATGTCCGGCTCGCCGTAGCGCTCGCGCAGGCGGATCAGCGCGGTCTGCCGGTACCACATGCCGCGCGGGGTCGTCGCCAGGAAATGCGGCTTGTCGACGACAACGATCGCGTCGTCCTCGTACAGCACGTCGAGCTCGAACGGGATCTCCGGCTCGTCGACGACCCACCGGTGGCGCGCGGCGCCGGACGCGGGCCGGGCGGCCGCGGTCGGCGCGGGCGGGACCGCCGGACGGGCGTGGCCGCCGCCCGTCGGCTCATCGGTCATGCGGGGCGTCACTCGACGGTCACGGACTTGGCGAGGTTGCGCGGCTTGTCGACGTCGTAGCCCTTGAGGTTGGCCATGTCCATCGCGAACAGCTGCAGCGGCACGACGTCGAGCAGCGGGCTGAGCAGCGTCGGGCAGGCCGGCCGCCAGAACACGATGTCGGCGTAGCGTTCGGCGTCAGGGTCGCCCTCCTCGGCCACGGCGATGGTGTACGCGCCGCGGGCGCGCACCTCCTCGATGCCGGAGATCACCTTGTTGTGCAGGGTGTCGCGGCCGCGCGCGGAGGGCACGATCACCACGACCGGCTCGCCCTCGTCGACCAGCGCGATCGGGCCGTGCTTGAGCTCGCCCGCGGCGAAGCCCTCGGTGAACGTGTAGGCGATCTCCTTGAGCTTGAGCGCGCCCTCGAGCGCCACCGGATAGCCGACGTGGCGGCCGAGGAACAGGAACGAGTGGGCGTTGAGCATCCGCTCGGCGGCGTGCTCGATCGCGTCGGTCTGCGTGTCGAGCACCCACTGGATCTTGCCCGGCATCGCCTTGAGGTTGTCCAGGTTCTGGTGGATCTCGTCGCGGAACATCGTGCCCTTGACCTGCGCCAGGTACAGGCCGAGCAGGTAGGCGGCGGTGATCTGCGCGACGAACGCCTTGGTGGAGGCCACGGCAATCTCCGGGCCGGCGTGCGTGTACAGCACCGCGTCGGATTCGCGCGGGATCGTGGAGCCCTGCGTGTTGCAGATCGCCAGCACGCGCGAGCCCTGCTCGCGGGCGTGGCGCAGCGCCATCAGCGTGTCCATCGTCTCGCCGGACTGCGAGATCGCGACGACCAGCGTGCGCGGCGTCAGGATCGGGTCGCGGTAGCGGAACTCGTGGGCCAGCTCGACCTCGACGGGGATGCGCACCCAGTGCTCGATCGCGTACTTGGCGACCATGCCGGCGTACGAGGCGGTGCCGCAGGCGACCACGATGATCTTGTCGATGGAGCGGAAGTCCTCGACGTCGATGTGGACCTCGTCGAGCACGATGTCGCCACGCTCGTCGAAGCGGCCGAGCAGCGTGTTCGCCACGGCGTCGGGGTCCTCGTGGATCTCCTTGTCCATGAACGACGGCCAGCCGCCCTTCTCCGCGGCGGAGGCGTCCCAGTCGACGGTGAACCGGTTCGGCTCCTCGACCACGACGCCGTCGAAGTCGGTGACCGTCACCGAGTCGGCGCCGATGCACACGGCCTCGTCCTGCCCGAGCTCCATGGCCTCCTTGGTGTAGGCGACGAACGCGGCCACGTCGGAGCCGAGGAAGTTCTCGCCCTCGCCCAGGCCGACGACCAGCGGCGAATCGTGGCGCGCGCCGACCACGATGTCCGGTTGGCGGCAGTCCACCGCCAGCAGCGTGAACGCGCCGGTCAGCATGCGTGCCGTCCGGCGCAGCGCCTCGAACAGGTCCGGGGCGCCCTGCTCCTCGATGACCTGGTTGGCGATCTTGCCGAGCAGCTTGGCGGCCACCTCGGTGTCGGTGCCGGAGGAGAACGAGTAGCCCTCCGCGCGCAGGCCGGACTTCAGCGCGGCGGCGTTCTCGATGATGCCGTTGTGGATCAGCGCGACGTTGCCGTCGCCGCTGAGGTGCGGGTGGGCGTTGGCGTCGCTCGGCGCGCCGTTCGTGGCCCAGCGGGTGTGCCCGATGCCCACCGTGGCGTCCGGCAGCGGGCGGCGGGCCAGGTCGTCCTCGAGATTGGCCAGGCGGCCGGCCTTCTTGCGCACGGCCACATGGTCCATGCCGGGGGCGGCCAGCGCCACGCCGGCGGAGTCGTATCCGCGGTATTCCAGTCGACGCAGTCCCTGCAGGCACACCTCAAGCGGCTTGCCGCACGCGGTCGACGATCCGACATATCCAACAATTCCACACATGGTTCTCCAGTCTACGGGGTGGATGTCACGAACGCCCCGCGCGAACCGCCGTCTCCACGAACCCCGCCCCGGGAGGCTGGGCCATGGCCGCGTGGCGGCATGGGATGGGGTACGGTACCGTGCGCCCCAGGATGCCCCCATAGGGCACCGTACCATGGTACGGTACGGTAGACCTGTGAAAACGGCGGAATTCCAAGGGTTTGGATTCCGTACCGTACCACGGTACGGTACTGTGCGATCCGGAACGGCTCGGAGGACACTGATACCCACCGGATGCGATATCGCCGACCATGGTGCGTCCTGGATACCCCGGGAAGGCACCGTACCGCGAGGGACGACGACGCTCCGCTGCACTCCGAAACGATCCGCAATGATTCGAAAGGCCACACGCCGCGTGGTACGGTACTGTGCGCCCCAGGATGCCCCCATAGGGCACCGTACCATGGTACGGTACGGTAGACCTGTGAAAACGGCGGAATTCCAAGGGTTTGGATTCCGTACCGTACCACGGTACGGTACTGTGCGATCCAGAACGGCTCGGGAAAGCACCGTACCACGAGGGACGGTACGGTGTGTCCTGGGATGGTCCGAGAGAATGCCTCACACTACGGGGCACGGTACGGCGCACCCTGGAATGATCCGATGCCGGGACCATGAATGAGGTCGCCATTGGCGTTGCATCCCCGATCGCATCCGGCACCCCGCCTGGTGCAACAAGCATGAAGGCGCTGGCCGTCGTGTGCCGATAGGTTGGTTACGTCGGTAATGCGCGACACGGGTGGAAGGCCTCCGCGGGCGCCGCGCGGACATCCCCGATTGCAGCGTTCCGAGTGGGCGGGCTGCCCCCGGTTCCATCCGTCTCGCTGTTCTAGGCCCCGTCGCACTGCCGCTCTCGGGCGAGCGCGGTCAGCCGCGTCCGGAGTCGCTACTGGTGCTGGCGCATGTTGCGGTAGCGCATGATGCGCAGCGCCTCGCGCTTGTCCTGCTCCTCGCGCAGGGCCTGGCGCTTGTCGTATTCCTTCTTGCCCCGGGCCAGCGCGATCTCCGCCTTGACCCGGCCGTCATCGTTGAAGTACAGGCTCAGCGGCACGATCGTGTACCCCTTGGCCTCGATCTGGCGGCTGAGCTTGGCGATCTGCGCGGCGTGCAGCAGCAGCTTGCGCTTGCGCTTGGGCGCATGGTTGTTCCACGTGCCGTTGAGATACTCGGGGATGTTCGCGCCCTCCAGCCAGATCTCGCCGCGGCGGTCGATCGACACGAACGACTCGGCGAGCGAGGCGCGCCCCTCGCGCAGCGACTTGACTTCGGTGCCGGTGAGCACGAGGCCGGCCTCGTACCGGTCCTCGATGGCGTAGTCATGCCGCGCGCGGCGGTTCTGCACGACCGGCGACGCCTTCTCCTGCTTCTTGGCCATCGGGACCTCCTTTCCTCATATGCTCCCGATTGTCGCAACATATGAGGATATCACACGCCGGCCGGGCGGCGGATGGGGACGCCGACCGGACGGCGGATGGAAACGCCGGCCGCATACGCCGAATCGCCTCGGCGGGCGGTGTTCGGACCCCGTGGTTCGACCGCGGCGAAAGACCGATGCCGGATCATCCCGACGCGCACAATGTGCGCCCGTTCGTCCGGAATGCGACCAGGGCGAGACCCTTCATCCCTGCGCACAATGTGTGCATTGGGGTGCCCAAAACAGGGGGTGTACGGGGCTCTGAGCGTAACATTCTGCACATTGTGCGCGTGGGAAAAGCGATGAGGCGCACGGGAAACAATAAGACGCACGGGGAGAAAAGCGATAAGGCACACAGGGAAATGCAATAAGGCGCGCGCGGAATTATATGGCGCGCGGGAACAGCAACGGGCGCGGGGAACGCATATGGGATGCAGGGAAACCTCATATATGAGCGCGCGGCCATTGGGCCCGCGCCGCCCAACCGCGGTCTCAGTAGTGGATGTACGTGTAGTTGCCGGCGTTGTACACGGTCTCCCACGCGGGGAACGTGGCGAAGCCGGTGCCGCCCTCGGAGATCAGCACCGAGCCGTCGGCGTTCACGCGCTCGACGACCGCCACGTGGCCGTAGGCGGAGCTGGCGTACCAGCCGTTGACGTACTGGCCGCGCTCGAACACCATGACCGCGCCCACATGCGGCGTGTTGTTGACCAGGTAGCCCAGGCTGCGCGCGGTGTTGTCCCACTGCTCGCCGTTGCCCATGTAGGAGCCGACCGGCAGGCTCAGCTGCGAACGGCGGATGTACGCCCACAGGGTGCACTGGCGCGCCGGGTACGCGGACCCGCCGACCGAATTGCCGGTCGGGTGCCCGTAACAGTACGAGGACCCCTCGGCGCAGCTGCCCGGCACCGCGTAGTCCATGCCGCTGGCGCCGCCGGACGAACCGGACGAGCCGCCCGAGGAACCGGAGCCGCCCGACCCCGATCCGCCCGACGAGCCCGAACCGCCGGTCGAGCCGGACGAACCGCCGCCGATCTGCTGGGAGCCGCCGGAGCTCGGATTCGAGGCGCCGCTGTTGCCCGTGTTCTGCGACCACGAGTCGATCTCCGACTTCATCGCCACGATCTGCGCGGCCTCCTGGGCCTCCTGCGTGGTCAGCTGGCTGGATTGCGCCTCCAGCTGCTCGCGCATCGCCGTGCCCTGGTCGCGCAGCGCCTGCAGGTCGTCGGCGGCCGACTGCGCGTCGGCGGCGGCCTGCACCGCGGCGGCGGCCTGCTCGTCGGCCTGGGTCTTGAGCTGGGCGATCTGGTCCTCGATGGCCTCCAGGCGTTCCTGGCGGGTCATCGAGACGCCCAGCTGCCCCGCCGCGTCGGCCGCGGCGTTCGCCTCGCTGCGGGTGACGGCGGCCTCGGACTGCATGCGGTCGACGAACTCCTCGGTCGTCGTGGCGTTCGTGACCACGTCCATCAGGTCGGAGGCCTCGGAGCCGTGGAAGCTCTGGCGCGCCAGCTGGGCCACCGCGGCCTGCGCGTCGTCGTAGTCGGCGCCGGTCTGCTCGATGCTGGCCTGCAGGTCGGCGAGGTCCTTCTGCGCGGCGGACAGGCGTTCGGCCGTCGCGTCGGCCAGGCTCTGCGCCTGCTCGGCCGCGTCGTTCGCCGAGTTCGCGGCCTCCTGGGCCGCGGGGATCTGGTTCGAGGTCAGGTCGTCGAGCTGCACGATGAGGTCGGCGAGCTGGGAGTTCACGCCGGCGAGCTGCTCCTTGAGGTCGGCGTGCTCCTGCACCGCCTGCTGGTACTCCCCCACGGTCACGGCCTCGGCCTGCGGCGCCGTGGCGCCGACCGCGCAGAACGCCAGCAGCGTGGCCGCCGACACCATCAGACCGGACAGCGCCTTGGCCCGTCGTACCAGACTCATCGAATGCGACCTCCCAACTGCATCACGGGACTGTGAAGGATTGTACAGAATATTTCTGGGAACGACCACCGGACGTCGTCGGGGAACGGCCTGGGCCTTCGCCGGACGGCCCGGTTCCCGATCACGCCCCGGCCGCGTCGAGCGCGGCATCCGGTCAGCCGGGACTCCGCCCGGAACGCCATGCCCCGGCCGCCCGAGACGTCAGAACTTCGGCCACGTCCTGCATGGTGCGCGGCGCCGCGGCCCCGGCCACCCGGAACGCCCGCCCCGAGGCGTCACGCCTTGAGGTAGCGGTGCAGCGAGACCGCCGACGCGACGACCGACAGCAGCATCGCGCCCACGATCAGCAGCGGCGCCGTCAGCCACACGGTGCCCTGGTCGATGAACGGCATCCACTGCACGCTCTGCGCCAGCCAGTCGGTGATGAACACCTTGACCACCGCGCTCAGCGCGCCCGCCGCCAGCAGCGAGCCGAGGAACGAGGCGAACACGCCCTCCAGGATGAACGGCAGCCGGATCGTCCAGTTCGAGGCGCCGACCAGGCGCATGATCTCGGTCTCGTTCTTGCGCGAGGCCGCGCTCATGCGGATCGTCGTGCCGGTGAGCAGGATGGCCACCACGACCATCACCGCGGCGAGCACGAGCGTGACCACCGTCGCGCGGTTGAGCACCGAGAAGATCGGGTCGAAGATCTGCCGCTGGTCGACGACCTCCTCGACGCCGGTCCGCCCGGTGAGCACCTCGGAGACGACCTGGTACTTCGTCGGGTCGTTGAGCTTGAGCCGCAGCGAGTCCTGCATGTCGGCGGCGGTCAGGGTGCGCCCCTGGTACACGCCGTCCGGGTACTGCTGCAGGAAGGTGTCGTTGTAGAAGTCCTCGCGGCTCACGTAGGTGATGTTGGCCACGTCGTCGCCGAGCTCCTCGGTGATCAGGTCCTCGATCTGCACGATCTCGTCGTCGGTGGGCGCCACGCCGGCCGCGCAGGAGGCGGCCTGGCTGGTGCCGTCCGGGCACAGCCACACCACGACCTCGACCTGGTCGTACCAGTCGCCCTTCGCGCGGGTGATCTGCGCCTGCAGCAGCACCGACGCGCCGATGAACAGGAACGAGATGAAGGTGACCAGCATCACCGACAGGATCATCGAGACGTTGCGGCGCAGGCTCGTCCAGGTCTCGGACAGTATGAATCCCGGTCTCATCGGTTCTCCCCTTCGTTGGCGTGGTCGTCGTTCGTGTGGTCGCCGCGGCGGCGGAAGGCCGGCGGGGCGGGGGGCGCCGGCGGCGCGGGCGGCGCGAGCGTGGCCCCGGGCGTCACGGCGTCGACTGGCGTCGCGACGGCGTCGATGACGCCGCTCGGCGCGTCGGCCGTCGCGTCGACGGCGGCTCCGGAAGCGGCGGCTCCGGAAGCGGCGCCGGAGGACACGGCGTCATGGGATGCGCCGGAGGCCGCGGCATCGGTTGCGGAGGCATGGAACAGCGAGGGCACGGAAGGCGCGGGCACGGCGGAGAGCATGGACGGCGCCGTATCGACGGCGGCAAGCCCGGCGGCGCGGTCGCCCGCATCCCCGGCGGCGTGGGACTCTGCGCCGGAACCGGCCGCGTCCCGCCCGGCGGCATCGGCCCCGGCGGAGTCGTGATCCGCGGCGGCGCGATCGGCGGCAACGTGATCGGAAACGCCCGACCCGGCGGCGTCCGACCCTGCCTCGGGCTCCTGCCCGGCCGCCGCATCGGACTGCCCGCCGTCGGCCTCCTCGTCCCGCTCGCGGCGGGCCATCTCCTCCAGGCTCAGCCCCCGGCCCCAGGTCAGCGTGTCCTCCACCGGCACGAACGCCTCGCCGTACCGCCCGGTGCGGCCCGAGTGCACGGACTGCGCCAGCCGGGCGATGCCCTCGTCGCCGGAACCGTTGGTCATCGCCTGCGCGACCATGTCGACGGCCTGCGCCGCGTCCTCGCCGCGGTCGCCGGTCGGCGCCGGGGCCGCGACTTCGGCGGCGTGCTCCGGGCGGAAGCGCGCGTCGGCGTCCGCCGCGCCGATCGAACGGTGGGCCTTGGACTCGACCTCGGCGTCGGGGAAGTACAGCGCGGAGTCGTACGACCCCTGCGCCTCGTCGCGCACGATCTTGCCGTTGTGCAGCTCGACGACGCGCTTGCGCATCGAGTTGACGATCTCCTCGTTGTGCGTGGCCATCACGATCGTGGTGCCGGTGCGGTTGATCGCGTCGAGCACCTCCATGATGCCCAGCGAGGTGGTCGGGTCCAAGTTGCCGGTGGGCTCGTCGGCCAGCAGGATCTGCGGATGGTTCACGTACGCGCGGGCGATCGCCACGCGCTGCTGCTCGCCGCCGGACAGCTCGTGCGGGTAGTTGCGCTCCTTGCCGGTCAGGCCCACGGTCTCCAGCACCTTCGGGACCATCGACCTGATGGCCGAGCGGCTGGTGCCGATCACCTCGAGCGCGAACGCGACGTTCTGCCATACGGTCTTGTTGTTGAGCAGCTTGTAGTCCTGGAACACGAAGCCGATCGAACGGCGGTACTGCGGCACCTGGCGGTTCGTCAGGCGGCGCAGGTCGTTGCCGGCCACGCGGATCTCGCCGTCCGTCGCCTCCTCCTCGCGCAGCAGCAGGCTGAGCAGCGTGGTCTTGCCCGAGCCCGAGGCGCCGACCAGGAACACGAAGTCGCCGCGCTCGATGCCGAGGCTGACGTCGTCCAGCGCCGGCCTGGTGCCCTTCGGATAGATTTTGCTGACATGTTCCAACGAGATGAGTGCCATGTCCGATCCTTGTCTTGTCTGGCGTCCCTTCCGGGACCTTGTGCGGCGCGCCCTGGCGGCGGGTCCGGCCGACCGGGCGGGCGGGGCCGGCCGGCGCGCCGGCCGGCCGACCGACGCGCCCGCCTTAGTCCTGCGCCTCCTCGGCGGCGGCGCGGCGCTGCTCGTGGCGCCAGCGGATGCCGGCGTCGATGAACGCGTTGATGTCGCCGTCGAACACGGCCTGGGTCTGCGAGGTCTCGTAGCCGGTGCGCAGGTCCTTGACCATCTGGTACGGGTGCAGCACGTAGGAGCGCATCTGGTCGCCCCAGCTGGCCTTGATGTCGCCGGCGAGCTCCTTCTTCTTCTTCGCCTCCTCCTCGTGGCGCAGCACGAGCAGTCGCGACTGCAGCACGGCCATGGCGGCGGCGCGGTTCTGGATCTGCGAGCGCTCGTCCTGCATCGTCACGACGATGCCGGTGGGCAGGTGGGTGATGCGCACCGCGGAGTACGTGGTGTTCACGCCCTGGCCGCCGGGGCCGGACGAGCAGTACGTGTCGACGCGGATGTCGGTGTCGGGGATGTCGATGTGGTCGGTCGCCTCGACGAGCGGCACCACCTCGACGGCGGCGAAGCTGGTCTGGCGGCGGCCCTGGTTGTCGAACGGCGAGATGCGCACCAGGCGGTGGGTGCCGCCCTCGACCGACAGGCGGCCGTAGGCGTACGGCGCGTCGATCTGGAAGGTCGCGGACTTGATGCCCGCCTCCTCGGCGTACGAGGTGTCCATCACCTTGGCCTTGAAGCCGTTGCGCTCGGCCCAGCGCAGGTACATGCGCAGCAGCATCTGCGCGAAGTCGGCCGCGTCGACGCCGCCGGCGCCGGAGCGGATCGTCACGACGGCGGAGCGCTCGTCGTATTCGCCGTCGAGCAGGGTCTGGATCTCCATGTCGTCCAGATCCTTCTGGATCGCGCCGATCTCGGCCTGCGCCTCGGCGAGCGTGTCGGCGTCGTCCTCCTCGCGGCCCAGCTCGACGAGCGTCTCGACGTCGTCGATGCGCTGGTTCGCGGAGTCCAGGCGCTTGAGCTGCGACTGGGCGGCCGACAGGCGGCTCGTCACCTTCTGCGCGTTCTCCGGATCGTCCCAGAGTCCGGGCGCGGAGGCCTGGACCTCGAGGTCGGCGATCTGGGCCTTGAGCCGGTCGATGTCCAGCGCCGCCGCGATCGACCCGTACTTGGCGCGCGCCTCGCCTATCGCCTGTGAGAAATCAAATTCTGCCATCGTTCACCACCATACATGTCAAGTTGTGAAAACCCTTGGAATGTCTGTCCGCGGCCTATCGGGATAACCACGCCATGGTACCCCGACCCCTTGTCTGCCGCGTTGCCCCCAGAGCGCAAAACGGCCCTTCCCGGTGTCCGGAAAGGGCCGCCTCGCAGCCGGAAGGGCTCAGTTGTGCTTGTGCAGGTCGGCGTTCAGCTCGATGCCGGTCCTGCGGTAGCGCGCCTCGATGGCGCCGGTCAGCGAGTTGCGCAGGAACAGGATGTTGTCCCGGCCGCTCAGGTCGGCGCCCTTGACCACCTCGAACGGCTCGCCGGCGGCCTGCCGGGCCTTGTCGATGACGGTGACCTTGGTGCCAGCCGTGACGTACAGGCCCGCCTCGACCACGCAGTTGTCGCCCAGCGAGATGCCGATGCCCGCGTTCGCGCCGAGCAGGCTGTGCTCGCCGATCGAGACGCGGTGCTTGCCGCCGCCCGACAGCGTGCCCATGATCGAGGCGCCGCCGCCGATGTCGGAGCCGTCGCCCACGACCACGCCCTGCGAGATGCGCCCCTCGACCATCGAGACGCCGAGCGTGCCGGCGTTGAAGTTCACGAAGCCCGCGTGCATGACGGTCGTGCCCTCGCTCAGGTAGGCGCCCAGGCGGGCGCGGCCGCCGTCGGCCACGCGCACGCCGGAGGGGATCACGTAGTCGAGCATGCGCGGGATCTTGTCCAGCGAGATCACGGTCACGCCGGCGTGGGGCATGCCCGGCGTGGTGCGCATGCGCTCGGCCTCCACGTCCATCTTGCGCAGCGCGAAGGTCTCGGTGGCGAACGGGCCGTAGTTGGTCCACACCACGGTGGCGAGCTTGGCGAAGATGCCGTCCAGGTTCAGCGTGTTCGGCTTGGCCAGGCGCATGCTCATCAGGTGCAGGCGCAGGTAGGCGTCGGCGGCGTCCTCGATGGGGTCGTCCAGCCGGCTCACCGTGAACACCGGCAGGCGGCGCACGCCGCGCGCGTCGGCCTCCGCATGCGCCATCGCGTCGAAGCCGTGGTTCGGCCGCGAGCCCTCGGCCGGCGCCTCGCCGACCGTCAGCTTCGGATACCAGACGTCCAGGACGGCGCCGGCCTCGTCCACGCTGGCCAGTCCCCAGCCCCATGCCGTACGCGATTCGCTCATCGTCACTCCTTCATCATGGACCAGTCGTTGTCGCTACCCAGCATAGCCGGAGCCGTCTCCCGCCCGCAGGCGGCGTCACCGGTTCTTGAAGTAGCGGAACAGCTGCGACTCGCGGATCGCCAGACCGGCCAGCAGCGCGGCGAGCACCGCGCCGGACGCCAGCGCCAGCGGCGTGCGCACGGCGGCCGCCAGCACCGTCCACGGGTCGGAGGCGGCCAGGCGCATGCACAGCGCCACGAGCAGCCCGCACGAGGCGAGCGTGCCCAGCCCCGCCCAGAGCGCCGTCTCCGCCGCGATGCCGCACAGCTGCGCGCCCTTGGACTGCCCGGAGTGCAGCGCGCCCGCGTATTCGAGCCGGCGCCGGCGCACCGACAGCGCGCCCAGCAGCAGCCCGACCAGCAGGCCGAGCAAGGGCATCCACCGGGTCATGCGCGTGCGGTACGCGCCGGTCGCGTCGTAATGCGAGTCGAAGCCCTTGTTGATCGGCGCCGCGCCGACGCCGCCCTGCCCGGTCCGGTCGGCGACGACCGCCGTGGAGTACAGCAGGCCGTCGGTCTCCTCGCTCGGCGGCCACTGCTTGGCCCAGCACTCCTCGAACACGCGGCCGTCGGCGGCGACCGGAACGAGCACGGCGTAGGCGAAGCGGGTGTCGCGCCCGTCGTTGGGCCATTCGAAGACGCCGGCCACCGTGCTCGGCCCCTGGTCGGTGTCGAGCCGGCTGCCCACGGACAGCCCGAAGTCGTCGGCCAGCGTGGCGGGCACCCATACGCCGGTCGGATCGGCCGCGGGCGCGGACCGGCCCTCCCCCGCGACGATCAGCGCCAGCATGCCGGGCGTGACCTCGTACGAGGACAGGCTCCTGCCGGGCGTGGCCGCCGGGGTGATCTGCGGCCCGGCCCGCAGCGCCCCGGACGCCGTGGGCCCGCCGTCGGCCTCGACCAACCGGTCGCAGGCCAGCCCGTCGACCGGGCCGCCGACCATGCCCCTGACGTCGGCGTCCGCGCGGATACGGGTCGCGGCCTCGCCCTCCAGCGCGACGACGGTCAGCGCCTCGTATCCGCCCATCAGTCCGCCGGTCAGCAGCACGGCCAGGAACATGAGGAACGCGCGCGCCGTGCCCGCGCCGATGTTGCGCATCGCCTCCGAAAGCACCGATCCCAGCCGCATCACGACGCCTCCCGCCCATCATCGGGCGTGTTCCCGCGGCTCTGGGGCGCGTAGTCGGCCAAGTCGACGACCCGCTCGCACGCGTCGCGCGTGTCCGGGTCGTGCGTGGCGACGACCACGATCATGCCCTGGCCGGCCAGGTTGCCCAGCACATGGCTGACCGAATGCGCGGTGCGCGTGTCCAGCTGGGCGGTCGGCTCGTCCACCAGCAGCAGGTCGGGTTTCGAGCACACGGCGCGGGCGAGCATGAGCCGCTGCGCCTCGCCGCCGGACAGGTCCGCGAACCTGCGGCCCGCCGCGTACTTAAGGTCGAACAGGCCCATCGCCTCCAGCGCCTCGGGTTCGGCGTCCCGCCGCCGCAGCCCCTTGGCCAGCAGCGGGAAGACGACGTGGTCGAGGGCCGTGCGCTCCGGCACGCCGTACGGGTTCTGGAACACCCAGCCGATCCGCTCGACCCCCTCGCGCTCGACACCGCCCTCGGCGGGCCGCTCCCAGCCGGCCAGGATCGACAGCAGCGTGGACTTGCCGCACCCCGACGGCCCGCAGATCGCGACCGTATGCCCCGGCCCGATCGTGAAGTCGAGGCCCTCGAACAGGGTGTCGGTGCCCGGGAAGCGGTGGGCCAGCCCGTGCACGCTCACGAACATGACGCCCCCGCGATCGCCGGGCCCAGCGCCACCGTGCCGATCGCGGCGGGGTCGGTGCCGTCGGTCGGCCGGACCAGGCTGACGCCGAGCTCGGCGCCCACAATGGCGACGGGCACGACGCGCCCGTCCTGCGCCACGATGCAGCCCCCGGCGCCGTCACCGGCCCCGACCACGGCCGCGGCGGGCACGCGCAGCGCGGTGATCGGCGTGACCAGCGCCAGCGAGGCGTCCAGGCCCGCGGTCAGGTCGACGGTGCCGCTCACGCTGCCCTGCAGCATCGTCTGGAACTCGGAGGTGGCGGTGACCTGCGCGCAAAACGCGGCGTCGTCCACGCCGGTCGTACCCGCCGGCAGCGTGACGCTCTGGCCGAACACGGTGAGCGTGCGGTCCTGCGCCGCCGGCTGCCCGTTCTTGATGTCGAGCCGGGTGATCGCGCCCGGGACCTCGCCGACCGGCGAGCCGGCCGCGACCACGGCGCCGACGACCGCCTCCCAGTTCGAGACCGTGACCGACCCGGCGGGGATCCACAGCGTGTCCGCGAGCAGCAGCGTGCCGTCCGACTCGTTGCCCCGGTCGATCATCAGCTGCCGCCAGCCCATCTGCGTGTACCAGGTGAACGTGGTCGAATCCGGCGACGAGGAATAGCCCAGGCGGTTGAGCTCGTTGTTGACCGCCAGCGCGTCCTGCCCCACGTCACCCGGATGCAGGTCGCGGTACAGCGGGGTCGCGGTGTTCAGCGCCACGACCGCGCGCTCGTTGACCCGGTAGGCGGCGCGGCCCGAGACCAGACCGGAGCCGGACCAGTCCGCGGTCACGGTGCCGGACGCGTTGCCCAGCAGCCGGCGCGAGTCCGAGACCGTGGGCACGACCGTGACCTGCTGCGAGCCCGTGTATTCCTGGGTGCCGACCGGCGCGCCGGTCACCTGCCGCGCCGGCGACAGCAGCTCCGGCGGCCTGTCCGGCAGCAGCAGCGCGCAGGCGCCCACGGCGAGCGCGACCGCCGTCACCACCGCCAGCAGCAGCCAGGTGAGAGACACGCGGCGGCGGTCGCGCGCGCCGCGCCGCCGCTGCGGGCCGGTGCCCGCCGCCTGCGGTGTTCCGTTCATGGATTCCCCTTCCCGATGTCCGTCGTCGTCTCACCGATCATTCGGCCGCCGATTCCGCGGCCAGGCCGTGCCGGCGTCACTGCCCCGGCGAGGCCCCGCCGGTGCCGTGCCACAGGTCCACCCGCTGGTCGTCCGCATAGGCGGACGTCCATCCGTTGGCCGCCTTGCAGCCGCGGAACACAGGATCCTGCCGGTCGAAGTACGCGTACGGATCGTCGCCCGACCCACTGTCGTCGCCGGACTCCCGGCGCAGGTCGTCGGCCGTGTAGTCCGCGGGCACCGCCTCCTCGCGGCGCAGGCAGTCGGCCACCGCCTCGTACATGTCCGTATACAGGCCGGGATTGCCGACCTGCATGGCGTAGACGACGTCGATGGCGTCGATCTGGCCGTAGCAGGCGTCGTAGTCGTTCTTGTACCGGTCCCACTCATCCGGCGTGCCGGTGAAGTCCAGCGGCGGCATCGCGTAGACACCGTTGTAGTTCGCCAGCTCGAAGGGCGGGTAGCCGCGGTCGGTCATGCAGGCTCTGAAGTCCGACCAGGCCTGCTCGTAGTCCGACACCGACAGCGCCCCGTCCTGCCGCGCACGTTCCAGCATGGTCCGTTCCTTGTCCGTCAGATCTCCCCAGGACAGCACCTGGTCGATGTACTCGCCCATCGAGCCGGCGATCTTCTGCCCGTCGCCGACCGACTGGGCGGCCTCGCCCTCCGCGCCGCCGGACGGAGTCTCGCCCGGCGAACCCGGCGCACACGCCGCGACGCACCAGACCAGCAACCACGCCGCCACGAGGACGGCGGCGATACGCACCATGCCATGGTATGAACGCCTCATTATCCCCCCGTTTCGCCACGCACCGTTGCATGGCGGCCATGCCGCCACGAGCGCAGGCGGCACGGCCCCCGCGCCATACGCCAACGATACGGGCGGACGGCCGGAGGCGACAGCGCACCGCTACCCGATTTGTGTATGTCGGTGTCGCGCCGGCTTTGCGACACGGCCCGGAACGCGCTACATTCTGATGCCATGGGGTCTGCAACGTCATCCGCGACCTTCCAGGGGGTTTGGGAGGGTCCGCATCCGCGCATGCACGTCGCCGTCGTCGACAACGACCGGCGCGCCGCGGATTCGCTTGCCGTGTTCCTCACCGAGTGCTTCCCGTCGTCCCGGCTGCTGTGGCGTTGCTCCAGCGGGTACGAGGCCGTGCTGCGCTGCGAAGGGGACGGGCCGAAACCCGACCTGTTGCTGCTCGACATGTCCATGGAGGGGATGCAGGGGGCGGAGACGTGCCGGCGCATCAGGATGGCCGACTGCGACATCCGCATACTCGCGATGACCAGCTTCTCCCTCAACCACTACCGCAACACGGCGGTCAGGGCCGGGGCGCAGGGCCTGGCGGACAAGAGCAGCGACGACGACCTCGCCGCGGCGATCCGCGCCATCATGGCCGACCGGGCGGTTCCGGGCTTCGACGACCCGAAGACCGCCTACATCCGGCTGAACCGGGCGGACGCGAACGGCGCCGCGCTCAGCCCACGTGAGCACGAGATCATCAGCCTGTGCGCCACGGAGGGGCTGCTCGACGACGACATTGCCGGCCATCTGGGGATCTCCGCGGCGACCGTGCGCAAGCACATGCAGCACATCCTCGCCAAACTCGGCGCACGGACCTCGCGGCAGGCCGTGTCGCTGTGGCTCACGAGGCACGGCGAACAATGAGACCGCCGCGCCTGTTCGCCACGCGGGCCACGGCCGCGGCCCGCCTATGCGCGCGCAACGTCTTCCTGATCACGGGCGGCGTGCTGACGCTGCTGGTGTACCTGTGGGAGCTGCCCTACCGGACGCCGACGACCGGCCTGGGCGCCGCCGTGGCCGCAACCGGCGTGGTGGCGACGCTGCTGGTGCCGCCGGCCCCGCGGGCGGCGTGGCTGGTATTCCAGGTCAGTGATGCCGTCGCGGTGTGCGCGGCGCAGCACTGCGGTCCCGTCCCCTCGACCCTCGTCCCGATGCTGTTCGCGCTGGGCCTCATCGCGTACCGCCATCCGCTGCCGGTCGCCACCGGGTACGTGCTGGCCTCCACGGCATTGCAGGTATGCGCCGCGCTGGCGCCCGGCGAACACGACCTGTCCTTGCTCGACGTCCCGTCGTTCGCGGCCATGTTTCTCGCCGCCGCGCTGATCGGCGGCTCGCTGCGCACGCATGACCGGCTGATGCGGGAGCGTCTGCGCGCCGAACGCACCCGCGCGCAGCTCGAGGCGCTGCGGCGCAACACGCGTCTGGCCCAGTCCATCCACGATTCGGTGACCGGGGACCTGTCGTTCATCGCGCGACTGTCGCGTCAGCGCCTGGCGGCGTCGGGCACGCCGTCCGACGCCGAGGCGTGGTCGAGCGTCAACGCGGCCGCGACGACGGCGCTGCAGCGCACCTATCGGGTCATCGATTCGCTTGACGAGTCCGAGCAACCGCAACGCGGCGACCCGACACAGGACGGGTTCGTCGGGTCGCTGCACGCCGCCGTCGCCAGGGGCGACCAGAGCGCGCAGGCCTTGGGGCTGCGCGGGCACGGTACGATCCAGGTCCTGGCCCATGCGCCGCTGGACGACGCGGCGCAGACGCTCGTCACCGACACCGTACGCGAGCTGTACGCCAACATCCTGCGCCACGCATGCCCGGACGCCCCGTACAGCCTGTCGGTCATGATCGACGGCGACGGCGTGCAGATCACGCAGATCAACCGGATCGGCGACGATGACACGACCCTGCGATCGGGCCACGGCCTGACGATGCTGCGCCGGCGCATCGAGCAGGCGCACGGGTCCATGACCGCGCGCCGCGACGGCGAGGACTGGACGGTGTACGCCGTCGTTCCGGTCGCGGCATGACGTGGGTGTGCCGGCCGCCTGTGCATAGCGGCCGCAGCCAGCCGCGCACCGTGAACAGCGCCGGCATGTGCCGACCGCTTGTGCATGGCAGTCGGCACAACCCGGAGGGTTTACCGGTTACTGACTCAGATCCTGGCAGTCACCGGGCTCATTGCAATTCACTTGCAACCGGTTGTTCGCCGCATAACACGACCGCACGTCCGGATCGGAATCGTCGAACGAGTATTCGAACGCCGAATCCTCCTTCATGAACTGGACGGCCGTGTAGTCGTCCGGCACGACCCCGTAGCGGTGCAGGCAGTCCACAATACCTACGCTGGGGTCGGAGTACAGATTCGGGTTATCGGTCTGCACGGCATAGATATGCTGTACCGACAACACCTCACGGTACTCGCATTCATCAGTGGCCTGCAGGAACGCATCGATCTGTTCCCGTGTCCCGCCGCCGATACCGGCCTTGGTGTACAGGCCGTTGGCATAGCGGATCAGCATGGGTTCGGGTTGCCCCTTATCGACCACGCATTGACGGTAGTTCGACCATGCGCGCTCGTAGTTCGTCAACGATACTGCCCCTTCAGCTTGGGCCTGACGCAACATCTCCAATGCCTCCGGTGACGAAGCAAAGGGGTCTCCTTGCGCAGCCCCCTTTTCTTCACGTTCCAAGGTTTGGTCGATGTACGCCTGCAGCGAGTCGGCCAATCGGTTAGCCTTCGACGGCTGCCCCGTGGCCTCAGACGGTGCGTTGGCCGCCTCATCGGACGGATCAACCGATGAAGCGCACCCGGACAGCACCAGCACGACCGCGCAGACCGTCCCGCACCATAGACGCGCCAGATGCCCGCGCCGAACATCGCCCTTCGATCCCGCCACCATAACCGGCCCCTTCCCGATGCGATGCCGAGGCCCCGTCGCCTCGGTACCGGCCATGGTAGACGCCGCGCGGCGGGCGCGCGACGCCGGGCATGCCTCTTTTGTGTACCCGGGCGCGGGGCCTCCCGCCGGCCTCCGACGCCCCGGCCATCAGCGCTCGCCCATCGGCACATAGTCGCGCTGCGCCTCGCCGGTGTACACCTGGCGCGGCCGGCCGATCTTCGTGTTCGGGTCGGCGAGCATCTCGCGGTACTGGGCGATCCACCCGGGGATGCGCCCGAGCGCGAACAGCGTGGTGAACATGGCCGGGTCGAAGCCGATCGCCCGGTAGATCAGCCCGGTGTAGAAGTCGACGTTCGGGTACAGGTGGCGCGAGACGAAATACTCGTCGCTCAGCGCGATCTCCTCCAGCTCGGTGGCCACGTCGAACAGCGCGCGCTCGCCCGCCGGCAGGTCCAGCGTGTCCTCGCGCGCCATGATCTTCTCCAGATACTCGCGGGCGATGGCCGCGCGCGGGTCGTACGACTTGTACACGCGGTGCCCCAGACCGGAGATGCGGTGCCCGCTCTGCTTGCTCCACTCCACGAACTCGCGGACCGTCTTGCCCGAGTCGCGGATCGCCTCCAGCTGGCGCAGCACCGCCTCGTTCGCGCCGCCGTGCAGCGGCCCGGACAGCGCGTTGATGCCGGCTGCCACGGCGGAGTACAGGTTCGCGTGCGCGGAGCCGGCGATGCGCACCACCGACGTCGAGCAGTTCTGCTCGTGGTCGGCGTGGATGATGAGCAGGCGGCCGAGCGCGTGCACGTACAGCGGGTCGGACTCGAACGGCTCGTACGGCACGGCGAAGCACATGCGCAGGAAGTCGTCGACGTAGCCGCGCGCGTAGTCGGGGTACAGCATCGGCTCGTCGTGGCGGCGCCGGAAGATGTAGCTGACGATCGTGCGGGCCTTGGCCATGATGTTGACGGCCGCCTCGCCGAGCTGCTCGGGGTCGGCGATGTCGCAGGTCTCGGGGTGGAACGTCGCCAGCGCGTTGATCGCGGAGGCGAGCACGCTCATCGGGTGCGCCGAGCGCGGGAACGATCCCATGAAGGTGCGGAAGTCCTCGCCGACCATCGTGCGGTGGTTGATCTTGGCGCAGAAGCGGTCGTACTCCGCGCGGCTCGGCAGCTCGCCCTTCTCCAGCAGCCACGCGACCTCCAGGAAGTCGGAGCTCTCGCACAGCTGCTCGATCGGGTAGCCGCGGTAACGCAGGATCGAGTTGTTGCCGTCGATGAACGTGATCCTCGACTCGCACTGCGCGGTGGTCAGGAACCCCGGGTCGAGCGTCACCCAGCCGTCGTTGCGCAGTTTCGAGACCACGATGCCGTCGGGGCCGGCCGTGGCCTTCACGACCGGCAGCGTGAACCTGTTCGCATCCACCTCAAGCTGTGCTGTTGCCATGTGCTCGCCTTTCCGTGATCGTCCGTCGCATCCGACGGGTCGCAGCCGCCCGTCGCGTTCCCACCCGCTCTCGTCCATCGGGTCGCGGCCCCGGCCGCCGCGCGCCTGTCCCTGTACGCCGGGTCCGTTCCGGCCCCGCCAGCCGATGCCCGCCCGTCCGGGGTCGTGCTCGATATGCGAAAGCCGGAGTGCGCCCATGGTAACAGACCCGGGCGCGCCCCGGCTTGCGACGTCTTGATAGGTGGCCTTACTCGTCGCGGGCGGTCAGGATGACCGGACCGTTGTCGGTGATGGCGATGGTGTGCTCGCTGTGGGCGCCGCGCGAGCCGTCGGAGGACCTGAGCGTCCAGCCGTCCTTGGGGTCCTGGTAGATCTCGTCGGTGCTCTTGAGGAACCACGGCTCGATGGCGATGACCAGGCCCGGGCGCAGCTTGTAGCCGTGGTGGGCCTTGCCGTCGTTGGGCACATGCGGGTCGCCGTGCATGATGTGGCCGACGCCGTGCCCGCCGAACTCCAGGTTGATCGGATAGCCGTAGGAGCGGGCCACGTCGCCGACCGCGCCGGAGACGTCGCCCAGGCGGTTGCCGGACTGCGCCGCGTCGATGGCGGCGGCGAGCGCCTCCTCGGTGCAACGGATCAGCCGCAGGTCCTCGGGGTCCTGGTGCTCGCCCACGACGAAGCTGATCGCCGAGTCGGCGACCCAGCCGTCCACGCTGATCGCCAGATCGAGGCTGAGCAGGTCGCCGTCCTTGAGCGCGTAATCGAACGGCACGCCGTGCAGCACCGCGTCGTTGACCGAGGTGCAGATGTAGTGCGCGAACGGACCGGTGCCGAAGTCGGGCGCGTAGTCCACGTAGCAGGATTCCGCCCCCTTGCGGCTCTCGATGCGGCGACGCACGAAATCGTCGATCTCCAGCAGGTTGGTGCCGACCTTGGTCTGCGCCCTGAGGTCGGACAGGATGCCGGCGACGAAGCGGCCGGCCGGCTTCATTGCTTCGATTTCCGATGGGGTTTTCAGTTCGATCATGGCTTCTACCCTACTTCCTGCGCCAAACATTGGGGCGAAGGATCGCGCGGGCGGGAGACCGGCCGACGGCCGGTCTCCCGCCCGCGCCGCGCACCGGGGCCGCGGCCTTCGTCGGCGGCCGCCCGCCGGTCACGTCACTTCGCGCCGGAGCCGCGGCCGAAGGTGAATGCGCGCACGACCGCGGAGACGCCCATCACGATCAGGGCGACGCCGGCGACCACCATCAGCCAGAACGCCGAGCTGAGCGGGGAGAACAGCACGATGAGGCCCGCGATGACCGAGATGACCGCGTAGGCGATGGCCCAGCCGGACTTCGGCAGCTTCCAGGACTCCAGCAGCGCCATGACGCCCTCCATGATCCAGCCGATGCCGACGACCATCGTGACCATGACCAGCAGCGTGGTGCCGGACAGCGAGGCGTTCTTCACGACGGCCACGCCGCCGATCGCCAGCAGGATGCCGACGAACACGTCCAGGACGCGCCAGCCCGCGGGCAGGCCGACCTCGACGATCGCGGAGACGACGCGGATGACGCCCGAGACCACGAAGTAGACGCCGAGCAGCACCGCCGCGACCGCCAGCGTGCGGCCGGGCCAGAACAGCAGCGCCAGGCCGAGGACCACCGCGACCACGCCGATGATGCCGTACAGGCCGCGGATGGCCTTCTTCGCCGGCTGCGGCAACATCTCCTCGAACAGCTTGAACGGGTCGTACGGGTGCCTGGGGTCCGGCTGGCCGCCGGGCGCGCCCGGCGCCGTGTACCGGGTGTATTGGGTGTACGCGTAATACTGGCCGCCGCCCTGCGGTCCGTTCTGGCCGCCGGCGTTCGCGCCGTACGGGTCGCCGCCGGGCCGCTGGCCGGGCTGCGGATCGGATTGCGGATTCCCGGCGTAGGGGCCGTACGCCCCGTACTGCGGCTGCCCCTCGGGACGCTGGCCGTACGGGTTCTGCCCGTACGGATCCTGGCCGTTGGTGTTCGGATCCGTCATGATTGCTCCTTCGTGAGATATCGGTGCGCGGAGTCCCGCGCACATCCACCATTTTAGGCACGTTGCCTAATTTTTACGCCCGTGGGCGAAGCGGGTGTGTCGGGGCGGACCGACGCGGAAATGTCATCTTGCGCCGTTAGGGTGGAGCCATGACCACAGCACTGAAGTCCGGCATCGATCCGGCATCGTTCTCCTCCGTCATCAAACCGTCCCACGACCTGTTCCGCTACGTCAACGGGCCGTGGATCGACACCTACCGCCTGCCCGACGACCGCTCGCGCTACGGCTCGTTCGACAAGCTCGCCGAGGACGCCGAGCGCCAGGTCCGCGACATCCTCGAGGACGAGGACTGCCCGGCCGCCAAGTCCCAGGCGATCTACCGCTCCTTCCTCGACACCGACGCCATCGAGGCCGCCGGCATGGACCCCATCCGCGGCGACCTCGCCGCGATCGACGGCGCCGCCGACAAGGCCGCGCTGACGCGCGCGCTCGGCGCGCTCAACCCCGCCGGCGGCCCCGACCTGTTCGCCTGCGAGGTGTTCGGCGACCCCGGCGACCCGGACAACAACATCGTGCACCTGGGCCAGGGCGGCCTGGGCCTGCCCGACGAGGCCTACTACCGTGAGGACCGCTACGAGCCGATCCGCGAGGCCTACGTGGCGATGGTCTCCAGGCTGCTGCGCCTGGCCGGCTACGCCGAGCACCACGACGACGCCGACGCCATGGCCCGCCGGTTCCTCGGGGTCGAGACCCGCATCGCCGCGAACCACTGGGACAACGTGGCCGTGCGCGACCCGCAGAAGACCTACAACATGACCTCCTTCGACGAGCTGTGCGGCATGCTCGCCCGCTTCGACGTGCGCGCCTGGGCCGAGGCCTGGCAGGCCGCCTACGACGCGACCCCGGCGGCCGCGGCCCAGCCGGTGCGCCTGTCCGACGCCCTCGCCCGCGTGAACGTGTGCGAGCCGAGCTTCTTCACCGGCCTGGACGCCCTGTGGGACGACGCCGAGCTCGACGACCTGAAGCTGTGGGCCCGCGTCCACGTGATCAGCGGCTGGGCCGGCATGCTCGGCCACGACTTCGACGAGGCCAACTTCGAGTTCTACGGCAGGACCCTGTCGGGCGCCAAGAAGCAGCGCGACCGCTGGAAGCGCGCCGTCTCGCTGGTCAACGGCATCAGCGGCGAGGACGTCGGCCGCGAGTACGTGCGCCGGCACTTCCCCGAAAGCTCGAAGCGCCGCATGGAGGAGCTGGTCGCCAACCTGATCGACGCGTACCGCGTCTCGATCTCCAACAGCGACTGGCTGGGCGAGCGGACCAAGGCCAAGGCGCTGGAGAAGCTCTCCAAGTTCAAGCCGATGATCGGCTACACGAACCACTGGCGCGACTACGCGGCGCTCGACGTGCGCGCCGACGCCGGGCTGGTCGAGAACATGCGCGCGGCCAACCTGTACGAGACGGGCTACCAGCTGGCCAAGGCCGGCAAGCCGGTCGACCGCGAGGAATGGCTGATGAACCCGCAGACGGTCAACGCCTACTACGAGCCGACGATGAACGTCATCGTCTTCCCCGCCGCGATCCTGCAGCCGCCGTTCTTCAACCCCGAGGCCGAGGACGCCGCCAACTACGGCGGCATCGGCGCGGTGATCGGCCACGAGATCGGCCACGGCTTCGACGACCAGGGCAGCCAGTTCGACGGCGACGGCAAGCTCAACAACTGGTGGACGGACGAGGACCGCGCGAACTTCGAGGCGCGCACCAAGGCGCTGATCGAGCAGTACAACGCGTTCGTGCCCTCCCAGCTGCAGGACAAGTACGCCGACGAGCCCGACAAGGCCCCGCACGTCAACGGCGCGCTGACCATCGGCGAGAACATCGGCGACCTCGGCGGCGTGAACATCGCGCTCAAGGCCTACGCCTTCGCCCTCGACAAGGCGGCCGGCCGCGAGACCGACGGCTCGGCCCAGGCCATCGCCGCCTCGCTGCAGGACGCCCCGGAGATGGACGGCTTCACCGGCCTGCAGCGCTTCTTCCTGAGCTACGCCTCGATCTGGCGCACCAAGCAGCGCGACGAGCTGACCGAGCAGTACCTGCAGATCGACCCGCACTCCCCCGCCGAGTTCCGCACCAACGGCATCGTGCGCAACGTCGACCTGTTCTCGAGCGCCTTCGACGTGCGGCCGGGCGACCCGCTGTGGCTCGACCCCGACCAGCGCGTGCGCATCTGGTGACGCCCCGCCAGGCCTAGAACTCCGGGCCGGCGAACTCATCCGGGTCATCGCCCCGGGCGGGTTCGCCGGCCCGTTGCGTTGCGGCCCCGTCGGCACCGCCCAGCCCGGCCGCGACGCCCGGTCCGCCTGCACCGCCCGGTCCGCCTGCACCGCCCGGTCCGTCAGCGACATCCGATTCATTTGCACCGCCCAGTCCGGCCGCACCGCCCAGTCCAGCCGCGCTGCCCAGTCCGGCCGCGGCGCCCGATCCGCCCGTGCCACCCGATCCACCAGCGACGCTCGATGCGACGCCGCCGCCCACTGCGATGCCGCCGACGCCAACGTCTCCCATGCCGAATCCCTCGCCGGCACCAATGCCGCCCTGCGCGGAACCATCGTCCGGTTCCGCGCCGCCGCTCACGCCGACCGGCCGCGCCGCGAATCCGGCCACATCACCGATCCCGCCATCCGGCCGCCCCGCCGAACCACCCGATCCATCGTCGACGCCCGATCGGCCGACGGCCCCTCCAACCGCACCGATCACCTCGACCGGCCCCGCCGGCGGACCGCCCGAGTCACCGAACGCATCGGACAGCCGCCCGACGGGCCCGTCGGCGGCGAACGGGTCCGGGCCCGCGCCCGTTGCGGAACGAACGTCGCCCGCCGGCTTCTGCAGTTTGCGCAGCGTGGCGACGCCGCCGTTGAGGTCGGGGCCGACGCTGGTCGCGTCGATGACGATGCGGCTGCGCTCCTCGCCCTGCTGCGTCCACGTCTCGGTGTTGAGCAGCCCTACGACGATGACCGCGTCGCCCTTGCGGATCGACAGCCCCACATGCTCGGCCAGGCGCCGGAACGCCTTGACCGTGATCCACGTCGTCGGATGGTTATGCCACACGCGGTTGGCGTCGTAGTACCCCCGCGTGCACCCGAGCCGGAACGTGCAGGCGGCCGGGCCGCCCTGCCTGCCGAACTCGACCGGGTTGTTGCCCGCGTACCCGGTGATCGTGACCATACCCTGCTGCGCCATGATGTCCCCCTTGATCGAACGCGCCTGCGAAAGGCCGGAGGACGCGGCGCGCATGCGTGGCGCCTTAGGTGGAGCGAGGTTGGAGAGGATGCTGCGTTCCAGCGCATCCGTGCCGCGTCCGCCGGTGACACCACTATCGCGCGGCCGAGGCGCCCCATGCCACCGGCGGCGGCGTTGTGGACGCAGAGAAACGTTTTTCGGCGTGTTGTGGATAACCCGGACATCCCGCGGACGAGCCGCCGACCGCGCCCGGCGCGCATCCGCCGCCATGCGGCGCCCCTCGCGCCGGGCATATGCGCCACGCCATGCGGCGTTGCCCCCCTCGGCGGATGCGCCCACGCCGCGCGAAACCGCCCCGCCATACGAACCACCCCGCCGCGCGAACCACCCCGCCGCGCGAAACCGTCGCGTCATGCGCAACCGCTGCACCATGCAAAACCGCCGCGTCATGCGCAACCGCCGCACCATGCAAAACCGCCGGCCGCCGGCGCACAGGCCAGCGGACCGGCGGTCCGTTCGTTCACACGCCGGGACTGCCCCGGCGTCCGTCGATCTACAGCAGCTCGGCGAGACGATCGGCGAGCGTCTGCGCGGCGTCGGCGGCCGGCACGGCCACCGAATCGCCGGCGGCGCGGCCGCGGATCTCGATCGTGCCGTTGTTCACGGTGTCGCGGCCGGCCACGGCGATCAGCGGCACGCCGATCAGCTCGGCGTCCTTGAACTTGACGCCCGGCGAGACCTTCCGGCGGTCGTCGTACAGCACCTCGATGCCGCGCTCCTCGAGCTCGGCGACCAGCTTCTCGGCGGCGTCGAACGCGGCCGCGTCCTTGCCGGTGGCCATGACATGCACCTGCGCGGGGGCGACGACCGCCGGCCAGACCAGGCCCTTCTCGTCGTGGTGGGTCTCCGCGATGCAGGCGAGCACACGGCTCACGCCGATGCCGTAGCAGCCCATCCACACCGGCACGGTCTTGCCGTTCTGGTCGAGCACCTTGAGGTCGAGGGCCTTCGAGTACTTCAGGCCCAGCTGGAACACCTGGCCGATCTCGACGCCGCGCTCGAAGCTCAGCGGGCCGGAGCCGTCGGGGCTCATGTCGCCGTGGCGCACCTCCACCGCCTCGACCGTGCCGTCGGCCTCGAAGTCGCGGCCGTACACGGCGTGGAAGGCGTGCTTGCCCGGCTCGTCGCCGCCGATGATCCACTCGGAGCCCTGCGCGACGTGCGCGTCGACGAAGAACCGCACCGGGTCGGCCACGCCGGCGGCCTCGCCCTGCTTGCCGAACACCATCGGGCCCATGTAGCCGGCGACCATCTCGGGATGCGCCTTGAGGTCGTCCTCGGTCGACTCCTCGAGCTCCGAGGGGGCGAACTGCGCCTCGAGGCGCTTCATGTCCACCTGGCGGTCGCCCGGCACGGCCACGGCGATCACCTCGCGCCACGGCTTGTCATGGTCCTCGTCCTCGGCGTGCAGCACGGTCACGGCGACCGTCTTCAGCGCGTCGGCGGCGGTCCATGCGCGGCCGTCCTCGCGCGGGTACAGCCGGTTGGCGGTCTCGACCAGCGCGTCGATGGTCTTGGAGTCCGGGGTGTCGCGCTTCTGCATGGCCGGGGTGGCGGAGCAGTCGACGGCGGGCACCTCGGGGGTGGTCAGCGCCTCGACGTTCCACGCCTTGCCGGAGGGGGCGAGCGCGAAGGTGTCCTCGCCGATCGGCATCGGGGCCAGGAACTCCTCGGACGCGGAGCCGCCCATCGGGCCGGACATCGCGAACACGGGCACGTACTTGAGGTCCAGACGGGTGAACACGCGCTCGTAGGCGCCGCGCTCGTCCTGGTACGCCTGCTTCATGCCCTCCTCGTCGATCGTGAACGAGTAGGCGTCCTTCATCACGAACTCGCGGCCGCGGATCAGGCCGGCGCGCGGGCGGAACTCGTCGCGGTACTTGGTCTGGATCTGGTAGAGCGTGACCGGCAGGTCCTTGTACGAGGAGTACAGGTCCTTGACCAGCAGCGTGAACATCTCCTCGTGGGTCGGGGCCAGCAGGTAGTCGGCCCGGTGGCGGTCCTTGAGGCGGAACAGGTTCTCGCCGTACTCCTCCCAGCGGTGGGTGGCCTCGTACGGCTCACGCGGCAGCAGCGCAGGGAAGTGCACCTCCTGCGCGCCGATGCCGTCCATCTCCTCGCGGACGACGTTCTCGATCTTGTTCAGGACGCGCAGGCCCAGGGGCAGCCACGTCCAGATGCCCGGAGCCGCCTTGCGCACGAACCCGGCGCGCTGCAGCAGTTTGGCCGAATCGACGTCGGCATCGGCGGGGTCCTCGCGCAGGGTGCGCAGGAACAGCGTGGACATACGAAGTGCTTTGGAACTCATGCGTCCCAAGGTATTCGCGCGATGGGACAAGCGGTTATCCACAATTCCCCGCAGCCACGCGAAGCGCGGCGCGCAATCCGCCAGTGTGGTGACTCACTGTCGTTTGGCGGCGAGGCGCAGGAGGACAGGCGACCGGTTCGGCCACACCGGACCTTATCAAGTCAATATTCATTGACTTGATAAGTCAACAGGCAAGGACTACATTGGTGAAACGCAAGCAACTCCTACGCCGACTACGCGACATCGCCAAGTCGCGCCACATGCCGATCCACATCAGGGAGGGCGGCAGCCACACCGTCGTCACCATCGGCTCCGCGCAGACCTCCGTGCCACGACATTCGGAAATCAACGAAGTCACCGCACGGCACATCATCCGTTAGATCGAAGGGAACCTGTGATGAATACGATCGACGTCACCGCCATCGCGGAACGCAGCGGGGACTGGTGGGCCATCGAGGTGCCGGAAATGCCCGGGCTGTTCACCCAGGTGCGCCGCCTCGACCAGGTCGACACCATGGTTCGCGACGCCGCAACCGCCATGGGGCGCAACGTCGGCGCAATCGCCGTCTCGCCCAGGCTCTCCGCGCATGACCAAGCGATGATCGACGAACTGCTCGCGACGCGGCAACGCGCGCTGCGACTGCAGGACGCCGCCTCGACCATGACGCGCAACGCCATAGCCGCGTTGCGCGGCGAGGGGCTGACCGTGCGCGACGTCGCCAGCATCATCGGCATTTCGCCGCAGCGCGTCAGCGCGCTGCTGGCGACGGCACCGCGCAGATAGGGCTTCTGCATTATGTGCAGCGGATTCGGGGCATCGCAGACACCCATCTCCACTACGTGAGGCACTCCGTCGCGAAGACCCCGGGTATCGACGGCGGTATTCCGCGGCCGATACCCGGGGTCTCGCCGGATCGATGCCTCACCTAACGCAGTTGGATGTCTGCAATGCCCCGAATCCGCCACACCTAGGCCGGATACCGCCCGCCACGGCGGCGACGCGGGCGGCGATGACCGAATCCGCCACCTACGGGTGGCCGGGTGCCTGCGACGGAGATGACGATACGGTCGGCGAGACGTCTGATCCGCCGCCTTGCTGCGGTCGAACGGCCCGACGTTGTGCGGCGGCGTGGACCGGCGAGTCCGCATCCGCCACGCATAAGGCCAAGCAAGGCGGACATGCCGGCCGACGCACCGGATCGCGGTCCATCAGGGGCGCGCCTTACGCCCCCATGCGCTCCTCCATCTCCTCGATCTCCTCCTCGAGCTCCTCGCGGTTGAGATCGAACGGCGGATAGACGAACACCGGCAGGATCAGCAGGCAGCCGACGAGATAGAACACGTCGGCCAGCGGGAACAGCGCGAGGAACCCGATGCTGTTCGGAATCAGGATGCCCACGCACACCACCGCCATGCCGACCAGCGGCAGCGTGGCCCAGACCCAGCGGTTGGGCGCGCCGTCGTTGCCCTTGCGGCGCAGCGAGTCCACGTAGATGGGCACGATGAACAGCAGCCCGCCGACGATCATCATCACGTCGGTGAGCTTGACCGTGCCCCACGCCGGAATGGACGGCATCTGATACATCAGGAACGCGATGAACAGCACCAGCAGCCCGATGACCGAATACACATAGTGAAAGCGCTTCATGGCGCAACCTCCCTTCCTATGCGGCGTCCGATGCGGCACGGCCCCGCACGCCGCGAGCGCCGTGGGCGCCGGCGCCGGCGCCGCAGGCACGGGCGCCATCGTCGCCGTCCGCAGCCTGCCTCGGTACTGTTCATCCTACTTCGGGTGGCCGCGAACGGCCATCGTCACACGCCGTCAACCGCCCGCCCGCGACGGTCAGAACAGTTCGGCCTGCTCGAACTCGGGTTCCTCGGGCTCGCCGGCGTGCGGGACGAACGCGTCGGCGCCGTCCGCGCCGAGACGCTCGGCCGCGGCCCGGGAGTCCGCGCGCAGCCGGCCATCGAGCGTCACCGCGTCGGGCGAGACGAGGAACGCCCGGTTGTTGATACCCTCGAGGTACAGCCCGTCGAGGCTCTCCACGCGCGACAGCGCCACATAGCCCATGCCGGGCGCGAAGGTGCGGCGCAGGTCCATCACGGCCCGGTCCAGCGTCATGCCCTGGGACTTGTGGATCGTGATCGCCCACGCGCAGCGCAGCGGCACCTGCTTGACGCTGGCGAGCACGGTCTCGCCGTCCGTCATCTCCCACGACGCCTGCCGCATCGTGACGATGTTGCCGTTCTCGAACTCGACGATCGGCCAGCCGCCCTTGGATTCGGGCGCGAACCCGCGCACCGTGCCGATCGAGCCGTTGACGTACTGGTGGTCGGCGTCGTTGCGCAGCGCCATCACGGCCGCGCCGGTCTTGAGCACCAGGTGCTCGGGGGCGAGCATGTTCTTCTTCAGCCGGTCCACCAGGTTCACCTGGCCGGCGGTCTCCGCGTAGAACTCGTGCTCGTCGTCGGCGATCCGCGCGAGCCGCATGTCGTTGAGCCCGTCGGCCTGGCGGTTGACCGGGAACAGGTGGACCGCGACCTCGCCCGGCCCGGGCGCCGCGCCCAGGCGCGAGGCGAGCACGGTCCGGTCCCCGTCGTCGACGGCGCCGTCGCGGATGTCGGTGAGCACGGTGAGCAGCCGCCCGTCGTCCTGACGGTGCTGCTCGGTCAGGTAGCACACGACGGGGTTCAGCTCGTCCCACACCAGCGATTCGGTGACGAAGCCCTCGGGGTTGCGCCCGGCCTTCGCGTAACGCTCGCGCGAGGCGACGAACTCGGGGCTCGGGGCGATGACGTCGTTGTTGCGCCCGGAGACACTGACCGGCGGCAGCTGGAAGAAGTCGCCCGAGAGCACGACCTGCAGGCCGCCGAACGGGCGCGGGTCGTGGCGCACGGCCCGGCACACCTGGTCGACCATGTCGAACAGCCAGGCGTGCATCATCGAGACCTCGTCGATGATCAGAACGTCGGTGGACTGGATCCTGCGCCGGCGCCGGGTGCGGATGAGCTTGAGCAGGTTGTCGGTCAGCGCGGTGGCCACGCCGATGCCGCTCCACGAGTGGATGGTCTGGCCGTTGATGTGCGTGGAGGCGATGCCGGTGGACGCGGTGACGGCGACGCTCGCGCCGCGCGCCCGGGCGTCGCGGATGAACCGGTTGAGCACGTACGTCTTGCCGGCGCCCGGCGCGCCCGTGAGGAACACGTTCGCCCCGGCGTCGAGAATCGCCAGCGCCTCGGACTGCAGCATGCCGTCCTCCTCCCCGGGGTCGCCCCCGATCCCCCGATGCGGCTCGGGGCTACTCCCCCAGCGGGTTGCCGTTCTTCTCGTAGGTGCGCAGCAGGCTCGTCTCCTCGACGCGCGCCGCGGCCTGCGCGGCGGCCTTGGCGTCGGGGCCGGGGGCCGGCACGAAGAGGGTGTCGCGGTAGTAGCGCAACTCGTCGATCGACTCGATGATGTCGGCGAGCGCGCGGTGGCCGCCGTGCTTGGCGGGCTTGCGCTCGTAGACGGCCGGGTACCAGCGCCGCGACAGCTCCTTGATGGTGCTCACGTCGACGACCCGGTAGTGCAGGTGCTGCATCAGGCCGGGCATGTAGCGGTCGAGGAACTTCTTGTCGGAGCCCACGGAGTTGCCGGCGAGCAGCGGGCGCACGCCCTTGGGGGTGAAGCGCCTGACGTAGTCGATGACCTTGGACTCGGCCTCGGCGACCGGCAGGCCGGTCTCCCACTCCTTGATCAGGCCGGAGCGGGTGTGCATGGCGCGCACGAAGTCGTCCATGTGGTCGACGGCGGCCTGGCTGGGCCTGATGACGTAGTCGACGCCCTCGTCGAGCACGTTGAGCGCGAAGTCCGTGGGCACCACGGAGATCTCCACCAGCTCGTCGTGGAACACGTCCAGCCCCGTCATCTCGCAGTCGATCCAGATCAGCCGCGACCCCTGCGCGGTGTAGGTCTCGTTGTCGTGCGCATCCACCATCGTATGCCTCGTTTCCTTGCCTGTGCGTATGCCGTGCGCGCCGCGCGCGGCCGCCCGCCGTACGCGGAACAGTTCAGTATAGCGCGCGCGATGGCCGACGGCGTGCTGCCGACCCGCGCGCGGCATGTCGGCGGGGACGCCGCGCCGGCAGTCCGGACCGACGTTTCGCCACCTGCCGCCGGACGAAACAACCAGACGAAACGACCGTGCAAAACAACACGTTGCCCGGTGCTGTGTCCGGTGCTGTGTTATCGGCTGCTAACGCGCAGCCGATAACACAGCACCGCGCAACGACTCACGACGGTCCGCCGGATACGCGACCGGTCACCCGCCGCCGGGCACACGCCGTCGGTCACGCAATCCAATGCGCACTCGGCCACACGCCACCGACCACACGCCGCCGGTCACGCACCACCAGGTACGCGACCACCAGGTACGCGACCGCCCGGTGCGCGACCGGCCCGCCCGCCGCCGGATACGCGACCGGCCCGCACCGTGTTCGGGTGCGGGCCGGTGACGCGGCTACGATCGGCTGGCGACGCGCGGACGATCGATGCCCGCGATCGATGATCGACGGTCGGCGCCGCGCCCAGTCGCCTGCCTCTCAGCTATCCACGTCGGCGCTGCAATCAGTTGCTTCGCCGCTGCAATCAGTTGTTGTGGAAGCCGGTGTAGTTCGGAGCCTCGGTGGTCATCACGATGTCGTGCGGGTGCGACTCGCGCAGGCCGGCGTCGGTGATGCGGATGAAGCGGCCCTTCTCGCTCATCTCCTTGATGTTGTGGGCGCCGATGTAGAACATCGACTGGTGCAGGCCGCCGATCATCTGGTAGAGCACGGCGTTGAGCGGGCCGCGGTACGGCACCTCGCCCTCGACGCCCTCCGGGATGACCTTGTCGCTGCTGGTCACGTCGGCCTGGAAGTAGCGGTCCTTCGAGTAGCTCTTCTTGCCGCGCGGGGCCATCGCGCCCAGCGAGCCCATGCCGCGGTAGAGCTTGTACTGCTTGCCGTGCAGCAGGACCTTCTCGCCCGGGGCCTCCTCGCAGCCGGCCAGCGTGCCGCCGAGCATGACGGAGCTGGCGCCCGCGACCAGGGCCTTGGCGATGTCGCCCGAGTAGTGGATGCCGCCGTCGGCGATGCAGGGCACGCCGGCCGCGCGGCAGGCCAGGGCGGCCTCGTACACGGCGGTCAGCTGCGGCACGCCGACGCCGGCGACCACGCGGGTGGTGCAGATCGAGCCCGGGCCGATGCCGACCTTGACGGCGTCCGCGCCGGCGTCGATCATGGCCTGCGCGCCCTCGCGGGTCGCGACGTTGCCGCCGATGATCTGCACGTCGCGGAACGCGGAGTCGTTCTTCAGGCGGCGGATCATGTCGAGGGCCAGACGCGCCTGGCCGTTCGCGGTGTCGACGACGAGCACGTCGACGCCCGCCTCCATCAGCGCGGAGGCGCGCTGCCAGGCGTCGCCGAGGAAGCCGACGCCGGCGGCCACGCGCAGACGGCCCTGGCCGTCCTTCGTGGCGTCCGGGTACTGCTCGGTCTTGACGAAGTCCTTGACGGTGATCAGGCCGGCGAGCTTGCCGTTGTCGTCGATCAGCGGCAGCTTCTCGACCTTGTGCTGGGCGAGCAGACGGTGGGCGTCCTCCTTGGAGATGTTCGCCGGGCCGGTGATGAGGTTCTCGCGGGTCATCACGTCCTTGACCTTGAGGTGGTCGTAGTCGTCGGACGGGATGAAGCGCATGTCGCGGTTGGTGATGATGCCGACCAGGCGGTTCTCCTTGTCGACCACGGGCAGGCCGGAGATATGGAAGCGGCCGCACAGCTTGTCGAGGTCGGCCAGCGTGACGTCCGGGCCGACGGTCAGCGGGTCGGTGATCATGCCGGACTCGGAGCGCTTGACGACGTCGACCTGGGCGGCCTGGTCGTCGATCGACAGGTTGCGGTGCAGCACGCCGATGCCGCCGTTGCGGGCCATGGCGATGGCCATCTCGGATTCGGTGACGGTGTCCATCGCGGCGGAGATCGCCGGGACCTTCATCGTGATCTCGCGGGTCAGATGCGTGGTGGTGTCCACCTCGGAGGGGATGACGTCCGTCTCGTTGGGCAGCAGCAGCACATCGTCATAGGCGAGGCCGAGCTTCGCGAAGATCGGAGGGAGCGGGGCATATGCGGATTCTGCGTTCATATCAAGGTTTGAAGCCATAGACCCACTCTAAAAGCATGTGCTGACCAGCGGGACCCTGTGTGTCGTGGCGGGCGCCGCACCCGACGGCACCCCCGTCATGCCGGTCGACGCGCCGCCGGCCGCGGCGCCGGCCGCAGCCGATCGCGCCATTCCCAGTGCGAGCCGCCGTGCCGATCGCGGCGCCGGCCGCCATGCCGGGCTCGCCCTACTCGCCCTCGCCGTCGCGCCGCTTCCGCCCCGCGTGCCGCGCCGCCTCCAGCGCCGCGTTCTCCTCGCGGATCTCGGGGATGCGCCGCCTGAGATACGGGTACATCGTCGCCACCGTCAGCGCCGCCGCCGCGATCACGAACCCGACGGCCACGTACCTCGCCTCGAAGAACAGGATGGTCAGCGAGCCGAACGCGATCAGCGCCGCCCACCCCCACAGGATCAGCACCGCGCCCTGCGTCGTGTGACCGATCTTGAGCATCCGGTGGTGCAGATGCATGCGGTCCGGGTGCATCGGCGACTGCCCCTTGCGCAGGCGCCGCACGATCGCCATGCACATGTCCAGCACCGGCAGGAACAGCACGAGCACCGGCAGCAGGATCGGCATGAACACCGGCAGGTAGACGCTCGCGTGGATCGACGCCGGATCCAGGCGGCCGGTCATCACGATCGACGCGCAGGTGATCAGGTAGCCCAGCAGCATCGACCCCGAATCGCCCATGAACAGCTTCGCGGGGTGCCAGTTGTGCAGGATGAAGCCGACGCAGATGCCGACCAGCATCACGTCGATCAGCGTGGCCGTCGACGCGTACGAGGGCGAGGAGCGCGCGATGATGTACGAGTAGATCGCGAACGCGATGCCGCCGATCGCCACGATGCCCGACGCCAGGCCGTCCAGGCCGTCCACGAAGTTCACCGCGTTGATCGAGGCGACGATCAGCACCGCCGTGATCGTGATCGAGATGCTCGGCGAGGCCGTCACCAGCGAGCCCAGCGGCAGCGAAATGATCTGCAGCCCGCCCCACGCCACGAACACCGAGATCAGCAGCTGGCCGGCGAGCTTGAGCATCCAGTCGAGGTCCCACAGGTCGTCCGCCATGCCCAGCAGGCAGATCATGACCGCGCCGGCGAGCACCACCCACATCTGGCTGCTGCCCTGGAACAGGCCGCCGACGAAGGGGATGCGGTACGCGAACATCATCGCGACGGCGAAGCCGAACAGCATGCCCAGCCCGCCCATGCGCGGGGTCGGCACCGTGTGCACGTCGCGGGCGCGCACCCGGCCCACCGCGCCGATCTTGATGGCGAGGTGGCGGATCAGCGGGGTGACGAGCCAGGTGGCGCCGCCTGCGATCGCGGCGATGAACAGGTAGACCCTCATGCGCCCAGGCTCCCCCCGTTCAGGTGCAGCGCGCGGCGGACCGTCGACTCGGGGATCACGCCCTCGCGCAGGATCTCGATGCCGTCGCGGGCCAGCGGGTTCGCCGCGACGACGGTGCTGGACACATGCCCCTGCGTCGGGCCGCCGTCCAGGTACAGGTCGACCTCGTCGCCGAACGCCTCGACGCACTCCTCGACCGTCTGCGCGCTCTCGCCGCCGGAACGGTTGGCGCTCGACGCGGCGACGGGGCCGGTCGCGCGCAGGATGCGCAGCGTCAGCACGGAGTTGGGGATGCGGATGCCCTGCGTGCGCGCGCCGGACGGCGTCTCGCGCACCGTGCGCAGCCGGCAGTCCTCGCGGGCCACGGCGATCGGCGAGAACGCGCCCGGCAGGAACGTGGCCGCCAGCCGGTTCAGCGGGACGGGCAGGTCCAGGCCGAGCGCGTCGAGCTCGTCCACCGACGAGAGCAGCACCTGCAGCGCCTTGTACCGCGGACGGCCCTTGATGGCGTAGACGCGGTCGATGGCCTCGGGGCTCGTCGGATCGCAGGCCACGCCGTAGACCGTGTCGGTCGGCACCACGACCAGACCGCCGTCGCGGATGATCGCCGCCGCCTGTGCGACGACATCGTCATCGATTGTTCGAATCACGCTCATCGGCACCTCCCGTTTCCATGCCTTACACAACCTTACTATTGTGCATCATCGCGCCGGGGCCGCTTTGACGCAGGGCGATGCCGCCGGACGCGGCGCGGGGAGGCGGGCGCCCGGCGTCCGGCGTGTCCCCGGGTAGGGCTTCGGGGATGATGGTCGGTACCGACGGCGCCGGCCGCCGGAAGCCACGCCGGGCCACGCATACGAAGGGGACGCCATGACCGACGCCAACGAACCGATCATTGTGAACGAGCCGACCGACGCGATCACACCGACCGCAGCGAACGAACCGGCCGCCGCCCGCAGCGGGGACCTGCCGGCGGAGCTGCCGCCGGTGGAGCTGCGCACGCCGCGGCGCAGCGAACGCGAGGAGATGCTGGACGGCAAACTGTACAACCCGGCCGACCCGCAGCTGACGGCGATGCGAGAGCGCGCCGGCGACCTGTGCACCCGCTACAACGCGCTGCCCCGGGGCGACCACGAGGCCCGCGCGGCCGTGCTCGACGAGCTGCTGCCCGGCCACGGCGAGAACCTCGACGTGATGGGGCCAATCTTCTTCGACTACGGCGTGCACACCACCGTGGGCGACCGCGTGTTCATGAACTTCAACTTCACCGTGCTCGACTGCGCGCCGGTGACGATCGGCGACGACGTGCTGTTCGGGCCGAACGTCTCGCTGCTGCCGCCGATGCACCCGATGCGCTGGCAGGACCGCAACGTGCGCCGCGCCCCGGATGGGTCGTACTACGACTACGAGTACGGCCGGTCGATCGTCATCGGCTCCAACTGCTGGTTCGGCGGCAACGTGACCGTGCTCGGCGGGGTGACGATCGGTGAGGGGTGCGTGATCGGCGCGGGCGCGGTGGTGACCAGGGACATCCCGCCGCATTCGGTGGCGGTCGGCAACCCGGCGAGGGTGATCCGGCAGATCACCGAGGCCGACGCCTCGGCGCTGCAGGACTACGCGCGGTAGGGAGGCGCGCGACGGGGTGCGCGGCAGCCTATGCCGGTAATTCTCAGCCGGTCGGATGGCGGCGGTCAGAATCACGGCCGACTTCCGGCGGCGAACCTGGCGAGTCCGGCTGGGAATGTCCGCGGCTCAGCGCAGCATCCAACGCAGATCGGCGATGGTACATATGAGGAACGCCGCGGCGGCCAGCATGGCGACGAGCACCGGCACCAGACCGCCCGTCGGGATTCCGGACAGCCATCTGACCGATACGGCGACCGCCAGCAGCACGACGCACGCCAGTTCGATCGCGAAGCATGCGACGAGCGCACGCGTCTTCGCCGGCGAATCGCGGCGCCACGACGCCCACACCTCGCAGCACGACACGGCCGCGAGCGCCACGCACAGCAGCCACACGAACCAGGGCACCGCCATGCCGTTGGCCGCCCAGCGCCAGACGCTCACCAGGACGGATGCCAGCCCGACTGCCCCCACAAGCAGCCCCCGCACGAATCTTTGGCCACTCCCCCGTTGACGTGTACCGTTCATGATTCCATGGTAGTCGCGCGGGCGCGGGAAATCCATCACGGTTCTACACCGCCACGACGCCGCGGGGAACCGTTCGGATGCAGGGCGGCGGCCTGGATACCGGCGAGCGTAATCGCACGGGTGCCGGCCGCGACAATCACATGCGCATGAAGCGGCGGGAGTGCGGGAATATGGTCGGGGAATATGGCTGCACGGCACCGGTGCCATATGTATGGCACCGTACGCGGATCGGGGACTCGCTCATCCGGTGTCCGTTGCGGTCCGAACGCACCATGCTCACCGACCACAGGATGCAGTCGAGAACTCGCTCACCTGATATTCGTTTCGGTCCGAGCGCATCATGGTCACCGACCGCAGGACGCGGTCAAGAACTCGCTCACCTGATATTCGTTGTGGTGGCGGAAAGGCGTGTGCCATACGCGGATTAAGAACTCTGGCACATGCGAGAACGCAAATGCGACAACCGAACGTGCGCCATACGCGGATTGAGAACCCCGTCACCACGGCGATACGCAGTGGCATGTCGTCGTGTACGCCACACGCGGATCGAGAACTCCATCTCTTCCCTGCCGAATGCATGCCATGCCCGCAGATTCCGCCGCGCATCGTACCGCACCGCGGTACGCAACCGCCCAAGCGCCTTCTGCACTGTACCGTACCGCGGTACGGTACAGTAGCCCACCAAGAATGGCGGAATACCAAGGATGATGATTCCGTACCGTACCACGGTACGGTACTGTGGCGTCCAAACCCGAGAAATGAGGTTCCATACCGTACCACGGTACGCAACCGCACCACCGCCCTTCAGACCGTACCGTACCACCGGTCAGCGGGTTGCGAACAGGTAACGGGGGCGGCCGGTCAGGTCGTCGCCGGTGTGTGCCTCGGCGAAACCGTGGGCCTGCGCGTAGGCGACCAGAGCGTCGCCCTGGCTGATGTCGTGCTCCATGACCAGCGCGCCGCCGGGCCGCAGCAGTCGCGCGGCGCGGTCGATGATGCGCTCCGGGATCAGCAGACCGTCCGGTGAGCCGCCGTACAACGCCAGCGACGGGTCGTGGTCGCGCACCTCGGGCTGTTCGGGGATCTCGGATTCGGGCACGTACGGCGGATTGGTCACGACCAGGTCGACGGTGCCGTCGAGGTCGGCGAGCGTGTCCGGCGCGGTCGCGTCGCCGAGCACCAGATGGTAATACGGACGGTCCGCCGCCGACCCCATGCACAATGTGTCATTGGCAGGAAGCGATGGCCCGGCTTCCGATGCGGTTGCAGCGTCCAGGTCGGCGGTGGCATCCGAATCGCCCTGTGCCGCAACATCCGAATCGTCCTCTACCGCAACGCCTAAATCAGACGCGGTCACCATGTCCGAGCCGAGCACAACCGCATCATCCGAACCATCCTCTGCCGCAATGCCCAGGGAGGGTACGGTTACGGCGTGCGGACCGAGCACGGCCATGGCGTTGCGGCTGGTCCAGGCGGCGGTCCGCTCGCTCAGTTCGACCGCCCACACCTCGCAGTCCGGCGTCTCGCCGGCCAGGGACAGTCCGACGGCGCCGCTGCCCGCGCACAGATCCACCACACGGAAACGCCGACGACCAACGGAACCGTCCGATACGTCCACAGCCACGCCGCTCGGCGAATCGACCGACGGCTCATCCGACATGATTCCGGTCAGACTGCGGGACGAGACGCCGGACACGCTCCCGCCCGAGGCATCTCGCGCCCCAGCCGCGCTCCCGGTCGTGGCATCCCCGGTCGACCCATCCCTCAAGCCGTCCGGCGATCCACCCGGCGCAGCACCCCGCGAGCCATCCGACGACACGTACGACGACGAATCCCCCGTCGCACCGCCCGACGAAGCACCCGCCACCGAACGACGGCCTTCAAGCCAGTCGAGTCCGGCCTGCACCACGGTCTCGGTTTCCGGACGCGGGATGAACACTCCCGGTCCGACCGCGAGGTCGAGATAACGGAACGGCGCGTGCCCGACGATGTACTGCAGCGGCTCGCGCACGGCCCGACGATCGACCATGCGCCCGAACGCGGCGACCGCCTCGGCAATCGGATCCGCGGCAACCCCCGACACCGCGGCGTCAGAGCGCGAAGCGTCGTCGGACGGCCGCGCGACGGCGTCGCCGCCGGCCCCGCGCACGGCATCTCCGCCGGAAACCCGGCCGTCGCGGACCAGACGGCCGATGTCGTCGCGCATCAGCAGGGCCTTATCGACGTCGCGCAGCTCGACGCCGCAGGCCTCGGCCAGCAGCAGCTTGGCGTCGTGCTCCGGGGTGTCGACGCCGGCGTCGCGCAACCGGGCCGCGGCGTCGCGGATCAGACGGTCCACGGCGATCGCGGCGCCGCCCGCAGCCGGGCGCCCCGCGCACCCCGGGCACCCTCCGGTGGCGGCGTTCGCGGGCACTCCACGCACGGGCAGGTCGCCCGAAGGCGCGGCCACGGTATCACCGACCCCCATCACGCCACCCCACGTCCGGTCGCGATGCCATGCGGCGCTCAGCTCTGGCGGGCGAGGCGCTCGGCCTCGTCGGCCTGGATGTCGGAGTCGATGACCGCCTGCAGGTCGCCGTCGAGCACCTGGTCGAGGTTGTAGGCCTTGTAGTTGGTGCGATGGTCGACGATGCGGTTCTCCGGGAAGTTGTAGGTGCGGATGCGCTCGGAGCGGTCGAGCGAGCGCACCTGCGAGTGGCGCAGGTCGGCGGCCTCGGCGGCCTCCTGCTCGTGCTTCATCGCGAGCAGGCGCGACTTGAGCACGCGCAGCGCGGCGGCGCGGTTCTGGATCTGCGACTTCTCGTCCTGCATGCTCACGACGATGCCGGTCGGGATGTGCGTCATGCGCACCGCGGAGTACGTGGTGTTCACGGACTGGCCGCCGGGGCCGGAGCTCATGAAGATGTCGATCTTCAGGTCCTTCGGGTCGATCTCGATCTCGTCGTTGTCGTCGTCGGCCTCGGGGAACACGATGACGCCGGCCGCGGAGGTCTGGATGCGGCCCTGCGACTCGGTGACGGGGATGCGCTGCACGCGGTGCACGCCGCCCTCGTACTTCAGGCTCGCCCACACGCCGTCCTCCGGGGCGGGCGTGCCCTTGGCGCGAATGGCGACCTGCACGTCCTTGACGCCGCCGAGCTCGGTGCGGTTCTCGCTCTGGACCGTGGTGGTCCAGCCGCGCTTCTCCGCGTACCGCATGTACATGCGCAGCAGGTCGCCGGCGAACAGCGCGGCCTCCTCGCCGCCGGTGCCGGCCTTGATCTCCATGATCACGTCGCGCGCGTCGTCCGGGTCGCGCGGGATCAGCGCGGTGCGCAGCTTCTCCTGCACCGCGGGCAGCTCGGCCTCCAGCCGCTTGGCCTCGTCCGCGAAGTCCGGGTCCTCGCCGGCCATCTCGCGCGCGGCCTCGAGGTCGTCGCGCACCTGCCGGTACGCGGTGTACGCGGAGACGATGGCGCCGAGCTCCGCGTGGCGGCGCCCCAGCTTGCGCATCTTGTCCGGGTCGGAGGCCACCTCGGGCCGGCTCATCTCCTGCTCGATGCGCCGGTACTCCTCCATCGCGGTCACCGCCGCGGGGAACTGCTCTTCTGCCATGCGTGATTGCCCTTTTGCTCAGCTGTACAACGTGGATGGGTGGGTTCGGCCCGCCGTGCGCGGGCCGATATACAAAAACGCCAGTCCTGCGGCGGGCGCGCCGAAGCGTGCCATGCCCTCGGGACTGGCGTCGAAGAAGCTACTTGGTACGCTTGCCGTAACGCTTCTCGAAACGGGCCACGCGGCCACCGGTGTCGAGGATCTTCTGCTTGCCGGTGTAGAACGGGTGGCACTTCGAGCACACATCGGCCGACATGGTGTCGCCCTTGTAGGTCGAACGGGTGACGAAGGTGTTGCCGCACGAGCACGTAACCTGAACGGTATGGTAATCGGGATGGATACCCTGCTTCATAGTGTCTCCTAAGGAATTCGGGGGACCCGGGTCGCCATGCCCCTATGGCTGGCGTGAACCGGAACCTATGGGATTGTAGATGCCGGCACGGACAGTCCGCAGGACCGCCGCACGCAGCACCGCACGCCGCGGCCCCGGCCGGTGCCGGTCGACGCTGTGGCGGCGCAGGCCGCGACCGATGACCGGACCGCGGTCCGCGAACGAGTGGGGGCGCAGGGGCTTGGACCCTGGACCGGCGGTTCCAGGGTCCAAGCCCCTGCGGGAGTTTATTGACAGTTTTATCCTCTCGGCGTGACAGCGTTGGCGTGACCACAAGGAGGTGGTCAGCATGTCAATGAAACCAATGGAGTTCCCAGCCGCATGGATCGATCCCGGACACGCCTGGCTCACCGCGTTGGCGGCGGCCGGGCGATTGCCCAGCACGATCGAGACACGCCGACGCAAGCTCAGGGCGTTCGCGGCATGGGTCGGCAAGCCGCCGACCAAGGTCACGGTCATGGACTGCGAGGCATGGATGGGCAGGCCCGAGCTATCGTCCGAGACACGCAAGGGCATACGCGCCACGCTGTCCGAGTTCTTCCAGTGGGCCTGCGATCGCGGCGTCGTGTCCGTGAATCCAGCCGCAGACCTGCCGAAAGCCAAACAATCCCGGCCGCACCCGAGGCCGTGCCCGGACAGCGTCATCTTGCGGGCCTTGTCCAGGGCCACGCCGTCGGAGACGGTCATGCTGCGGTTGGGCGCTGAATGCGGGTTGCGCAGGTTCGAGATAGCGAAGGTCCACAGCGCCGACGTGATGGACGATCTGCTGGGCAGGTCGCTTGTGGTCCGTGGCAAGGGTGATGTCCAGCGCATCGTGCCGATATCCGACGACCTTGCCGAAGAGGTCATCGCGTGCGACGGATACGTGTTCCCCGGCAGGTGGGGAGGTCACGTCGAAGCGTCGTATGTGGGCAGACACCTGGCGTGTCTGCTGGGCAAGCCGTGGACTGCCCACAGTCTGCGCCACCGGTACGCGACGGTCACGTACTCGGCCACGCATGACATCTATCTGGTCTCACAGCTGCTCGGTCACGCATCGGTCAAGACGACGATGTCGTACGTGGCCATGCCCGACGAACGGCTTCGTTCGGGCATGGCTGCGGTGCGGCTGACGTCATGATCAGTCGCCGTCGGACGCGGTGATGGTGATCTGGAGACTGTCCAGTTTGGCCTTGACGGCCTGCTGGACGGTCTGGGCGATCTGGTCGGGGTCGGCGCCCATGGCCTGGCTGAGCGCCTCGACGGCCGCGGAGAGCGCGGTGACCTGCGCGGACAGCTGCGGGATCATGGTGTCGTGTATGCGGATCACGTCGCTGGTGGCGTCGCTGATGATATCGCGTGCCTTGCGGCCGTTCGGCAGGGTATGGACCCACTGCCCTTCGGTGATGCCCGAGTCGTGCATGCGGATGATGTCGCTGGTCGCGTCGCTGATGATGTCCCGGGCGTGCCGCCCGTTGGGCAGCACGTGGGTCCAGATGCGCATGATGTCGTCGTCGCTGATTGCCA
>NZ_JAHBBD010000016.1 GCF_019331775.1 Bifidobacterium phasiani
ACTGGAACACCAAACGGCGCCAGATACGACTGGAGGGACACACCCCGGAGGAATACCGGAGCATGTCCCTCACAGCCTAGACCCTGTATCCTAATAAACAACGTCCAACAAACGGGACGCAGTTCAGTGCGGACCGGGCGGCCCCTTGATGGAGGGAGAGGGGAGGGAACGACGTGCGCGCCGCGCGTCCGGCGTGTCAGCCGGCGGTCTGCTCGACGGCCCGCTTCAGCGCCGGGGCGACCGAGACGGCCGGGTCGAGCCGCGGGATGAACGTGCACTGCAGCGCGTGGTACAGGTCGGACTTGCCCGGCCAGACCGTGCCGATGACGTGGTTGTCCTTGTCGAGCTGGTGGAACCACGAGCCGTGCTCGTGGTCGATGAGATACTCGTCGATGTACCGCCAGAAGGTGGCGTACCAGTCGCGGTACGTCTGCTTGCCGGTGACGGTGGCGAGCACGGCCGAGGTGTTCACCGACTCGGCCAGCGTCCAGTGCATGCGGTCGGTGACCACCGGGCGGCCCTGCCAGTCGGTGGTGTACGCCAGGCCGATCGTGCCGTCGGCGTTCCACGCGTCGGCCAGGGCGCGGTCGAACAGGTGATCGGCGGCGTCGACGAGCCGGGCCTTCTGCTCGTCGGTGCGGTCGCAGCTCAGCGCGTACTGCGTGATCAGGCGGGCCCACTCGATGCCGTGGCCCGGGGTGGCGCCGTACGGCTTGAACTGGTCGTCGGGCCTGTCGCGGTTGCATTCCAGATCCGGCGTCCAGTCGGCGGTGAAGTGCTCCGGGATGCGCCACTGGTTGGCCGACGCCCAGTCGACCACGTGGTCGACGATGCGACCGGCCCGGCGGCGGTAGGTCTCGTCGCCGGTCACGTCGGCCACGGCGAGGAAGGCCTCGACCGTGTGCATGTTCGCGTTGATGCCGCGGTACGGGTCGAGCTCGGTGAACGCGGTGTCCCAGGTGTCGACGGCCAGGCCGGCCCGCTCGTCCCAGAAACGGCGGTCGTAGGTCTCCAGCGCCTCGGCGAGCAGCCCGTCGGCGCCGGGGCGGCCGATCAGCGTCGCGGAGGCAGAGGCCAGGATGACGAAGGCGTGCGTGTAGCAGATCTTGCCGGGCTCCGGGGTGCCGTCGGCGGCGACGGCGGGGTGCCAGCCGCCGTTGGCGTCGTCGTGCAGCGGGCCGCGCAGGCCGTCGAGCGCCCGGTCGACGAGCTCCCCGGCGCCCGGTTCGCCGACCAGCGCGCCGAGCGTGTACACGTGGGCCATGCGGCAGGTGATCCAGGTCTGGATGCCCTGCGACGGGTCGGGCTCGCCGTTGGCGTCGAGCCAGTACGATCCGCCGTCCGGGGCGGGGAAGCGGTGGCCGAAGCGCAGCAGTTCGCGGCTTTCGGCGTCGAGCAGCGCGCGGTTCTCGGGCGAGCCGAACACATAGGATTCGGGGGAGTATGCGGCGGGCATGACGGTCCTTCCTTGGGTGCGGTGGCGTGGACGGCCACCGTCGCGTCCATCGGCAGCGATGGTAACGTAGTTAATCTATTAACTTCATTAAGTATGATAGAGCTAAAGCGGTTAAGACACGCCGTCGGCACGGTCGCGCGGTGCGGCGGCGTATGGAGGGCGATGGCCGGCTGCGGGAACGGTGTCTGGCGGCGTATGCGGAAACGGCGCGGCGCCGGGGACGCTGCGGTCCCGGCGCCGCGCCGTTCCATGCGTCCGGTCAGCGCAGCCGGATCTCGACGACCGTGTCGATCGGATCGGGCAGGCACGGATCCGGACCCAGGTCGGCGAACAGGATCTCGCCGTAGTCGCTGTGCGTCCAGCTCGTCGACACCGGCACCTCGGCGCCGGTCGCCAGATATCGCATCGACGCCACCTGGTCCCTGCCCACCTCGGGGATCGGCAGGGAGCCGACCGGCCGGTCGTACAGGTGCAGGAACAGCCGGTCGCCGTTGCGCGTCCAGCGGCCGTACTCGGGCCTGGGCAGGCCGGCGCGGCCGCAGCCGACGATGCTGTCGCGGTTCAGGCGCATCCACCGGCCGATCGCCGCGAGTCGCTCCATCGACTCCGGCGGGATCGCGCCGCGGGCGTCGGGGCCGACGTTGAGCAGCATGTTGCCGCCCTTCGACACGCATTCGACCAGCGAGCGGATCAGCATCGAGGCGGGCTTGAACAGATGGTCGTCGGCCGCATAGCCCCAGTTGCGGTTCATCGTCACGCAGGACTCCCAGGCCAGCTCCGAGCCGTCCTCGCCGTGGATGCCGTCCGGCGGGATCATCTGCTCGGGGCTGACGAAGTCGCCGTGGAACGGGGCGGGGTGCGCGGTGGCGAGCGAGCCGTAGCCCTCGCCGCTGACCTCCAGGCGGTTGTCGATGACGACGCCCGGCTGCAGCGAGCGGACCATGTCGATCAGCTCGGTGGCGCGCCATGCCTCGCCGCGCATGTCGTCGTAGGAGAAGTCGAACCACAGGATGTCGAGCGTGCCGTAGTTCGTGCACAGCTCGCGCACCTGCTCGTGCATGTAGTCGAGATAGCGGTTGAAGTCGCGGCGCTCGTTGCCGCATTCCGGGTCGTTGCGCATCGGGTGGTTGCGGTCGCCGTAGTGCGGGTAGTCGGGATGGTGCCAGTCCAGCAGCGAGTAGTACAGGCCGACGCGCAGGCCCTCGGCGCGCGCCGCGTCGACGAACTCGCGCACCACGTCGCGGCCGAGCGGGGTGTTGGTCGACTTGAAGTCGGTGGTGGCCGTGTCGAACAGGCAGAAGCCGTCGTGGTGCTTGGCGGTGAGGACCACGTACCGCATGCCGGCCTCGCGCGCGGCTCGCGCCCAGGCGCGGGCGTCGAAGTCGGGGGCCGCGAACTCGTCGAAGAACGGCAGGTATTCCTCCTCGGGCATCTGCTCGACGCTGCGCACCCACTCGCCGCGGGCGGGGATGGCGTACAGGCCCCAGTGGATGAACATGCCGAAGCGGGCCCTGCGGTACCAGGCGATGCGGCGTTCGTAGGCGGCGCGGTCGAATTGGTAGGTCATCGTTGCTCCTCTTCCTCGGTTCTGCGGGTCGGCGTGCGCGCGGCACCCCGGCCAGCTTATTGCCATCGGCGAACAACCGGAACATACACGCCGAGTTGCGTGTTGCCCTGTATGAGGTTATTCTGAAAAGTCCGGCCTGGTGCCGGGTTGCTTGACAACTGAAAAGGGGCCGATCGGTTTCGACGGTGACCTGTTCGTCGCAGGGAAGCGTGCCGAGAATGCGGGGTCCGCTCGTGGATGTCCCCCGCGAAACAATAAGTGCTAAATCTAACCGCACTGAGTTCGCTCTCGCTGCCTGAGCTTCGCGCCAGATCTAAACCAGCGAGCAGCCGCTCCGTCCACTCTCCCGTGTCTCCGGGGAGAAGCTGGGCGTCGTTGAGGAGACTCGCCTCATACGCCGCACCGCAGGGCGCGTGAGGGACTTGTTCTGCGGATATGCCTGCCACCGGTTGTCCGCGACATAGGTGGAGGCAGAACACTAGCCATCTTGGCCAGCGGACTACGCACGTAGAAGACTGAGGGTACGGTCATCGGACCGGGGTTCGATTCCCCGCGGCTCCACTCACACAGCCCGTCCGGGGTGACCCGGGCGGGCTTTTTCGTTGGCGTTCCGACGGTTCTCGGCGATTACGGTATCGCGGCGACAATGCGAAGGGCATGTGGTTGCCGGCGTTCGCATGGGAAAGCGCGGGCGCGATGCGGGCAAGAATCATGGCGCTAGATGCGAACCCGTTCGTGTCCACCTGCCGAGGCTGCCGTCCCTGACGACGGCACATGACCCGCAGCGGGTTGCGACATGCCGGTTTGCGCGGCTGGGACAAAAAGAATAGGTTAGTGCCTCTGTATAGTTGAAACCACGACGGCGGAAGGAGGATGCCATGACCGCGACCACGAGCGGGCTGAGGCCCATGACGGCATACGCACCCCCGATCGACGGGAAGCCGAGGGATGCCGTCGACGCGAAGTGGATGCGTCTGCATCGGATGCTGGCCGATCGTCCCAACCGCATCACACGCAAGAAGACCGATGGTGCACATCTGCCAGATAAGCAGTCGCGAGATTGAGCGGTCGGACCAGTTCGCGTTGAGGCGCTTTACATGCTGCGAGCGTGGGGCGCCTTCGTATGCGCTGGACGTGCAGCGATATATCCGCGGGCTGAATCTGGGGAGCACGATTCCCGGCGTGCATCGCATGGTCTTGTATTGTCGGGGTGACTCCGACCTCTATGGGTTCTGCGAGTTCGGGTATGATGATTCCCTCGGCGCGGACAGCGGTTACGCCATCTCGTTCGTGGCCACCGGATCGCGGTATCAGGGGCACGGCCTTGGACATATGATCATCGACTGCGTGCTCCGTTGGATTTCCAATGACGCCGCCGTTAGCGGGCGCCGTCCGTATGTCGCCACGCAGATAGACGCGGACAACGATGCGAGCGTGAGATTGTTCTCCGACATGGGCTTCGAGGATGAGGGGGTCGACTCCTACGACCCCGGGTACCATGTGTGGTCGAGAACGTTCGAGCCCGTCGCCCGTGATGATCTGTGGCTGTTCCAGACCGTCATGTTCTAATCGGCTGTGTTTGGGCGTGATGGGTGAATGGCGTGCGCGTTGCGTGGCGCCGGACTGCCGTCGGACGGCCTCAGTCATCCGCGGATGATGCCGCCGTTCGTGGTCGCGGCTTGGCGTCGGTTTTGGTTGATAAACGCGGTATGGACTGTGTGTTGCCCGACACTGGGCCGCGCCCGGCGTCGGCGATGATGCATCGGAATCGTCGACGCCGCTTCGATGCCGACGCTGGTGGGCGGACGGATGCTATCGGGCGTGCGTGGTCCCGGTCCAGCGCCCCGCGGGACCGGGACCACGCACATGGGGAGCCGTGGGTGCGGTCAGTCGCCGTTGATGATATGGCAGTAGTCCGGGATGCCCTCCTGCGGGTACGCCGGCCAGGCGCCCTGCTGCGTGCAGACGAACGCGGAGGTGTTGACGGCGGCGCGGTGCGCCTGGGCCAGCGTCGAGCCGGTCAGGAGCTTGCCGGTGAACGTGCCGGAGAACGAGTCGCCGGCGCCCACGGTGTCGGCGACCTCGACGCGCGGCGTGCGGATCGTGGAGCTCTCGCCGGTCCTGGAGACGACCATGCTGAAGGCCGAGCCGCCGGTGAGGATGATGTAGTCGAGGTCGTAGCGCTCGATGAACCAGCGGCACGCCGCCGCGTCGTCGTCGCCCTCGACCCCGAGCATGTCGCGCATCATGACGAGCTCCTCGTCGTTGATCTTGAACACGGTGGCCAGGCCGAGCAGCTCCTCGATGAGCTCCTTGGAGTAGTGGTCGCCGCGCAGGTTGATGTCGAAGAACTTCATCGCGCCCGGCTTGGCGTGCCTGAGCAGCTCGATGATCGTGTCGTGCGACTCGGGGGAGCGCAGCGCGAGGGTGCCGAAGCAGATGGCGTCGGCCTTCTCGACGGTCGCGATGAGCTCGCGGGTGTACAGGATGTGGTCCCAGGCCACGTTTTTGACGATCGTGTACTCGGGGATGCCGTTCTTCAGCGCGACCTCGACGGTGCTGGTCGGCCAGGCGTTGCGCTGCACCATCGAATCGATGCCGGCGGCCTTGACGGCCTCGACCAGCTCGTCGCCGAGCTCGTCCTCGCCGACGGCGCTGACGGCCACGCCCTCGGCGCCGTTCATCGAGGCGTGGTAGATGAAGTTGACGGGGGCGCCGCCCGCGCGCTTGCCGGTGGGGAGCATGTCCCAGAGCAGCTCGCCGAGGGAGACAACGATGGGCTTGGACATTGGGGTTCCTTTCTGGATGGTGTGTTGGGTTGGTTGGTTGTGGATCCGTTGGCGTCGTCGCCGCGTCCGGGCGTGGGGCCCGGGCTACGGTTGGGAGACGTCGAAGAACATCGAGGGGTGGTCCAGGAACTGGGTGATGGCGACCGCCGCGGCGCCGCTGACGGCCGCGTCCGAGGGCAGCGTCGACAGCGTGATCGTGGTCTCGCGCAGGATGTCGGGGTTGACGTGCTCGCGCGTGATCTCGACGACGCGGTCCAGCAGCCGCTGCCCGGCGCCGGCGACGATGTCGCCGATGACGATGCGCTGCGGGTTGAACAGGTTGCAGATGCTCACGCAGCCGAAGCCGATGTAGCGCGCCGCCTCGTCGAGGATGGCCGTGGCCCGGGCGTCGCCGTCCTCGACGAGGCGGAACAGCGCGTTGCACGCCTCCCGGTGGGTCATCGCCGGGCTGCCGGGGCCGAGCAGGCCCGCCTGGTCGATGGCCTGGTGGATGGCGACGGCCGAGCAGTAGCGTTCGAGGCAGCCGACGTTGCCGCAGTCGCAGGGGCGTCCGTTGATGTCGACGCTGACGTGGCCGATCTCGGTGGCGGTGCCGAGGTGGCCGTTGATCAGCGCGCCGTGGTCGATGACGCCGAGGCCGATGCCCTCGCCGAGCAGGTAGTAGGCGAGGGTGTCGCAGGTGCCGTCGGTGGAGAACAGGCGCTGCGCGAGCGCGCCGGCGCGGGCGTCCTGCTCGACGAACACCGGGACGCGGAAGGCGTGGGCGAACTCCTTGGGGAAGTTGACGTTGCGCCAGCCCTGCATCGAGGAGACGATGGCGGCGTAGCCGATGTCGCGCAGGTACGGGCCGGGCACGGCCATGCCGATGGCCACGATGGCGGGGTCGCCGTCGAGCAGGTCGTCGATGGTCAGGTGGATGGCGGCGATGGTCTGGGGGATGGTGTCGTCGCTGACGGTGGGCAGCTCCTCGATCGACAGCAGCCTGCCGTCGAGGTCGAACACGCCGATCTGGACGAGGCTGCGGGCGAATTTGACGCCGATGACGTGGAACCTGCCGCCGTCGAGGCGCAGGCCGATGGACCGGCGGTTCAGCCGGCCCTCGATGTCTCCGGTCTCCTCGATGACGCCGGCGTCGATGAGCCGGGCGGTGATCTTGGTGATGGCGGCCGGGGTCAGGCCGAGGGCCTTGGCGATCTGGGCGCGCGAGCAGACGCCGTTGTGGTAGAGGTGTTCGAGGATGCGGGAGCGGTTGGATTCCGAAACCGAGGCCTGCGACGCCGCGTGGGCGGGACTGGTCATGCGACACCTCCTCGAGCCGTTGGTTCGCCCTTGAATATGAACGTGATTCATATATTAACGGAGTTAATTTCGGCTGTCAATGCGGTGTCCCAGGCGTGTCGAACCGGTTTGATACCGCGTCGCGACGCCGGCGGATCGCATCCGGCCGTCGTCGGTCCGCAGCGGCCGTGGACGGCCGGCGATCGGCGGGCGGGGTTCCTGTCCGCATCCGCCGGCCGGCTGCCGTCCGTCGTCGTTCCGCCGCCGAGCGGGGCGGCCGCGCCGCGACGCGCCGGCGGGGAAGCCGCGGTGCGCCGGATGCTAGCGTGAATACGTCGGAAGCCATCATGAACGACGAGCATCAAAGGAGATTGCCATGACGCTGGAGATCGCCGTGCAGGACGTCGAGGGCGCGGTCATCGCCCGGGACGAGGGGGCGGACCGCGTGGAGCTGTGCGTGGCGCTCGGCGCCACCGGGGGCATGACCCCCAGCTTCGCGATGATCCAGGCGTGCGCGCACGTCGGGGTCGCCCAGGGGGTGCAGGTGCTGGTGCGGCCTCGCGCCGGCTCGTTCGTCTACGACGAGACCGAGAAGCTCGTGCAGCTGGGCGACGTGCGCTCGGCCATCCTCGCCGGCGCGACGGGCGTCGTCGTCGGCGGCCTGGACGGGCACGACCGCCTCGACGTGCCGTTCGCGCGCGACCTGGTCGAGTGCGCCCGCGACGAGGGCCGGCGCTGCAACCGCCGCGTGCAGGTGACGTTCCACCGCGCCTTCGACATGGTCCCCGACCAGTTCGAGGCGCTCGACACGCTGATCGGCCTGGGCTACGACCGCGTGCTGACCTCGGGCGGCGCGCCGTCGGCGCCGGAGGGCCTCGACCGGCTGCGTCGCCTGGTCGAGCACGCGGCGGGGCGCATCGAGATCCAGGCCGGCGGCGGCATCGCCCCGTCCTCGATCGCGGCGGTGCGCGGGGCCGGCGTGACCGCGATCCACATGTCGGCCCGGTGCGTGGTCGATTCGGAGGGCGGTCCGGGCGGCGGCGGCAGCGCCGGCATCGAGCGGACCGACCGCGCCGTGGTGCGCGAGGCGGTCCTCGCGATGCGTTAGCCGCCCGTCGCACCGCGCCGCAGGGATCGCCGGCGCGGCGCGACGGCGATCCCTGCCATGATTCCCGCAACCGCGGCGATTCACGGCGATTCACGGTGATTCATGACGATTCACGGCGCTCCGCGCGACCCGAGCGGCGCGCCTCCCGCGGCGTGGCGCCGAGCTTCTCGGCGCCCTCCGGATCAGAGCCGTTCGAGATGATCGCGCACCACGGCGATCGACTCGCCGCGCAGCGTGATGTCGCCGCCGCACTGGCAGCGCCGGACCGTGGTGGGGGCGTGGAACGACGAGCCCGTCGCCCGGTCCATGTACTCCTGCGCCGCGTCGATGAAGTCGTCGTTGACGATGTCCGGCGGCCCGTACACGCACACGTCGGCCATGTCCAGCAGGCCGACCGGCATGGCCAGCGCCTGCGCCAGATAGGCGCCCGCGCGCCGCAGCACGGTGCAGCGGCCTGCGGCGTCGAGCCCTTCCATCCGCCGGCGCAGCGCGCTTTCGGAGATCAGCGTCTCCAGGCACCCGCGCTTGCCGCACGGGCATGCGGGCCCGTCGGGATCCAGCGCGATGTGGCCGATCTCGCCGCCGGCATGGCGCTCGCCGGTCACCGGCACGTCGTTGATGAGCACCCCGGCGCCGATGCCGCGCTGCACGCGCACGAACATCAGGTTCGGCCCGCCCTGCCCGTAGAAGCGTTCGGTCAGCATGTCGCAGGTCGCGTCGTTGTCCACGCTGACCGGGATGCCGAAGCGTCGCTCGAGCGGCGTCTTGATGTCGACGTCACGCCAGTCGAGCACGGTGGAGCGCTTGACGACGCCGTCGCTGACCACGCCGGGCGCGGCGACACCGATGCCGATGACCGTGTCGTCCTCGATCAGCCCCTCGATCAGCTCGCCGATGGTCTCGATCGTGACGTGGTTGGCGTAGTCCAGCGTGCGTTCGGCGCGCCGCACCTCCGCGCCGAGCAGGTTCGTGACCGCGCCCTGCACCAGATGCGCCTGCGACAGGTCGACGCTGACGATGCGCAGCCGTTCGGTGTCCACGGCCAGCAGCGTGCCGCGCTTGCCCTTGCCGGGGGTGTGCTCGAGCCCGCTTTCGCGGATCAGCCCCTCGGCGAGCATGTCGCCGACCACGTCGGAGACCGCCACGCGCGACAGCCCGGTGCGCCGCCCGAGCTCGGCCCGGGACATGCTCCCGGAGGGGAACAGCAGGCTGAAGATCAAGGCCCTGTTGCTTCGCCGCACGTCCGAAGGGCTGGCCTTGGTCGTGCCGGGGGCGTGCAGGGACGCTGACAAAGTCGACAGATTCATGGCATGCTCTTCCGGTGGCTGGACGGTCGGTCCGGCGGACGCCGGTGTCGGCCGGACCGACCGTACTGCGGTGTGTCTGTTCCTCCTATTGTAGGGCAGCGCCCATGGACGCCAGCCTGGTGGCGAGTTCCACCGCGCCGACGTTGTACCCGCTGCACGCGTACACGCCGGTCGCCGCCTGGTCGCCCTGCCCGCACGGCGCCAGCGCGGCGGTGAGCGGCAGCTTGCCCGGATCCACGAACAGGATGCGCGCCAGGCGCTCGAAGGTGGCGGGGTCGCAGCCCCAGACGCGCGGCCGGACGGGCAGACGGTCGAGCATGCGGCGCATCGTGGCGCTCGGCTCCACGTCGGCCGGGCAGAACGCCAGCACCGGATCGGCCTGCGGCTCGGGATGGCGCTCCAGCATGTCGCGCAGCTCGTCGAGCACGTGCATGCTCGGCTCGGAGCCGTGCGCGTCGAGCACGAACAGCACCGTCGGGCGCTCGCCGACGATCCCCCTGAGCGGCACGCTCGCGCCCGTCTCGTCGATCAGCGCGCGGTTCTCCACCGGCAGGCGCTCGAGCAGCTCGCTCTCCTCGGGCTCGCGCCAGCGCAGCTCCACTTCGACGGTGCGCGGCCCGTCGGCGTCGGCGGCCGCCGAACGCGTGTCGAAGGTCGTCGTCGCGGCGAGCTGGCCGCCGTTGGGCAGGCGCGTGGTGGTGACCACGCGGTACTCGCCGTCCTCGACGGCGACGTCCATCGTCTCGCCGTCCCAGTCGCGCTCCGACAGGTCCAGCGACACGTAGTCGGGGCCGTGCGGGGTGTCCGCGAGCATGCCGATCGTGTAGTCGACGTAGTAGCGCGGCGCCTCGGCGCGCCCCGGGGCGCTCAGGCGCAGCATCGGCCCGTCCGCCGGCGCCGTGCGGCCCGCGCCGGCAGCCTCGACCCCGCGGCGCGCGACGGTGCGGAAGGCCGCGCCGCGCAGGTACTGCGGCTCGCCGGTCTCGGGGTTGAGCCGGGCCGGGATGCCCAGGGCGCGGCAGATGGAGACGAACGCGGACTCGACGTTGGCCCGCGAGGCGTGGCGGGCGCGCAGCAGCGCCGCGTCGCCGATGTGCAGGGAGTCCTTGTCGGCGTCGTCGATGCAGCGCGCCAGGCGCTCCCACAGCGCGTCCGGATCGGCGCGGAACATGTCGCGGTCGGCGTCGCCGATCATCGACTGCACCCGCATGCGGTCGCCGTTCAGCTCCTCGTAGCGCACGCGCGGGTTGAGCACGTAGCGGCGGTACAGGTCGTCGCGCTCCGGCTCGTCGACCGCGGCGAGCGCGACGCCGTGGACGTGGTCGCGCACGGCGCGGGCGCCCTCCAGCGCGTCGGTCAGCGTGGCCTCGGACGTGTCCGCGAGGTCCTTCGGCGCCAGCGCCTCCAGCAGCGCGACGCCGTCCCCGCCCGCGCCCCGAGCGAACCGCGCGATGGCCGGCCAGTTGCCGCCGGCCTGGGCGAGCAGCGCGTCGAGGCGCGGCTCGCCGGTGCGCGCCTGCTCGGCGAGGTGGGCCAGGCGCTGCGTGCGCGTCCGTTCGGCCTGCTCGGCGCGGCGCGCGCCCGTGGCCTGCTCCTGTTCGCTCAGCGCGGCGTTGCGCGCGTGGCCGCCCTCCGGGGCGGTCAGGGTGAGGGGGCGCCATCCGTCCGCGCCCGCCGGCCGCGCCGCGTCGCCGCCCGCCGGCGCCAGCGTGACCGAGGCGGCGTCGCCGGCCGCGGTGTCGACCACCGTCTCGGCCGCCATGCCGTCCAGCGTGGCGCGCACCAGCAGGCTGCCGCGGCCGACCTCCAGCGTCGCCCGGCCGTCGTCGTCGGCGATCAGCACGGCGACGGGGTAGAACTCGGCCATGTTCAGCAGCTCGAACGCGACGGTCGCGTGCCGGGCCGGGGAGCCGTCGGGGTTGGCGACCGCGACCGTGAACCGGGTGACGGGCGCGTAGGCGGCGGTCAGGTTCTCCAGCAGCATGCCGTGCTCCTCGCCGGCGGCCGCGGACACGTTCACCGAGCCGGTGGAGTAGTCGCAGAACACGCGGGCGTGGATGAGCATCGCGCGGGCCGCCGCGTGGTCGAACCAGCCGCGGTCCAGGCGCTCCTCCGGCTCGCAGGCGCCCATGAACCGCCAGGTGCCGTCGATCAGCGCCTCGACCCAGGCGTGGTTGTCGTCGCAGTGAGCCCAGCGCGGGGTGTACACCTGGCGCGCCGGGATGCCGATGGCGCGCAGGGCGCTGACCAGCAGCGTGGACTCCTCGCCGCAGCGGCCCACGCCGCGGTTCAGCGAGCCGAGCGGCGCCATCGTGCGCCCGTCGGTGGGCGTGTAGGTCATGTGCTCGGCGCACCAGTAGTTCGTCTCGACGGCGGCGCGCTCCATCGCCAGCCCGTCGACGCGGCCGGCGAGGTCGCCGGCGATGCGCGAGCGGCAGGCCTCGAGCCGCTCGTTGTTGATGCGCGGCCAGAACACGTAGTGGACGAACACGTCCTCGGGCAGCGAGGCGGTCCACGCGCGGTCGCGCCGCAGCCCCAGCGCGTGGTCGACGTAGTCGAGCAGCACGGCCGGGTCGCGGTCGAGCAGGTCGGTCAGCGGCAGCGTGCCGGCGAGCAGGCGCATCAGCGCGAGCCGGTCGCCGTCGAGTCCGTCGGGGAGGGCGTAGCCGGCGTCCTCCAGCGCGCCGCGGCGCCGGTCGAACTGCCGGGCGGCGTAGTCGTCGAGGTCGGCGGAGAGCAGACGGTCGTGTGCGGTCATGGGGGTGTTCCTTGGGGTCGTGGCCGGATGGATTACGGCAGTACTCTACGACGGCGGATGTACCGGCGGACCGTGTTGCGGGTGTGTGCGCCGCCGGCGGATGGTAAGGTGCCAAGTACCGTCTTTTCGGCGCCGGGCGATGGTGTCCGGCCGCCGTGGCGGCGGGATGGAAGGAAACCTCACAACAGGCAAGGCAAAGAGAGGACTGCCATGGACAACAGGCAATATGTCGGCATCGACATCGGCGGCACCAAGATCGAGGCGGTGCTGGTGGACGGCGAGGGCAACGTGCTGAACACGGGCCGCATCCCCGCGCGTCCCGGCGCGCAGAACGTGCTCGAGGACGTCATCGCCATCGCGCGTCGGATGGGCGGCGAGCCGGCCGCGGTCGGCGTCGGTCTGCCCGGCCAGGTCGACAGCGTCAACGGCGTGGTGCGCGACATCGTCAACCTCGACATCGTCGAGCTCGAACTGGGCAGGGAGGCCGGCGAGGCGCTCGGCGTGCCCGTGCAGGTCGAGAACGACGTCAACGCCGCCGCGCTGGGCGCCGTGGCGCTCATCGACGACGAGATCGGCGCCGACGACACCGTGGTGTTCCTGAACTTCGGCACCGGCCTGGCCGCCGGCGTGGTGCGCGACGGCAGGGTCGAGCGCGGCCACAGCGGCGCCTACGGCGAGGTCGGCCACATCCCGGTCGACCCGAACAAGTACCTGTGCAACTGCGGCCAGCGCGGCTGCCTGGAGACCGTCACCTCCGGCGGCTCGGTGGCCAAGCTGTGGCCCGAGGGCGATCCGCCGCTGCCCGATCTGATCGCCAAGGCCAAGGCCGGCGACGAGCACGCCCTGGAGGTGTTCGGCATCGTGCAGCACGGCCTGGCCGACACCGTGCAGGTGGTCGCGCAGGCGTACGACCCGCGTCTGATCGTGCTCGGCGGCGGCATGGCCAAGACCGGCCGGCCGCTGGTCGACATGATCGTCGAGGAGCTGGAGCGCCGCGAGGCCACCAGCCACTTCCTCAAGTCCCTGCACCTGCCCGACCGCCTGCGCCTGGCCCCGGTCGAGCAGCCGATCGGCGCGATCGGCGCGGCGCTCGCCGCCCCGCGCGTCTGACGGGCCCGGACGATCACGGGGGCCGCGTGTCCTTTCCGGACACGCGGCCCCCGTCGTATGCCGGCCCGGGCTGCGACACGCCGATGGGGTCCGCGGACTTCGGCCCATGGTCTGCGGGCATCGGCCGAATTTCAAGGTTCTGCGCGGACCATCGGCCGAAGCCTGCGGCGGCGGTCGGCGTGCCGCGCCGCGGCGCCACGACGGGTGGGTATGCCGGGGAGTATCTTCTTTTATGACAAGGAAGTTAACGATTTAACGACAGGTTGAATCGCGAAAAGTCAGGAAGGGCTTGAAACATGCCGGAAATCATCATTGTTAAGAACGAGGACGAAGCGGGTGCGATCTACGCCCGTTGCGTGGCCGACCTGATCAAGGCCAAGCCGGACGCGGTGCTGGGCCTGGCGACCGGCTCCAGCCCGCTGGCCGCCTACCGCGCGCTGGCGGCGACGGTGCGTCGGGAGGGGATCGACATGAGCCGCGTGCAGGGCTTCGCGCTCGACGAGTACATCGGCCTGCCGCTGGAGCACCCCGAGTCCTACCACTCGACGATCCGGCGCACCGTGGTCGAGCCGCTGGGCCTGGATCCGGCCAAGGTGCACGTCCCCGGCGACGTGCTCGACGGCGCCCCGCTGGAGGACGGCGGCCTGATCGCCGGGGCCGGCGCGGCCTACGACGCCGCCATCGAGGCCGCCGGCGGCATCGACGTGCAGATCCTGGGCATCGGCAGCGACGGCCACGTGGGGTTCAACGAGCCGGGCTCCTCGCTGGCCTCGGGCACGCGCATCAAGACGCTGGCCGAGCGCACGCGCATCGACAACGCCCGGTTCTTCGACGACGACATCGACCAGGTGCCCACGCACTGCATCACGCAGGGCATCGGCACGATCCTCAAGGCCCGCCACCTGGTGCTGCTGGCCTTCGGCGAGGGCAAGGCCGAGGCCATCGCCGAGACCTGCGAGGGCGGCGTGTCCTCGTTCTGCCCGGCGTCGGCGCTGCAGATGCACCCGCACGCCACGATCATCGTGGACGACGCGGCCGCCTCGCGCCTGCGCCACAAGGACTACTACAAGTACGCGTACGAGCACAAGCCGGCCTGGCAGGGCATCTGAGCGCGTGCGCGGCGGCGACGTGACCAGTCCGATTCGCAAAGGAGGAGCAATGGACCAGAACCGATGGGAGACGGTGAAGCAGGTGACCGCCGCCATCACGGGGGAGCCGGAGCGCATCGCGATCCGCGGCGCCCGGAAGGTCGACGCCCGGGGCGTGCAGGAGCACTTCTGGGTGACCGCGGCCGACGGGGTCATCACGGCGACCGGCACCGACGAGGAGGCCTTCGAGCACGCCTGCCGGTCGATCGCCGTCGACCCGGCGGACGGGACGGCCATCGTGGACGCCGGCGGCCGGGTGCTCACCCCGGGCTACGTGGACATCCACGCGCACGGATCGTGGGAGCGCTCGTTCGACGACGGCCCCGAGGGCATCGACGTCGCGCGCGCCGGGCACGCCGTGCACGGCACCACGCGCCAGGTGCTCTCGCTGATCACCAATCCGATCGACGTGATGTGCGAGAACCTGCGCAACGTCCGCGCGGCGATGGAGCGCCGCCCCGACGTGCTCGGCTCGCATCTGGAGGGGCCGTTCCTCGCGCTCGCGCGCAAGGGCGCCCACGACCCCGAATGCCTGCGCGACCCGGTGCCCGAGCTGGTCGAGCGGCTGCTGGACGCGGCCGGCGGCACGCTGCGCCAGATCACCATCGCGCCCGAGCTGCCGCACGGCATCGGCGCGATCCGGCGGTTCGCCGAGGCCGGCGTCGTGCCGGCGGTCGGCCACTGCGACGCCGACTACGCCACGGCCAGGCGCGGCTTCGACGCCGGCGCCGGCATCATGACGCACATGTTCAACGCGATGAACGGCCTGCACCACCGCGAGCCGGGCCCGATCCCCGCGGCGGTCGAGGATCCGCGCGTCACCATCGAGATCATCAACGACGGCTTCCACGTCCAGGACCCGATGGTGCGGCTCGGCATGCGCTTCGCCCCGCACCGCACGGCGTTCGTCACCGACGCGATGGCCGCCACGGACTGCCCGGACGGCGCCTACAAGCTCGGCGCCCTGGACGTCAACGTGGTCGACGGGCATGCGCGGCTCGTGTCGAACGGCGCGATCGCCGGCTCGACGCTGCTGCTGGAGGTCGCCGTGCGCAGGGCGGTCACCGAGCTGGGCGTCTCGCCGGTGGACGCGGTCGAGGCGGCCACGCTCACGCCGGCGCGCACCTTCGGCTTCGACCGGCCCAACGCCGTGACCGGCGCACCGCTGGGCCTGGTCTCGCCCGGCTACGCCGCCGACCTGCTGCTGACCGACCCGGCCGACTGGCTGGTGGAGCGCGTGTGGTGCGCCGGACGCGCCCTGAAATGACGCCAGCCTTCTGAGAATCCCCGCAAAGTCCGCATGGTGAGACGATTGTCGATATTGGTCTCACCATGCGGACTTTTGCCGTCATAAATCCTCCATCGTCGAGCATCGTTGGAATCTCAAGGGAACCCAAGCCCGTTCGCCGGACCCGGTCGGATCCGAGACGCCGTCGGCGCCTCCCGCCGGTCATATGACGGGGCGGTTTCCCGAGGTCCCCGGCGACGTGTGCGAGGGAGTCAAAAGCGCCCGAGCGCAGCCGGACCCCGTTGGGGCCGGACGCCGTCCCCGCGGACCGCAGTACGACAGAGAGAGGATTCATCAAGTGAACCGCAAGAAAGTTATCGCCGCCATCGCCTCCGTGGCGGCCGTGGCCTCGCTGGCCGCATGCGGCGTGCGCGACGACGCCGCCACCGACGCCACGACGAACGACTCTTCCACCATCACCATCGGCACCACCGACAAGATCACCAGCCTCGACCCGGCCGGCTCCTACGACAACGGCTCGTACGCCGTGCAGATCCAGGTGTTCCCGTTCCTGTACGCGCAGGACTACAACACCTCCGAGCTCAGCCCGGACATCGCCGCCGACGACGGCACCTGGAGCGAGGACGGCACCCAGTTCACCGTCAAGCTCAAGGAGGGCCTGACCTTCGCCAACGGCAACCCGCTGACGGCCTCCGACGTCAAGTTCTCCTTCGACCGCATCACGGCCATCAACGATCCCAACGGCCCGGTCTCCCTGCTGGCCAACATCACCTCCGTCGACGCCCCGGACGACACCACCGTGGTGTTCAACGCCGCCGTGCCGTTCGACGTGACCCTCAAGCAGGTGCTCTCCAGCCCCGCCGGCCCGATCGTCGACGAGGACGTGTTCAGCGCGGACGCGCTGACCGACGCCGACGCGATCGTCGAGGGGAACGCCTTCGCCGGCCCGTACACGCTGACCTCGTTCACGCTCAACGAGACCGCCTCCTACGCCAGGAACGACAGCTACGAAGGCCTGACCCCGGCGCAGAACGACGCCGTGCAGGTGCAGTACTTCGCCGACACCTCGAACCTGAAGATGGCCATCGAGCAGGGCCAGGTCGACATCGCGTTCCGCTCGCTGACCCCGACCGACATCGAGGACCTGTCCTCCAACGACGACATCAACATCGTCGAGGGCCCGGGCGGCGAGGAGCGCTTCCTGGCGTTCAACTTCAAGATCCAGCCCTACGGCGAGTCCCAGCCCGACGCCGACGCCGACAAGGCCAAGGCCGTCCGCCAGGCCGTCGCCGCGCTGATCGACCGCGAGGACCTCTCCGAGCGCGTGTACAAGGGCACCTACACCCCGATGTACTCCTACATCCCCGACGGCCTCGAGGGCCACGACGACACGCTGAAGGCCGCCTACGGCGACGGCGAGGGCGGTCCCGACGCCGACCAGGCCGCGCAGATCCTGGCCGACGCGGGCGTCGAGACCCCGGTGGCCCTGAACCTGCAGTACAACGGCGACCACTACGGCTCCAGCTCCGCCGACGAGTACGCGGCCATCAAGTCGCAGCTCGAGGACAGCGGCCTGTTCACCGTCGACCTGCAGCAGACCGAGTGGACCCAGTACAGCGAGCAGCGCCTGGTGACCGACGACTCCGACGGCTCCTACCCGGCCTACCAGCTCGGCTGGTTCCCGGACTACTCCGATCCGGACAACTACCTGTCCCCGTTCTTCCGCGACGGCAACTTCGTCATGAACGGCTACACGAACGAGCAGGTCAACACCCTGATCACCGACCAGGCCGGCGAGCAGGACCACGACGCCCGCATCCAGATGCTCGAGCAGATCCAGGACCTCGTGACCGAGGACGTGCCGACCATCCCGCTGCTGCAGGGCGCCCAGACCGCGGCGACCCGCACGAACATCGACGGCGTCGTGCTCGATGCCTCGTTCCGATTCCGCTACGCCTCGGTGACCAAGTCCTGAAGCCATAGCCATCCGTAGGATGCTGGGGGTCCTCCTCTCTCGTCGGGATCCCCAGCATCCTCGTACCTATCACCGTATGACCACATGTCCGCAAGGAGCAGTCGCGTGACGCATCAACACACCCAGGCGGAAGCGGTCGAATCACCCAAGAAGCCGGCCAAGGGCAAGGCCGGGGCCGCCAAGAAGAACAGGCTGTCGGGCGGCTTCTTCCGATTCGTCATCACCCGTTTCCTGCTGATCATCCCCACCGTCTTCATCCTGGTGACCGTCGTCTTCTTCGTGATGCGCGCCACCGGCGATCCGATCACCGCCGCCCAGGGCGGCCGCCTCAGCCCCGACGAGCTGCAGCGGCGCATCCACGAGGCCGGCTACGACCGCCCGCTGCTCGTGCAGTACGTCGAATACCTCGGCAACCTGCTGCACGGCGACCTCGGCACCACGGTCACCGACAACCAGCCGGTGATCTCCATCCTGACCCGCTACGGCGCCGCGACCTTCGAGCTGGCGATCCTGGCGCTCATCGTCGCGCTGGTCGTCGGCATCGTGCTCGGGCGCATCGCGGCCAAGCACCGCGACCGGCTCGCCGACGCCGGCATCCGCACCTTCGCGATCCTGTGCTACGCGACCCCGGTGTTCTTCCTCGGCCTCATGCTCAAGCTCGTCTTCTCGGTGTGGCTCGGCTGGCTGCCGTCCTCCGGGCGCGCGTCGCTGGCCAGCCAGGCGCAGTTCGACCGCCTGATCCGGCCCACCGGCTTCTACATCATCGACGCGCTGCAGCTGGGCGACCCGGCCGTGCTGCTCGACGTGCTGCGCCACGCGGTGCTGCCCGCCCTGGCGCTGGGCCTGCTGACCGCCGGCGTGTTCATCCGCCTGGTGCGCACCAACGTGATCTCCACCTACAACTCCGGCTACGTCGAGGCCGCCCGCTCGCGCGGCGTGAGCGAGAAGCGCCTGCTGTCCAAGCACGCGTGGAAGCCCGCGCTGATCCCGATCATCACCGTGATGGGCATGCAGATCGCCGTCATGCTCGCCGGCGCCGTGCTCACCGAGACCACCTTCGAATGGAAGGGCCTGGGCTTCATGCTCTCGAACTACCTCAAGGCGCGCGACTTCGTCGCCGTCCAGGGCATCGTCATCCTGATCGCGATCATCGTGTCGGTGGCCAACTTCATCGTCGACGTGGTCAGCGCCCTTATCGACCCGAGAGTGAGGTACTGAACATGTCCGACGCAACCAAGGTCACCGTCCCCGGCGACAACCGGCTCGCCGGCCTGAACGTCGGCCGCAGGACCTCGTTCTTCGGCAGGCTGCCGATCGTGCGCGACCTGAGGATCGCGGTCGGCTGGCAGAAGGCCATGCTCGTCGTGGGCCTGGTCATCACGGCGTTCTTCCTGCTCGTGGCGATCTTCGCGCCCGTCATCGCGCCGTACGGCTACTCGCAGATCCGCGGCGACGACGGCACCGCGTTCCCGACGCAGGCTCCGCCCAGCGCCGAGCACATCTGGGGCACCACCGTCGGCGGCTTCGACGTGTTCAGCCGCGTGGTGTGGGGCGCCCGCACCGCGGTCATCGCGATCATCGTGGCCGTGATCCTCTCGATCTTCATCGGCGTGTTCCTCGGCCTGGTCTCCGGCTACTTCGGCGGCTGGATCGACCGCGTGCTCGTCGTGATCGCCGACGCCATCTACTCGTTCCCCTCGCTGCTGCTCGCCATCCTCATGGCCATCATGATCTCGGGCGGCCAGTCCAGCCTGTGGGGCGGCATCCTGGCCTCCGGCATCTCGATCACCGTGGTCTACATCCCGCAGTACTTCCGCACGATCCGCGCCGAGGTCATGCGCATCAAGGGCTCCGCCTACGTGGAGTCCGCCAAGGTGGTCGGCGCCTCGACGTGGCGCATCATGACCAGCCACCTGCTGCGCAACTCGACCCGCACGCTGCCGGTGATCCTGACCCTCAACTCCTCCGAGGCGATCCTGACGCTCGCCGGCCTGGGCTTCCTGGGCTTCGGCATCGAGCCGACCGCCGCCGCCGAATGGGGCTACGACCTGAACCGCGCGGTCGCCGACGTGACCGCCGGCATCTGGTGGACCGCCGTGTTCCCGGGCCTGGCGATCGTGCTGATCGTGCTGGGCATCACGCTGGTGGGCGAGTCGCTCAACGACCTCGCCGACCCGCGCCTGCGCGCCCGCAAGTCCGCGGGCGAGGTCATCGGCTCGATCGAGGACACCTCCGTCGAGCCGAAGGTCGAGCCGAGCGCCGACAACGAGCTGGCCAACGAGCTGATGGCCGCCGAGCATCACGACACGACCGGAAAGGAGCCCGGCAATGAGTGAGCAGACCGCGACGGCGACGACCGCCCCCGGCGGCAACCTCGCCGAGATCAGGGACCTCAGCGTCTCGTTCATGACCGACGCCGGATCGATCAAGGCCGTGGACGGGGTGAACTTCACGATCCCGCGGGGCACCGTGGTCGGCGTGGTGGGCGAGTCGGGCTCCGGCAAGTCCGTGACCGCGCGCTCGATCATCAAGCTGCTGCCCGAGACCGCCACGACCTCCGGCGCCGTGATGCTCTCCCGGCGCGACGGCTCCGGCGAGCTCGACGTGCTGTCGCTGTCAGGCGAGGACCTGCGGCGCATGCGCGGCAGCGAGGCGGCGATGGTGTTCCAGGAGCCGAACTCGGTGCTCAACCCGGTCTACACGATCGGCTGGCAGATCGAGGAGGGCCTGCGCGCCCACGGCATGAAGGACAAGAAGGAGCTGCGCGCCAAGGCCGTCGACATCCTCAAGAAGGTCGGCATCCCGGACGCCGAGACGCGCGTGGACTACTATCCGCACCAGTTCTCCGGCGGCCAGAAGCAGCGCATCGTCATCGCGATGGCGCTGGTGCTCAACCCCGGCCTGATCCTGGCCGACGAGCCGACCACCGCCCTCGACGTGACCGTGCAGGCCGAGATCCTCGACCTGCTGCGCCTGGCCAAGGACGAGTTCGGAGCCAGCGTGCTGATCATCACGCACAACATGGGCGTGGTCGCCGACCTGGCCGACCAGGTGGTGGTCATGTACCGCGGCCATGTGGTCGAGCAGGGCGACGTCGAGCAGGTGTTCTACCACCCGCGGCACGACTACACCAAGCGGCTGCTGGCCGCCGTGCCGCGCATCGGCCAGAAGCTGGTCGTGCGCGACCTGGACGGCCATGTCATCGAGCGCGAGGACGACTGGCGCGACCAGCCGCTCGCCGTCGAGGCCAAGGGTCTGACGATCACGTACCCGGGCCGCCTGATGCAGCCCGACTTCGTGGCCGTCGACGGCATCGACTTCGAGATCCACCGCTCCGAGGTGCTCGGCCTGGTGGGCGAGTCCGGTTCGGGCAAGTCGACCACCGGCCGCGCGATCGCCGGCCTGCAGAAGGTCTCCGGCGGCTCGCTCAAGGTGCTCGGCGTGGAGATGAACGGCGTGCGGGAGCGCGACTTCAAGCCCAAGCGCGCCGACATCGGCTTCGTGTTCCAGGACCCGGGCAGCTCGTTCAACCCGCTGATGACCATCGCGCAGAACGTGGCCGAGCCGCTGATCGTGCACAAGAGGTATCCGGACGCGGCCGCGGCCCGCGACTACGTGGGCGACCTGCTCGAGCTGGTCCAGCTGCCGCGCGTGTACATGAACCGGTTCCCGCACGAGCTGTCGGGCGGCCAGCGCCAGCGCGCCTCGCTGGCCCGCGCCTTGGCGCTCAAGCCGTCGCTGCTGATCGCCGACGAGCCGACCTCCGCGCTCGACGTGTCCGTGCAGGCCAAGGTGCTCGAGCTGTTCAAGCGCCTGCAGGCCGAGATCGGCTTCGCCTGCCTGTTCATCACGCACGACCTGGCCGTCGTCGACATGCTCGCCGACCGCGTCATGGTGATGCACAAGGGCCGGATCGTCGAGCACGGCGACGCCGACGACATCATGCGCCGCCCGCAGCATCCGTACACCCGCAAGCTGATGGCCTCGCTGCCGGTGCCGGACCCGCGCGAGCAGCGGGCGCACCGCGCCGAGCTGCACGCCCTGCTGGCGCAGGAGTGAGCCGGCCGGACGGAACGAACGAATAAACGGTGCCGGGCGTGCGTGGCGCCGATCGCCGATGAGCGGTCGACGCCACGCACGCCCGGCACCGTTCTTGTCGTCGGCGCATGCGAGTCGCGCCGCGCCGCGCATGCGCCCGGGAGAGGGAGGGTCAGCGCCTGACCCGGATGCCGAAGTAGTCCATGACCAGCTCGCAGAACATCATGTTCGACCACGAGAACCATTCGCGCGTGAACCGCGTCGGGTCGTCGACGCACACGCCCTCGTGCATGAGGTGCGTGCCGGCGTCGATGGCGACGAGGTTGTCGAGGATCGCGGCCTTCTCGTCGCGGCTCGTGGAGGTCAGCCCCTGCACCGACAGCGCGATCGGCCACACGTAGCGCGGCGGCGTGTGCGGCGAGCCGATGCCCCTGGCGTGCTCGCCCTCGTAGTAGAACGGGTTCTCCTGGCTCAGCAGCGTGCGCCGGGTCGCCAGGTACAGCGGGTCGTCGGCGGCGCAGTAGCCCAGATACGGCGCGGACATCAGGCTGGGCACGTTGCTGTCGTCCATCAGCAGCGCGTGCCCGAGGCCGTCGACCTCGTAGGCCCAGACGGTCTCGCCGGCGGCGTTGCGCGTCGTGCCGTGCCCGCGCAGTCCGGCGTCGATCGACTCGCGCAGCGCCCTTGCCCGCGCGGCGATGCCGGCGTCGTCGAGGATGTCGGTGAAGATGCGCTCGACGTAGCCCATCACGACGACCGCGAACATGTTGGCCGGCACGAGGTAGTGGTAGGTGCAGGCGTCGTCGCTGGGGCGGAAGCCGCTCCAGGTCATGCCGGTGCGCCCGACCGCCGAGCCGCGCCCGTCGGCGCCCAGGCTTTCGGTGGGGATGTCGCAGTCGCGGATGAAGAAGTACGGCGAGTCCTCATGGTGCCGCTCGAGCTCGAGCACGTCGAGGATGCGGCGGATGCCGGCGACGAAGACGTCGTCGAACTGCGAGACGCGGCCGGTGTTCGCGTGCAGCAGCCATGCCAGCTGGATCGGGTAGCACAGCGAGTCCAGCTCGTACTTGCGTTCCCAGAGCCAGGGGCTGGAGAAGTCGGAGCGGTCGCCCGGATCCCAGGTGCGCCCGTTGGGCTCCTCGTTGAAGGCGTTCGCGTACGGGTCGATGGCGATGTAGCGGAACTGGCGGCGCACCAGCCCCTCGATCATCGCGGCGAGGTCGTCGTCCTCGGCGGCGATCGGCAGATAGGGGCGCACCTGCGCGGTCGAGTCGCGCAGCCACATCGCGGGGATGTCGCCGGTGAGCAGGAACGTCGTGCCGTCCTCGTGGCGGTTGACGGTGGTGGTGAGCGTGTTGGCGAACGCGGCGTTGAAGTCCTCGGCCCAGTTCGCGTGCTCGTCGCCGCACAGTGCGGTGATGCGGTCCATGAACCGCTGGACGGATTGCGGGACGGATTCGTATGGCATGGTGATTGGCTCCTTTGCGGCTGGCGACGCCGGCATGACCCGTACAGGACAATCGTAGCGGCGTGGCGGGATGCAGTGTCGCGTTCGTGACCGTTCCATTCTAAACCGATTTAGTTTTAACGGGGAGATGTCGGGGGTGTCGTGCGTCGCCGACGGCTCCGTGTGGTTTGTTTAACGTTGTTAACACGCTGAAAAAACATTGGAATAGAGCCAAATCAATGGCATTTTTCCGTTTGCGGCATCGTGGCGGCCGCTTTCGTGTATGATGAACTAAAGCGATTTAGTTCACAACGGTTATGGAGCCGTCGTGCAGACAGGGCCAGGCAGTGGTCTCGCGGGCGCGGTCGCCCGTGGCCGCTCCCAGGCGTCCGCGCCCGGACCACGAGGCAAAGGAGCACGTATGTTCTTGCACATCGACCAGCAGCTCGAACGCTGCACGCGGGTCATCCGCCAGCGCGTGCGTCCGCGCGTCCACCCCGTCCTGGCGCATCTGGGCGTGCGCGCCTTCGACATCCCCGGCGAGCCGATGCCCGCCGACGGGTTCTTCGCGCGCCTGCGCGACGGCGGCGTCGCCTTCGAGCCGTTCGCCGTCGGCGGGCCGTGGGGCACCACCTGGGGCACCACCTGGTTCGAGCTCACCGGCCGCATCCCGCAGGACGCGCCCGAGGGCATGCCGCTGGAGCTGATGATCGACCTGGGCTGGTACGACCACTCCTGCGGCGGGCACATCGAGGGCCTGGTCTACCGCGCCGACGGCACTGCCATCAAGGCCGTCCACCCGCTCAACCACTGGGTGCCGCTCGTCGCCGCCGACGGCACGCCGCAGGTGGACGTCGACGCCGACGGCCGCTTCGTCGTCTACCTGGAGGCCGCGTCGAACCCGCTGCTGCTCGGCGTGCCGCCGTTCATCGAGACCGAGCTGGGGGAGCGGGCCACCGGGCGGCCCGACGAGCCGTACGTCTTCCGTTCGGCCGACCTGACCGCCTATGACGCCCGCTTCGAGGAGTACTGGACCGACCTCGACGTCGTCTCGACCGTCATGGCCGAGCTGGACAAGGACTCGCCGCGTTACTGGCGGATGGCCAAGGCGCTGCAGCGCTCGCTCAACGCCTTCGACGAGCAGCGGCCCGACACGGTGCGGGAGGCGCGCGCCGCGCTGGCCGACGTGCTCGCCAAACCCGCCAACGCCTCCGCGCTGGACGTCGGCGCCATCGGCCATGCGCACATCGACTCGGCCTGGCTGTGGCCGGTGCGCGAGACCCGCCGCAAGGTCGCCCGCACCGTCGCCAACGCTCTGGCGCTGATGGACGACGACCCCGAGTTCCGGTACGCGATGAGCTCCGCGCAGCAGTACGCCTGGCTGGAGCGGGACCATCCCGACCTGTTCGCCCGCATGAAGGCGCGCATCGCCGAAGGCCGGTTCATCCCCGTGGGCGGCATGTGGGTGGAATCCGACGGCATGCTGCCGACCGGCGAGTCGCTGATCCGCCAAATCAGCTACGGGCGCCGCTATTTCGAGGAGCGCCTCGGCGTGGAGCCCAAGGGCGTGTGGCTGCCCGACAGCTTCGGCTACACCGGCTCCTGGCCGCAGATCGCGCGCCGCGCCGGCTACGAGTGGTTCCTCACGCAGAAGATCTCCTGGGGGGACACCACCAAGTACCCGCACCACTCCTTCCTGTGGGAGGGCATCGACGGCACGCGCATCTTCACCCACTTCCCGCCCACCGACACCTACGCCGCCTGGATGACCGCCAAGGAGCTCGCCTACGGCGAACGCAACTTCCGCGACAAGGACCTGTCCGACAGGGCGCTGATGCTCTTCGGCTTCGGCGACGGCGGCGGCGGGCCCACGCGCGAGATGATGCACCACATCCACCGCTTCCATGACCTCGAGGGCGTCAGCCGCGTGCGCATCGAGGCGCCGGACGACTTCTTCCGCGAGGCCCGCGAACGCATGGAGGCCGAGGCCGGCGAGGAGATGCCGGTGTACAAGGGCGAGCTGTACCTCGAGCTGCACCGCGGCACGCTCACCTCCCAGCAGGCGATGAAGCGCGGCTGCCGGAGCGAGGAGTCGATGCTGCGCACGGTCGAGTACCTGTGCGCCTGCGCCGCGATCGCCGACCCGTCGTACGCCTACCCGCGCGCCGAGCTCGACGGGATCTGGACGACGCTGCTGCTCAACCAGTTCCACGACATCCTGCCCGGATCCGGCATCGCCTGGGTGCACCGCGAGGCCCGCGAGGACTACGCGCGCGACCTGGACCGTCTGCGGGGCATCGTCCGCGCCGCCTGCGACGCGCTGCACGCCGCCGACCCCGTCGCCGACCTGCTGGACGGGGCGCGCATCGCCCAGTACCGGATCGACGGCCGCGCCTGGACGCCCGTGGCCGACGCGCCGGCCGACGGCGCGGACGTGACGGCCGAGCGCGGGGCCGACGGCGGCGTCACGCTGCGCAACGGCCTGCTCACGGTCGTCGTCGACCCCGACGGCGCCGTGCGCTCGATCCTGGACGAGACCCGCGGCCGCGACGTGGTGCCCGCCGGCTCCCGGCTCGGCGTCTACGAGCTGCTCAGGGACGAACCCTCGGTGTACGACGCCTGGGAGATCGAACGCGACGCGCTGCTCATGCACACGGCCATCGACGGCGGGCGCATCGTCGAGGTCGCCTGCGACGGGCGGTCCGCCCGCGTCGCGGTGCGCACCACGTTCGGCGCCAGCGCCATCGACACCGTCATCGCCCTGCGCCGCGGCGCCATGGCCCTGGACTTCGAGTGCGCCGTCGACTGGCACGAGCGCGAGCGCTTCCTCAAGGTCGACCTGCCGATCGGCACGGTGGCGACCACCGCGCAGTACGACAGCCAGTACGGTCTGGTCGGCCGGCCGATCGCCAAGAGCACCGCCAGCGAGGAGGCGAAGTTCGAGAGCTGCACGCAGCGCTTCGTGCTCGTCGCCGAACCCGACTACGCGGTCGCGGTCGTCAACGACTCGATCTACGGCTCGGACCTCGCCCCGATCGCCGCCGACCCGGCCGCGGGGCGCGACGCGGGCACGATGGTCCGCCTGTCGCTGCTCAGCGCGCCGGTCTACCCCGACCCGCGCACCGACATCGGCGCGCACCGCTTCGCCTGGAGCGTGCTGGCCGACGCGACCCTCGAGCGCACGCTCGAGACCGCCGCGACCGTCAACGCGCCCGCGCTCGACGGGGTGCCCGCCATCGAGCCGCCGGTGCGGTTGGACGTGCACGGCGGCGTCGCGGTCATCGACTGGATCAAGCTCGCCGACGACGGCTCCGGCGATCTGATCGTGCGCCTGTACGAGGCGGCCGGCGGCCATGCCGAGGCGAGCCTGCGCGTCGCCGGCGCGCTGCTCGGCGCCGACGTGCGCGAGACCGACGTGCTCGAACGCGACGCGCTCGCCGCCGACCTGCCGGTGAGCCTGCCCGGCCGCGGCCGGTACGCGGCCGACGGCGCGCCGATCCGCCTGAACCCCTTCCAGATGGCCACGCTGCGCATCTCGCGCTGACCCCGTGGCGCCGCACATCATACGCAGTCAAGGAGAACCGTCATGTTCCTGATACCCGACCAGCAGCTCAGCCGCTGCGACCGCGTCATGCAGCAGCGCGTCGAGCCTCATCTGTACGAGACGCTCGCGCACTGCACGCTGCGCGCCTTCGACAACCCCGGCGAGCCCGAGCCCTCGGCCGACGTGCTGGCGCGCATCCGCGCCGGCGAGGTGGAGTTCCGCCCCTTCGACGTGCCCGGCGTGTGGGGCACCACCTGGGGCACCACCTGGTTCGAGGTCCGCGGCCGCGTCGACCTCGCCGCGGCCGCCGGACGCAAGGTCGACCTGGTCGTCGACCTCGGCTGGCTGCACCACCGCGGCCCCGGCTTCCAGGCCGAGGGCCTGGTCTACCGCGCCGACGGCACGGCGATCAAATCCGCCAACCCGCGCAACTGCTGGGTCCCGCTGGTCGCCGCCGACGGCACGCCCAACGTCGACCTCGACGCCGACGGACGATTCACCGTCTATGTCGAGGCCGCGGCCAACCCCTTCGTCGAGGGGCCGACCCCGTACTCGCCGACCGAGCTGGGCGAGGAGGCCACCGGCCGCCCCGACTTCCCGTACACGCTGGGGCGCATGGACGTGTGCGCGTTCAACCAGGACGTGTTCGACTACATGATGGACCTGGAGACCGCCTCGTCGCTGATGCGCGAGCTGAACGACGACGACCCGCGCTACTGGCAGCTCGCCAAGGCCCTGCAGCGCTCGCTCAACGCCTACGACGAACGCGATCTGGACACCGTGGCCGCGGCGCGCGCCGCGCTCGCCGGCGTGCTGGCCGAGCCGGCCGCCTCCAGCGCGATCGACCACATCGCCGTCGGCCACGCGCACATCGACTCGGCCTGGCTGTGGCCGGTGCGCGAGACCCGCCGCAAGGTCGCCCGCACCGTGTCCAACGTGCTCGCGCTGATGGACGAGGACCCGGACTTCACGTACGCGATGAGCTCGGCCCAGCAGTACGCCTGGCTGGAGCGGGAGCACCCCGACCTGTTCGCGCGCATGAAGGCGCGCATCGCCGAGGGCCGGTTCATCCCGGTGGGCGGCATGTGGGTCGAATCCGACAACATGATCCCCACCGGCGAGTCGCTGGTCCGCCAGATCACGTTCGGCAAGCGCTACTTCCGCGAGCGGCTGGGCGTCGACCCGCGCGGCATCTGGCTGCCCGACAGCTTCGGCTACTCCGGCGCATGGCCGCAGATCGCGCGCCGCGCCGGCTACGAGTGGTTCCTCACGCAGAAGATCTCGTGGAACGACGCCACGAAGTTCCCGCACCACTCGTTCCTGTGGGAGGGCATCGACGGCACGCCGATCCTCACGCACTTCCTGCCGTCGGACACCTACTGCTCGTCGATGTCGATGCACGAGCTCATGTACTCGCAGCGCAACTTCCTGGACAAGGACCTGTCGCGCAACGCGATCCTGCTGTACGGCTTCGGCGACGGCGGCGGCGGCCCCACGCGTGAGATGACCGCGCGCATCCGCCGCGACCACGACCTGGCGGGCGCGCCGAAGGTCTCCTTCGGCACCCCGGACGAGCTGTTCGACCGGGTGCGCAGGGACATCGTCGACGGCGCCGACGGCGAGACCCCGGTGTACCGCGGCGAGCTGTACCTCGAGCTGCACCGCGGCACGCTCACCTCCCAGCAGGACATGAAGCGCGGCTGCCGGAACGAGGAGTCGATGCTGCGCGCCGCCGAGTACCTGTGCGCCGCCGCGTCGCTCAAGGACGGCTCCTACGTCTACCCGCGCGCCGAGCTCGACGGGATCTGGACGACGCTGCTGCTCAACCAGTTCCACGACATCCTGCCCGGCTCCGCCATCGCCTGGGTGCACCGCCAGGCGCGCGCCGAGTACAGGCGCGACATCGCCCGGCTGAAGGCCATCGCCGAGGAGGCCGGCCGCGTCATCGCCGCGGCCGAGCCCGGCGACATGCTGGTCACGCACGCCGCGATCCGCCCCTTCGCCGCGGACGCCGCGCAGGCGTGGACCGTGCGCCCCGCCGCCGGCGGTCCCGCGGGCGAGCCGGTCGCGGTCCGCCATGACGGCGGACGCGTCACGCTCGACAACGGCAGGCTGCGCGTCGCCGTCGAGCAGGACGGCACCGTCTCCTCGATGCTCGACCTGGCCGCCGACCGCGAGCTGGTGCCGGCCGGCGCCCGGCTCGGCCGCTACGAGCTGCTCGACAACGAGCCGTACCAGTGGGACGCTTGGGAGATCCAGCGCGACGCCCTGCTCACCGCGCACGGCCTGCGTTCCTCGCACGTCGAAAGCGTCGACTCGCTCGAGGACGGCTCGGCCGTCGTGCGCGTCGTCGCCCGCAACGACGACGTGACGATCGTCACCTGCATCACGCTGCGCCCGGGCGCCGCCGCGCTCGACTTCGCCGCACAGGTCGACTGGCGCACCGAGGAGGAGTTCCTCAAGGTCGACGTGCCGCTGGCCGTGCAGGCCCGCAACGCCCAGTACGAATGCCAGTACGGCATGGTCGAGCGCCCGGTGCAGAAGAACTCGCGCGGCGAGGAGGCCATGTTCGAAAGCTGCACGCACCGCTTCGTGCGCGTCGCCGACGCCTCCTACGCGGCCGCCGTCGTCAACGCCTCGACCTACGGCTCCGACGTGACGCCGATCCACGGGCAGGGGGCTGCCGCCTGCGGCACGATGGTCCGGCTGTCGCTGCTCAGCGCGCCGCTGTACCCCGATCCGCGCACCGACCAGGGCGAGCACGAGTTCGCCTGGAGCGTGCTTGCCGACGCCGGCATGCCGTCCGTGCTCGACGAGGCGGCGCGTCTGAACTCCGCGACGCTCGACGGGATCCCGGCCTTCGAGCCGCTCGTGCGGCTGCGGCCCGCCGAGGGCACGGCCGTGCTCGATTGGGTCAAGCTCGCCGACGACGGCTCGGGCGACGTCGTCCTGCGCGTGTACGAGGCCGCCGGCGGCCGCGCGGTCGCCGCGCTGGAGACGTGCGAGGAGCTGAGGGGCGCCACGGTGCGCGAGACGAACGTGCTGGAGGACGGTCCGCTCGATGCGGGCCTGGCGCGCGCCCTCGGCGACGACGGGGCGCACCCGGCCGACGGCGCCGTGCTGAGGCTCGGCCCGTTCCAGATGGCCACGCTGCGCGTGAGCCGCCAGTAGATGTCCCCGCCCCGACGGGCGGGCCAAACCAACAAAGGAAACAGAACAGGAAAGGAAATCACCATGGTTTCGTCCATGAAGAAAGCCCTCGCGCTGACCGGCGCGGCAGCGATGCTGCTGACCGTGGCGGCCTGCGGAGGCAACGACACCGCGAGCGACGGCGGCAAGAAGGAGATCACGTTCCAGACCTGGAACCTCAAGAACGACAAGTACACGCCGTACTTCGAGGGCCTGATCGCCGCGTACGAGGAGGAGCACCCGGACGTCAAGATCAACTGGGCCGACCAGCCCTCCGACGGCTACGAGGACAAGCTGTCCACCCAGGCCGCGTCCGGCGAGCTGCCCGACATCGTCGACGGCGGTTCATCCATCCTGTACGGCCTGGCCAAGGCGGGCGCGCTGCTCAACCTCTCGCAGGAGGTTCCCGACGCCCAGTCCGACTACTACGAGGGTGCCTGGGAGGGCGCCACGATGAAGGGCAACGGCATCGAGGAAGGCGCGTACGGCTTCCCGTGGTACGTCAACGACGGCCCGACCTACTGGAACACCGAGCTGATGCAGCAGTGCGGGCTGGACCCGAACAACGTGCCCACCACCTGGGACGAGTACTTCGAGGCCGGCAAGACCATCACGCAGAACTGCCAGGGCGTCTACCTGGCCACCACGATGGGCTCGAACACCGAGGACTACGTCACCGCCGGCGCCACGTGGATGAACGACGACCACAGCGCGTACACCTTCAACGACGAGGCCGGCGTCAAGCAGCTGCAGAACTTCATCGACCTGTACAACGAGGGCGGCATCCCGCCGGAGGCCCTGGACTCCTCGTGGAGCCAGCAGTCCGACTTCTTCCAGCGCGGCACCCTGGTCGCGATGGCGGGCTCGGCCTACTCGGCCGCCGGCTTCAAGCAGAACTCGCCGGATCTGTACGAGCACCTCACCGTCGGCCCGCGCATCACGAACGACGGCCGCTCCGCCTCGGTGTCCTACGAACTGCTCGGCATCAGCTCGCAGTCCAAGCACCCGGACGTCGCCATCGACTTCGCGCGCTTCGTGACCAACGCCGAGAACCAGGTCGAGTTCGCCAAGCAGGCCTCGGTGTTCCCGTCGGCCCAGGGCGGTCTCGAGGACGAGTACTACCAGGACATCGACACCAGCACCCTTGAGGGCAAGGCCCTGCAGATCACGCTGGAGCAGGTGAAGGACGGCTACTCGTCGCGTCCGGCGGAGTTCACCGACGCCAACGGCTACAAGTACCTCCAGCAGCAGGTCGCGCTCGCCATGCAGGGCGAGCAGACCGCCCAGGAGGCCCTGGACAAGACCGTCGAGTACGCCAACGAGAGGCTGACCCGATGACGTCGACGGCCGATGCCGCGACCAGGCCGGAGGCCGGCAAGGCCTCCGGCCGGCCTGGACGGACCAATACCAAGCACGCGTCGCAGCGGATCGGCGGCGGGCTGGGGACGAGGATAGCCCCGTACCTGTTCGTCGCGCCCGCGTTCATCGTCGTGTTCGTATTCGTCATTCTTGCGGCGATCAACACGTTCAGGCTTGCCTTCACCGACTCCACCCTGCTCAAGCCGGGCAAGTTCGTGGGGTTCCAGAATTTCATCGACCTGTTCCACGACGAGTACTTCCTCACGGCGCTGCTGAACTCGTCGCTGTACGTGGTGTGCGTCGTGCCGTTCATGGTCATCCTGCCGCTGATCCTGGCCAACCTGGTCAAGGGCAACGGGCGGATCATGGGCTTCTTCCGCACCGCGTTCTACATGCCGGTCGTCATGTCCGCGGTCGTCGTGGGCATGATCTGGACCAACCTGCTCGACTCGCAGGGCCTGATCAACTCCATCCTCAAGGGCGCCGGCATCATCAACGACGCCATCCCGTTCCTGACGAACCGCTGGGGCATCCTGTTCAGCTCGATGTTCGTCACCATTTGGCTGGGCCTGGGCTACTACATGGTCATCTACCTGACCGCCCTGGCCAACATCGACGAGTCGCTGTACGAGGCGGCCTCGCTCGACGGCGCCGGCCCCGTGCGGCAGTTCGTCTCGGTGACGATGCCGGGCGTGCGCTCCACGATGGTGCTCATCATGATGCTGTCCACGATCTCCGCGTTCCGCGTGTTCAACGAGGTCTACGTGCTGACCAACGGCACGGCCGGCCCCGGCGGCATGGACATGACGATGTCGATGCTCATCAAGAACGAGGGCACGGGCATCCAGGCGCGCACCGGCTATGCGAGCGCGATCTCCCTGGTCGTCCTGGTCATCGTCGGCGCGCTGCTGGTCATCCAGCAGATCATTCAGAAGAGGGGTGAGGACTGATGAGGAACCATAGGAGGATCACCGTCGGCAAGGTGGTCCAGTACGTGGTGCTGATCCTGATGTTCGTGCTGCTGGTCGGCCCGTTCATCTGGGAGCTGTCGCTGTCCCTCAAGGGCCCCGGCGACAACGTCTACGCCGTGCCGCCGTACATCATCCCGAAGACGCCCACGCTGCAGAACTACATCGACGTGTTCCGCCAGGTGCCGGTGCTGCACTACATGCTCAACTCGCTGATCGTCGCGCTGATCTCGATCGCGGGCAACATCTGCCTGTCCACGATGGCCGGCTATGCGCTGGGACGTCTGAAATGGAAGGGCCGCGGCCTGGTGTTCGCGCTGTTCATGGGCACCATGGTCATCCCGGTCGAGGGCGTCATGATCTCGCAGTTCCTGATCATCAAGGGCATGGGCCTGCAGAACACCCTGCTGTCCGTGGCGCTGCCCGGCCTGGTCACCGCCATGAACATCCTGCTGATGACCAACGCCTTCAAGTCCATCCCGATGGAGCTCGAGGAGGCGGCCATGGTCGACGGCGCGAACCTGTGGCAGCGGTTCTTCCGCATCTGCGTCCCGCAGGTCAAGGGCACGATGACGGTCGTCGGCATCTTCGCGTTCGTCGGCGCATGGAACGACTTCCTGTGGCCGTTGATCACGATCTCCGACGAGTCGCAGTACACGCTGACCCTGGGCATGAACCGACTCAAGGGCATGTTCATCCAGGACCCGCGACTCATCGCCGCAGGCGCCCTCGTTTCGCTCATCCCGATCATCATCTTCTTCTGCTGCTTCCAGCGCTACTTCTTCCAGGGCCTGGAACAGGGCGGACTGAAGGGCTGACCGTAGCAAGAGAAAGGCTCAACTATGCGATTCGGTGTCAACTACACGCCGTCGAACGGCTGGTTCCATGCATGGCTGGATCCCGACTGGGACAGCATCGACCGCGATCTGGAGCAGATCGCGCGCCTGGGCATGGACCATGTCCGGATCTTCCCGGTGTGGCCGTACCTGCAGCCCAACCGCACCTGGATCAACCGCAGGGGCGTCGCGGACGTGCGGCGCATGGTCCACATCGCCGGCGAACATGGGCTCGACGTCTACGTGGACGTATTCCAGGGGCACCTGTCGAGCTTCGACTTCCTGCCCAGCTGGCTGGTCACGTGGCACACGGGCAACATGTTCACCGATCCGGACGCGGTTGCCGCCGAATGCGAGCTGATCCGCACGCTGTCCGGCGAGCTGTCGCAGGAGCCCGCGTTCCGCGGCATCACGGTGGGCAACGAAGTCAACCAGCTGTCCGACCGTCCGCATCCCACGCGGATGGCTGCGTCCCCCGAGCAGATCGACCGCTGGCTGGACGCCACGCTGCGGGCCGCCGGCTCGGACGGACGGCTGTCGCTGTACAGCGTCAACGACGGTGTCTGGTTCCTTGACGGCCACCCGTTCACGCCGGTGCAGTCCGGCAACAAGGGCGATCTGACGACCATCCACTCCTGGGTGTTCAACGGCGTCGCCCAAGGCTACGGTGCGACGAGCGGGGAATGCACGGCGTACGCGCTGTATCTCGCCGAGCTTGCCAGGGCGTTCTCGGCCGACCCGCACCGACAGGTGTGGCTCCAGGAGGTCGGCGCGCCCGAGAACGTGATGGATGCGGCGGACACCCCCGAGTTCTGCCGGCGCACCGTGACCACGGCGCTGGACTGCCCGAACCTGTGGGGTGTGACCTGGTGGTGCTCGCACGACGTGGGCTCCGCGATGTCCGACTTCCCCCCGTTCGAGCATGCGCTCGGTCTGTTCGACGAACACGGCGAGCTCAAGCCGATCGGCCGGGAGTTCGCACGGCTCGCCGCGGAGCACCGCGGCGACGCGCCGGCCCCCGCTCGCGGCACGGCGGTCGTCGTGGACGTGGACGACGCCGGCAACCCGGTCAGCCGCAGCGAATGCGGCCCCGGCGGCTCGGTGTTCGACATGTGGATGTCGCTGCATGCGGCCGGCGAACGCCCCACGCTCATCGCCTCGAACCTGGCGGCGGACGGGCGGGCGCTCGCGGCCCGCGGCATCACGCGGCTGGTGCGCTGCGACGAGCATTACGGCGCGCGGTTCTACACCGCGGTCTCCGATCCGGCGTTCGACGAGGTCGAGGCCGCATAGCGGGCCGCAGGGCGTGGACCGGCGGCGGCGCATCCGGCGATGGGCCGGACGCGCCGCCACGGCGTCACCGCGTGCGGGACGCGGCGGTGCTTCCGTCCGTGAACGGAAGAGGGAGGATGCCGGGCTGACCGGCGACGACGGGGTCGACGAAGGGACGGATGGGAATATGGTGCATGCGGCATCGCGGACGCAACGGAGCGCGGTGGTCGTGGACCGGCTGCTGGCCGGCATGACGTTCGACGAGAAGATCGGTCAGCTCAATCAGCGGCTGCTGGGTTGGAAGGCCGTAAGACGGCGGGGCGACGGGACCCTGGCCGCCAGCGATGAGCTCAAGCGCGAGATCGACAGGTGGGGCGGCCTCGGCGTGCTGTACGGCCTGTTCCGCGCCGACCCATGGTCGGGCAGGGATTGGGGCAACGGCATACGTCCCCAGGAACGGGGCGAGGCCGCGGCCGTCGTCCAGGAGACGGTGCTCGCGCGCGGCGCCCACGGCATCGGCGCGCTGCTCAGCGAGGAGGCGCCCCATGGCCACCAGGCGCTCGGCGGCACGATCCTGCCCACGAACCTTGCCCTGGGCGCCACCTTCGACCCCGACACGGTGCGCGAGGCGGAGGCCGCGGTGGCGGCCGAGCTCGCCGCCAGCGGGGTGCACATCGCGCTGGTGTCGGGGCTGGACATCGCCCGCGACCCGCGGTGGGGCCGGTGCGAGGAGTGCTTCGGAGAGGATCCGCTGATGGCCGCGCGGATGTGCGGGGCGATCGTGGAAGGCATGCAGGGCGAACAACGCAGCCGTATCGGCCACGGTGGCGTGGCGGTGGTGCTCAAGCATCTGGCGGCGCAGGGCGAGGCCGTGGGCGGGCGCAACGGCCAGTCCGCGATCATCGGCGTCCATGACCTGCGTGAGATCCACCTGCCGCCGGTCGAGGCCGGGGTGCGGGCCGGCGCCCTGGGGTTCATGGCGGCGTATAACGACATCGACTCGATGCCCTGCTGCGCGAACCCGTGGCTGCTACGCGAGTATCTGCGCGACGAGCTCGGCTTCGACGGCATCGTCATGGCCGACGGCCTGGCCGTCGACCGGCTCGAAACGATGACCGGCTCGATTCCGGCGGCCGGCCGCGCCGCGCTGCTCGCCGGCGTCGACGTTTCGCTGTGGGACCAGGGTTTCGCCTCGTTGGGGCGGTATGCGGACGACGAGCGCGTGGTGGCCGCGGTGGACCGGTCGCTGCGTCGCGTGCTGGATCTCAAGGCCCGGTTCGGTCTGCTGCCGTGCATGGCGGACGACGGGGCGGGCGGAGCCATCGTCGTGGACTCCTGCGGCGACGCGGCCGAGGATACGGGTCACGGCGATGCGCGAGCCGAAGACGGTCGTGCGCCCGAGCATGCAGGGGGACGCGCGCGCATCGTCATCCCCGACGGCGCTGCGCTGGATGCGGCCGTCCGCCATACCCGAGCCTTGTCCAGGCAGCTGGCTCGGCGATGCCTCGTCCTGCTCGCCGGCGTCGACTCCTTGCGTCTGGCGGGCCGTGCGCTGGCCGACGGGCAGGCCGGTCCGGTCGTCGTAGCCGGGCCGTTCGCCGATGACCAGGCGTGCTTCCTCGGCGACTACACCGCGCCGTTGCCCGACGGCGAACGGACCACGGTGTATTGGGAGCTGCGTCGCCGCCTTGGCGGCGACCGCGTGCTGCTGACCGAGGACGGAACGGGCCTGGACGCCGACGCATGGCGCAGGGCCGTCGTCGTCGTCGCGGTGGTGGGCGGCACCAGCGAACGCAGCTATGACAGCGCGTTCGCCGACAACGGCGCCGCGGCGGCCGTCGCCGAACACGGCGCGACCTGCGGGGAGGGCGTGGACCTGTCCCGGATCACGCTGCCGTGGGACCAGGACGGCCTGCTCGCACGCCTCCGGGAACGGACCGACGCGCCGATCGTCACCGTGGTGGTCTCGGGACGCCCGCATGTGCTGACGTGGGTCATGGAGACGTCGTCGGCGACGCTGTGGGCCGGGTACGCGGGGCCGTTCGGTCCCGAGGCCGTGGTCGACGCGCTGCTTGGGCAGGGGCCGATGCCCGGCCGTCTGCCGGTGACGCTGCCGGCAAGCCCCGGCGCGATACCCGTGCGGTACAACGACCGCCAGAGCGCCGCCGACGTGTACCGGGACGCCGAGGAACCGGTGCTGCTGCCGTTCGCCCACGGTCTGGGAGCGTTGGACGGCGTGTCGGTCGAGTCGTTCGACGTCGCGGTTGCCGGTATGGCCGTGCGAATCTCGGCGCGTCTGAAGTGCGGCGTCGAGCCGGCGCAAGGGGCGGTGACCGTGTTCGCCCGCCGGATCGGCGGCACGCGCATCCCGCGGCTCGCCGAATTGGTCGCCAGCGCCTACTGCGTTCTGGAGGCCGGTCGGACCTGCGAGTTCCATGCCGAGATCGGAATCGACCGGCTGATGGATCCCGGCGACGACGAGACGCGCGTGCATCTGTGGATCGGGGGAGAAGCCGCCCGACTGGAACGCGAGGTCATGATACGGCGTCCGGGCATATGACTGCGTCTACGTGTATATCGCGATATTCTAGAAACTACGGCAGTGCGGGCGGTGTGACGGCGATGAACCCGCACGCCGACGGAAACAGATCGGTGGGAGGAACCATGTCACGCCCGGGAAAAGCAGGCCAATCGGATTCGCCGTCACGCGGCCAGCGGGTCAGCCTCAAGGACATCGCCGACGAGCTCGGCATCTCCCAGACCGCCGTCTCCTTCGCCATCAATGATCGTCCGGGCGTGTCCGCGGAGACCAAGCGCCGTGTCAAGGAGACCGCCGCCAAGCTCGGCTGGAGCCCGGTGTACGCCGCGCAGGCGCTCGGCTCGTCGAAGACGATGACCGTGGGGTTCGCCCCCGCCCGCGCCCGCAACGGCATCCAGAACGACAACTTCATGATGCAGTTCATGGCCGGCATCCACCAGTCGCTCAGCCGCAAGGGCTACGGCCTGCTGTTCCGCCCGTGCGGCTCGGACAAGGAGGCGATCGCCGTCTACCGGGACTGGGCGCGGCGCAAGCGCGTCGACGGCGTGATCCTGGCCGACCTGTACGCCGACGACCCGCGTCCGTCCCTGATGACGGAGCTGGGCCTGCCCGCCGTGCTCGCCGGCGGCCCCGACCCCTCGAACCACGTGCCGTCGCTGTCCATCGACGACTCGGCCACGATGCGGACGATCCTCGAGCACCTCAGCCTGCTCGGCCACAAGCGCATCGCCTACCTGTCCGGCGACGGATCGCTCGACTACAGCCGCACGCGCGTGGCCGCCCTGCAGGAGTTCGGCAAGCGCGGCGACTTCGAGCGCATCTGGGTCGAGTACACCGGCTTCGACTCCGCCACCGGCGTCGAGCTGACCCAGAAGCTGCTGACCGAGCGCCGGCCGCCGACGGCGTTCATCTACGAGACCGACACGATGGCCGCCGCCAGCCTGCGCGCGCTGAGCGAGCTGCTGCTGTTCAGCGAGAGCGTCGCCGCCGGCGCCGACGGTCCCAAGGGCCGCGGGTTCCCGTACGACCTGCCGGCCATCGTGAGCTTCGAGGACAGCATCATGTGCGAGACGGCGTTCCCCTCGATCACCGCGGTGCATCGAGACGCGAGCCTGTACGGCACCAAGGTCGCCAACCTGCTGCTCAAGGTCCTGGCGGGGGAGTCCGTCGCGGGCAACCGCAGGATCCTGACGCCGAGGCTCATCGTCCGCGAGAGCACCAGAACGGTCTTCCCACGGCAACGGTAGGCCGGGACCGCAGGCCTCGCCTTGTCATGACCGGCATATGCCAAGGGCGCGCGTCCCGGAAACCCGGAACGCGCGCCCTTGGCGTTCGTGCGTTTCACGTGCGTGCGGCTCATACCATGCGGCCGTCCGCCATGAACATCGCATGGGCGTCGCCGCGCGCCTTGGCGTCCAGGTACCGGCGGAACCGCGCGAGCCGCTCGACGGTGCTGGCGGCCAACGGCTCGGGGAGCGCATCGGGCTCGAACCATCCGACGCCCAGGCTCTCCTCGTCGCCGACGTACGGCTCGGCGTTGCCGCCGGGCCTGAGCTCGCACAGGAACGAGTGGTCCATGTACATCGTCCGGTCGCCGTTGCCGTACACGGTCTCGCGCTCCGCGGAGACGACCGCCACCAGGTCGGTGACCACGGCGTCGACGCCCGTCTCCTCCTTGATCTCGCGCACCACCGTGTCGGCGGGCTGCTCGCCCGGCTCGTTGATGCCGTAGACCAGCGCCCATTCGCCGGTGTCCGACCGGCGGCCGAGCAGGATGCGGCCCTCGCCGTCGCGCACCAGGCCGGTCACGCCGACCAGCCAGAGCAGATCATGGCCGATCTTTTCGCGCAGCTTGAGTACGAATTCTGGAGTTGGCATGGTCTCACCTTCCGTCCGGCCATGATCCTTCGCGGCCTTGGCGGCCGCTCACCTCGCCTACGGACGGTCCACCGGACCGTCCGCTTGACGGCTCGGCATGGCCGATCTTCTCGCGCAGCTTGAGTACGAATTCGGGGGTCGGCATCGCGTCTCACTCCGCCCGTCCGGCGGCGGCCATCGCGGCCATCCAGGCCTCGACGCCCTCGACGGTCTTCGGGATGTCCTTGGAGATCCACTCCGGGCCGTCCTCGGTCATCAGCACGTCGTCCTCGATGCGCACGCCGATGCCGCGGAACTCCGGCGGCACCAGCAGGTCGTTCTCCTTGAAGTACAGGCCCGGCTCGATCGTGAAGATCATGCCCGGGCGGATCCGCGCGCCCTGGTACGACTCGTAGCGGGCCTGCGCGCAGTCGTGCACGTCCAGGCCGAGGTGGTGGGCGCAGCCGCAGGCGTGCCAACGGCGGTGCTGCTGGCCCTCGGGGGAGAGCGACTCCTCGACGCTCACCGGCAGGATGCCCCAGTCGTGCAGGCGCTCGGCCAGCACGCGCATGCACGCGTGGTGGATGTCCGAGTACGTGGCGCCCACCTGCGCGGCCTCGAAGCCGGCGGCCTGGGCGCGCAGCACGGTCTCGTAGATGTCGCGCTGCAGCTCGGTGAAACGCCCGTTGACCGGGAACGTGCGGGTGATGTCGGCCGTGTACAGGCTGTCGGTCTCCACGCCCGCGTCGATGAGCAGCAGGTCGCCGTTGCGCACGACGCCGGTGTTGCGCATCCAGTGCAGGATCGGCGCGTGCGGGCCGGAGGCGATGATCGTGTCGTAGCCGACCTCGTTGCCCTCCTCGCGCGACACCGAGTTGAACGCGCCCTCGAGCATGCGCTCGGAGCGCTCCTTGCCGACGACGCGCGGCAGCGTGCGCAGGATGCGGTCGAAGCCCTTCTTCGTGGCGGCCACGGCCTTGCGCATCTCGCCGACCTCGTAGGCGTCCTTGATCATGCGGGCCTCGGCGGCGACCTCGTGCAGCTTGTCGTCGGCCGCGGCGTTGTCATCCGGGTCGGCGAAGCCGTTGGCCTCGCGCACGCCCTCGACCAGCGAGGTGATCGCCGCGTCGGTCTCGCGCACCACGCGCACGCGCACCGCGCCGGCCTCGGCGCCGACGTCCTTGCCGATCGCGTCGGCCAGCTGCGCGATGTCGTGCGTCTCGATGCCGGTCATCGCGGCCAGCTCCTTGAGACCGGCGCGCGGGCCGACCCAGTATTCGCCGTACTGCGCGGAGGTGTAGTACTCCTCGGTGCTGTTGTCGGCGCGCGGCGCCACGAACAGTTCGGCGGTATGGGTCTTGCCGGCCTTGGCCTCCTCGGAGTCCGGGTCGACCGGGTCGAGCACGAGCACCGCGCCCGACTCGTAGTCCTGGCCCAGGCCCGTGTAGTAGGCGAACGTGGTGTCGGGGCGGAACGCGTAGTCGCAGTCGTTGGCGCGCACCTTCGGCGTGCCCGCCGGGATCACGATGCGCTCGCCCGGGAACTGCGCGCCCAGCGCGTCGATGCGGGCCTGGATGTATGCGCTGGACTCCAGCGGCGCGATCTCGGGCTCCTGGTCGTCCCAGCCGGTGGTCATGAACTGGCGGAACGTCTCGCCGGTCGGCCGCAGCGTGCGGTTGTTCACGCGGTCGGCGTTCGGCTGCTCGTCGCCCGGGGCCACGGCCGCCTCGCGGGCCTCGTACTCCTTGTCCTTGTCGGTGATGACTTCGCTCATCGAAAACTCCTCGTTGATGATGCGGACGGATGATCCGCTCCCATCGTAGTCCGTGCGGCGGTCCGCCTCCCGGCGCGGCTCGCTGCCGGCCCCCTGCGGCGCCACCCGTGTCGCGTCCGCGGCGGCGGGCCGGCCCGTCCGCATCGAATCGGTTGCCCCGTCCGCCTAGAATGAGGGGAGCTTTGCACCGCCGAGAGGAACGCGAGGGAACACACAGCATGTCATTCGAGCATCCGAACCAGGGCAACCGGTCCATCCGCGAGGTCGAGCGCGAGATCATGCGCCGGCCGCCGGAGCACAACACCACCAACCTCGACCTCGACCGGATGAACCTGATGCTCGACATCCTCGGCCACCCCGAGGACTCGTTCCGCGTCATCCACGTCACCGGCACCAACGGCAAGGGCTCGACGGCCCGCATGGCCGAGGCCCTGTGCCGCGCCTACGGCATGCGCACCGGCCTGTACACCTCGCCGCATCTGGAACGCATCAACGAGCGCATCGCCATCGACGGGCAGTCGCTGGGCGACGACGACTTCGTCGACGCCTGGGACCAGGTCCGCGACCTCGTCGACCTGGTCGACGCCCGGATGGAGGAGCAGGGCAAGCCGAAGATGAGCTTCTTCGAGGTGCTCACCGCGATGGCGATCTGGAAGTTCGCCGACGCCCCGGTCGACGTGGCCGTCGTCGAGGTCGGCATGGGCGGCGCCTGGGACGCCACCAACGTGCTCGACGCCGACGCCGCGATCATCGGGCCGGTCGACATGGACCACATGCAGTGGCTCGGCGACACGGTCGAGCAGATCGCCGAGGAGAAGGCCGGCATCATCAAGCCGGGCTGCACGGCCGTCATCGGCCCGCAGCCGCACGAGGACGCCGTCATGCCGATCATCGAGCGGGCGGCGGAACGCAACCGCGCCACGCTGGTGCGCGACGGCCACGAGATGGAGGTCGTCGCCCGCGTGCCCGCGGTCGGCGGCCAGCTGGTCACGCTGCGCACCCCCAACGGCACGTACGCGGAGGTCCCGGTCGCCAAGTTCGGCCGCCACCAGGCGCACAACGCGCTCGCCGCGCTCGCCGCCGTCGAGGCGGTCGTCCCGGCCAACGGCCCGCTCGACGGCGAGGTCGTCGCCGAGGCGCTGGGCGGCGTGAAGGTGCCCGGCCGCATCGAGCAGGTGCGCACCTCGCCGACCATCATCATCGACGGCGGCCACAACGTCAACGCCGCCGAGGCGCTGCGCGACGCCATCGAGGAGAACTACGACTTCCAGCAGCTCGTCGGCGTCGTCGCGATGATGGGCGACAAGCAGGTCGAGGAGTACCTCGGTGTGCTCGAGCCGCTGCTCAGCCATGTCGTGGTCACCGAGAACTCGTGGCGCGAGCGCGTGATGCCGGCCGACGAACTGGCCGAGGTCGCCGCGCGCGTGTTCGGCCGCGACCGCGTGACCTGCGTGCCCGACCTGCCCGACGCGATCCAGACCGCGGTCGACATGGTCGACGCCGCCGACGAGCTCGGCGTCGGCTACGGCCACGGCGTGCTGATCTGCGGCAGCTTCGTCACCGCCGGCGACGCGCGCACCCTGCTCAAGGAGCAGGTGGCGCAGGACCTGACCCGGCCGAAGGCCGAGCGCGCAACGTCGCCGGCGGCCGCGGGCCCCGCCGGCGGCGCCTCCGCCGACGGGCAGGGCGGACCGGACGCGCCCGCCGTCGACGCCGAGGCCGACTTCGAGTCGGACGCGAACCCGGACTTCGACGAGGGCGACTTCGGCATCTTCGACCTGCGGCAGGCGGCCGCCTCGATGCGCGATCTTGCGGACCGCGCCGCCAAGGGCGCGGCCGAGGTGCTGGGCGACGACGACGGCGCCGATGCGGCCGACCCGGCCGACGTGGACGCGGCCGATACCGACGACGCGGCCGGTTCCGTCGACGACGCCGCGGCGCCCCCGGCGGGCAGGGCCTGAGCCGCCATGTACCTCAAGGAGCTCACGCTGCGCGGATTCAAGTCGTTCGCCTCGGCGACGACGCTGCGCTTCGAGCCCGGCATCACCGCGGTCGTAGGCCCCAACGGCTCCGGCAAGTCGAACATCGTCGACGCGCTGACGTGGGTGATGGGCGAGCAGGGCGCGAAGAACCTGCGCGGCGCCTCGATGGAGGACGTGATCTTCGCCGGCACGTCGAGCCGCCCGCCGCTGGGCCGCGCCCAGGTGAGCCTGACCATCGACAACTCCGACCGCACGCTCGACATCGACTACACCGAGGTCACGATCTCGCGCACGATCTTCCGCAACGGCGGCTCCGAATACGCGATCAACGGCTCGCAGTGCCGTCTGCTGGACATCCAGGAGCTGCTCAGCGACACCGGCCTCGGCCAGCAGATGCACGTCATCGTCGGGCAGGGGCGGCTCGACTCGATCCTCAAGGCCGACCCGAGCGGCCACCGCGCGTTCATCGAGGAGGCGGCCGGCATCCTCAAGCACCGCAAGCGCAAGGAGCGCGCGCTGCGCAAGCTCGCCAACACCGAGGCCAACCTGGCGCGCCTCGACGACCTGCTCGGCGAGATCCGCCGCCAGCTCGGCCCGCTGGGCCGCCAGGCGCGCATCTCCCGGCGCGCCGAGAGCATCCAGGTCAGCCTGCGCGACGCCCAGTGCCGCATCTGGGCCGAGGACGCGCTCGCCTCGATGACGCGCCGCGAGCAGCTGCGCCGGGAGCTCACGCAGGTGCGCGGCGAACTGAACGCGGCCCGGCACGACCTCGCCCAGGTCAAGGTGCGCATCGAACAGGTCGAGGCGCTGAGCTCGCAATCCAGCCCGGCCATCGCACGGGCCAACCAGACCTTCCACGAGCTCTCGCGCATCGAGGAGCGGCTGCGTGCGCTCGCCCAGCTGGCGGGGGAGCGCGGCCGCTCGCTGCTCGGCCAGGTGGTCGCGAACCTCGGCGAGGACCCGGACCTGCTCGAGCGCCGCGCCGCGGAGCTCGATGCGCAGGCCGAACGGCAGCGCGGCGCCGCCGCCGACGCCCGGCTCACGCTCGACAAGGCCACCGAACGGCGCGCCGACGACGAGAGGCGGCTCGCCTCGGTCCGCCAGACGCTCACCGAGCTGCGCCGCACGGCCCAGCAGCGCGACCGGCGGATCGCGAACCTGCGCGAGCTGATCGCGCGCGAGGAGTCGGCGGTCCAGCTCGCCGACACACGGCTGCACGACTTCGCCGCCCAGCGCGAGGGGCTGGTCCGCCAGCACGACGACGCCGAACGCCAGCGGCAGGCGCTGGAGCGGGAGGCCGAGACCGTGTCCGACGACGGCGGCGAGGCGCTGGAGACCGCCCGCGCCCGGCTGCAGGAGCACCAGGACGCGCTGAACGACCTGGAGCGCCGCCACCGCGAGCTCGACGGCACCATCATCTCGCTGCGGGCCAAGGCCGACGCGCTGTCGGACACGCTGGACAGCCGCAACGCCGCGGGCGCGCTGGAGCACGACGCGCATGTGGGGGCGCTGGGCCGGCTCGCCGACTTCATCCGCGTCGACGAGGGCTGGGAGGAGGCCGTCGCGCACGCGCTCGACGCCTTCGCCGGCGCGATCGTCGTGCCCGGCGAGCCGAACATCGTGCATGCGCTTGACAGGGCGCGCGACGACCGGCTCGGCAAGGCCGTCGTCATCCGCGCCGACGCGCCGGAGCCGGAGCGTCCCGTCGCGCCGGCAGGGGAGACCGCCTCGCCCGACGGGGCGCCGACCCTGGTGGCCGCGCTGGTGCACGCCAATCCGCACGCCGCCGACGCCGCGACGTCCGAGGGCGTGGTCCGCGCGGTGCGCTCGCTGCTCGACGGCGTCGCCGCGGTCCGCGACATCGAGGAGGCGCGGCGCGCCGTCGCCCACGGGTGGCGCCGCGCCGTCACGATCGACGGGGAGACCTATGCCGGCGTCGCCGCGGTCGGCGGCTCGTCGCTGTCGCAGAGCGACCTGTCGCTGGCCGCCCGGCGCGACAAGGCGCTGCAGCAGGTCGCCGAACTCTCGCAGCGCCTGGAGGACGTGGACCGCCAGGTCGCGCAGGCCCGCGGGGAGCGCGACCGGGCGCGCCTCGAGGTCGACGCCGCGGCGCAGCGGCGCACCGAGGCGCGGCTCAAGGCGCAGCAGGCCGAGCGTTCGCTGCGCTCCGCCGCCGACCGCGTGGCCGGGTTCGCCCGGCAGATCGCCGCACTGGACGAACGGACCGCCTCGACGCGCGACGACGGGCGGACGCACCGGCTCAAGCTCGAGGACCTGAACCGCGCCCTGGACTCCGCGCAGCACGCGACGGACGAGCATGACGACCTCGACGAGCTCAACGGGCGCGAACGCGAGCTGGAACGGTCGCTGAACGCCGCGCGCGAGCAGGAGATGGCCGCGAAGCTCGCTTGGAACGAGACGAACCGCAAGGCCGAATCGCTGGCGCGGCAGGCCGGGCTGCTGCACGACCAGGCGCGCGAGGCCGTGGAGCGCCGCGCCCGCATCGAACGGCTGAACGAACGCCGCCGCGAGCAGGCCGCCCGCACCGAACGCATCGCGTCGGACGCGCTGCGGACCGCGCGGTACGTCGCCGCGAGCATCAGCGGGGTCGTCGCCGAACGCGAACGGCTGCAGGCCGAATCCTCCGGGCACGACGAGACGCTCAAGGGGCTGCGCGCCCGCCGCAACGAGATCGAACCGCAGGTCGCCCGGCTGCAGGAGCGCGAGCACGAGCTCGACGTCGAGCGCGAACGGCGGGCGGCGGCCTACGGCCAGCTCACGCAGAAGGTGGCCGACGAGCTGGGGCTCACGCCGGAGGAGCTGACCGCCGATTACGCGCCCGACAAGCCCGTCCCGGTGCTGGACGACGACGGCCGCCCGGTGCCGCTGCTCGACGAGGACGGCAACCCGGTGCGTCGCGCCCGCGGCGGCGGGCCGACGGTCGGGGAGGGGACCGACGGGACCGCGGAGGCCGGCGGCGGACAGGCCCGTGACGGGGATGCCGGGGCTGCCGGCGACGCCGACGACATCGTGTACCGGACCGTGCCCTACGTGCGCGCCGAGCAGGTCAAACGCCTGGAGAAGGCGAGGCGCGACCTGGCTGCGCTGGGCAAGGTCAACCCGCTGGCCACCGAGGAGTACGACGCGCTGCAGGCGCGCAACCAGTACCTCAACGACCAGCGCGGCGACGTGGCGAAAAGCCGCGACGACCTGATGACGCTGATCAGGGACCTCGACGCCACGATGGTCGAGGTGTTCCGCAGCGCGTTCGAGGACACGGCCGCCGCGTTCGAGCGGGTGTTCGCCACGCTGTTCCCCGGCGGCAAGGGACGGCTGCGGCTGGAGGACCCGGACGACCTGCTGACCACGGGCGTGATCGTCGAGGCGAGCCCGGCGGGCAAGCGCGTCAAACAGCTGAGCCTGCTGTCGGGCGGCGAACGGTCGCTGACCGCGCTGGCGCTGCTGTTCGCGATCTTCACCGCGCGCCCCAGCCCGTTCTACGTGATGGACGAGGTCGAGGCGGCGCTCGACGACGTGAACCTGACCCGCCTGATCAACGCGTTCAACGAGCTGCGCACGCACGCGCAGCTCATCATCATCACGCACCAGCAGCGCACGATGTCGATCGCCGACGCGCTGTACGGCGTGACGATGCGCGCCGACGGCGTGACCGCGGTCGTCAGCCAGCGGCTCGACCGCGACCGGCCGTGATCCGGGCCGTCGCCTTTATAGAATCGAGGTGGATGTCGTCGCCGACGGCGGCGACGTGACGGACGGCGAGAAAGGATACGACATGGACCTGCACGAGTTCCAGTGGACGCGCGAGCCGGAGCGGTACGCGATCGGCGACGATGCGATCGAGATCACCACCAGGCCGCACACCGACCTGTGGCAGCGCACCTACTACCATTTCCGCAACGACAACGCGCCGGTGCTGCAGATGGCGACGGACGAGCGGTACTTCAGCTTCGTCGTGCGCACCGACTTCTCGGAAAGCCACCACCGCTTCGACCAGTGCGGGATCGTGATGTACCTGGATTCCGAGAACTGGCTGAAGGGATCGGTCGAATACGAGAACGACCGGTTCCAGCATCTGGGCAGCGTGGTGACGAACCACGGGTATTCCGACTGGGCGACGACCGAGATCGACGCCTCGGTGAAGTCGATGTGGTACCGGCTCAGCCGGCGCGGGGACGACTACCGCATCGAATGCTCGAGGGACGGCGAGCGTTTCTCGCAGATGCGGATCTGCCACATGCTCGAGGGCGCCGGGCCGATCCGGTTCGGCGTGTACGCCTGCTCGCCCGAGGACTCGTCGTTCACCGCGCGGTTCACCGACATGCGGATGACCGAATGCCAGTGGGCCGCCCACGACGGCCAGCAGCCCGACGCCGCGTAGCCGGCGGGCGCCGGCTGCCGTGGCGGCTGACGGGCTTTGACCGGTGTTCTGCCCGACAGGCTCTGGCCGCGTGTTCCGATCCGCAAGGTTCGGTCATTACCTTGCGGGAAATGGCGCAATGACGCCGATTCCCGCAGAGTATCGGCCAAACCCTGCGGACCGCTTCGGCGTGTCGCGCCTTGCCGCAGTCAATCGTGTGGGAACCTCCCGGCGCCGGCCTACCGCCGCAGCGCCTTGGCCCGCGCCACGGTGTCCTCGACCAGCACCGCCTGCGCGTCGATGACCGGCAGATCCGGCCGCGGGAACGCCTCGTCGAGCACGCTCAGCTCGGTGCACCCCAGGATCAGCGCGTCGCACCGGCATGCGCCCTCGGGGTCGAGCATCGTATGCAGCACCGCGTCGTACCGGCCGGCGTCGAGCGTCCCGGAGCCCTTCACATCGTCGTAGATCAGCGAGGTGATGCGCTCCTGCAGCGCGTCGTCCGGCTCGACGAACGTGTATCCGGCCTCCTCGACGGCCCTGCGGTACACGCCGGAGGCGCGCGACCCCTCGGTGCCCAGGAACCCGACGCGCGGGTACCGGTCGGCGGGGTACCGGTCGGCCAGGCGCGCGACCGCGCCGCGCGGCATGTGCAGGATCGGCACGTCGGTCAGCGCCTGGAACCGGTCGTAGAAGTAGTGCGCGGTGTTGCACGTCAGCACGATGAACGAGGCGCCCATCGCGCTCGCCTTCCCGATGTCGTCGGCGATCACGGGGAACGGGTCGTCGGCGCTGTCGCCGAGGATGAACGCGGTGCGGTCGGGCACCGAGGCGTCGTTGAACACCACGTAATCGAGATACTCCTGATCGGAGCGCGCGCCGGCGGCGCGGTTCACCAGCCGGACGAAACTCTCGGTGGCCAGGGTGCCCATGCCGCCCAGCACGGCGAAGAACGGTCGTCTCATCACACTACCTTGCTTCGGAAAACGGTTCCCGCGATTGTACCTCGCGGTCCATGGAGCCGGGGGTCGGCCATGGGGGCCGACGCTACTGGGCCTTCTTACGGAACCACGTCGCGTAGTTCTTCTCGTAGATCGAGAACATATGGCGGATCATGAGCCAGCGCAGCGGGTTCATGTCCTTCCTGTACTCCAGCGTGGTGCCCCAGTCGCCGTCGCGCAGCATGGCCAGGCCCTGGTCCTTGTCCGGGCCGGGCTCCACGTAGTTCTCGAAGATCGAGCGCGGGATCTCCAGCCACAGCTTGGATCCGCGGCCGAACAGCGTCTCGCCGTCGAACGGCGTGTCCTCGACGAGGTCCTCCACGAAGTAGCGGGCCAGGTTGAAGCCGTTGAGCGTGACGAAGTAGCTGGAGCGGCCCTGCCGCAGGTTGATCTCGAACAGCTTGTACTCGCCGTCGCGCTCGTCGTACTTCATGTCGAAGTTGGCCACGCCCTCGTATTCGATGGCCTCGAGGAACGCCTTGATGCGCCGGAACACGCCCTCGTCGTAGTCGGGGATGATCGCCGCGTAGTTGCCGACCGCCACGGGGGAGGGGTCCTCGAGCAACGGATGGCCGAGGAACATCATGCGCACGCGATGGTGCCTGTCCACGTAGGCGTTGAGCACGCGCATGCGCGAGTCGTCGCCGGGGATGAAGTCCTGGATCACCATCTCGGAGGAGTATCCGGCGTCGTAGGCGCGGCGGATGATCGTCTCCAGCTGGTCGGGGGTGTCGAGGATGTACGCCTTCTTGCGGCCCTCGAAGTCGATGTCCAGCCATTCGACGCTGTTCGCCGGCTTCATGGCCACCGGGTAGCCGAACGGCAGCTCGCGGTACGCGCCGGCACGCACCTGCTCGGCGGTCAGTGACACGGTCTTGGGGTGCGGCAGCCCGTACTGCTCGCACATGCGGTAGAACGTCGACTTGTAGGAGAGCCGGCGCGCCAGCCGGATGTCGAGCGTGTTGTACACGTAGTACCGCTTGAGGTCGTCGCCGCACTGGCTGAGCAGGTTCGCGTACACGTCGCCGCACGGGATGAGCAGCAGCACGCGGTCCGGGTCCTCCTGCTTCATGCGCCGGCCCTCGGCGAGCATCGTGTCGCGGAAGGTGACGAAGTTGTTGAAGTCGGGCACGATCTTCACGTCGACGATCTTGCTGAACTTGGTCGGGCTGAGCTGGAAGTACGCGTACGCCTTCGAGACGATGCCGTACGCCTCGTGGAACGCCCTGGCCATGCCGTAGACGTTGATGTCGCTGCCCAGCAGAATCGGTTGGAATCGTGTCATGGTACCTCACCTTAGCGCGTGGTGGCTACGTGGCCGCATGGCCGGGACCCGGCCGGTCGGCCTGCGGACGGGTCTCAGCCGGCCACGCCGAGCGCCCGGCGGGCGATGACGGCGTCGCCCTCGTAGGGGACGGGCCTGCCGTCGATGATGTTGCGCAGCTCGTGGCCCTTGCCGATGAGCAGCACGATGTTGAAGCGGTCCGCGTGGGCGCGCGCGTCGGCGATCGCGGCCTCGATGGCCCGCTCGCGCGGGACGATCACATGCGTCTCGGCGTTCGGGTCGGTCACGTACGAGCGCATCTGCTCGGCGATCTCGCGCGGGTCCTCGAAGTTCGGGTCGTCGAGCGTGAAGTAGAACGACTCCGCGCGGCCCAGCGCGCCCCGGACGATGCCCTCGCGCCGGTCGATGGCCTTGCCGCCGGTCGACCCGGCGACCAGCGTGATGCGCGGGTTCCTCGCCCCGTAGACGCGCACGATCTCGTCGACCAGCGTCTTGCAGGACAGGTAGTTGTGCGCGAAGTCGACGTAGACGAGCAGGTTGTCGCCGCCGACGATGCGCTCCATGCGCCCCGGCACCTGCACCCGTTCGATGGCGCGCACCGCCGGGTCGTCGGCCGGCACGCCGGCGCGGACGGCGATGGCGACGGCCGCCGCGGCGTTGACGATGTTGAATGCGCCCGGCATCGTCAGTTCGAACGAGCCCAGGTCGCGGCCATCGACGGCCATCCGGAACCCGGCGGGGTTCCCGGGGTCGATGCGGGTCTCCACCAGCGCGCGGCGATCGCCGGCGGCCGCCGCGCCCGTGCCGTCCGCGTCGGCCGCACCGTCCGGGCGGAAGTCGAACAGCGACACGTCGACGCCCGCGGCCGCGGCGTCCTGCTCGATGAGGCCGCGGTGCGCGCAGTCGGCGCCGAGCACCAGCGTCCGGCTGTTGCGCACGATCTGCCGCTTGCAGCGGAAGTAGTCCTCGAAGGTGGGGTGTTCGATGGGGCTGATGTGGTCGGGGGAGATGTTCAGGAACGCGCCGACGTCGAAGGTCAGGCCGTGGACGCGGTGGACCTTGTAGGCCTGGGAGGAGACCTCCATGACCAGGTAGCGCATGCCTTGGTCGACCGCCTGGCGCATCATGCGGAACGCGTCCAGCGACTCGGGCGTGGTGAGCTTGGACTGGACGTACGTATGGCCGTCCAGGCAGGTCTGCTCGGAGGAGAAGAGCGCGGCGTGGCCGTCGGAGTAGTCGTTGAGGATGGCGTGGGCGAGGTAGGCGGTGGTGGTCTTGCCCTTGGTGCCGGTGATGCCGACGACGGTGAGCCGGTCCTGCGGGCGGCCGTAGAACTCCGCCGACAGCAGGCTCATCGCCTGGTGCGCGTCGTCGACGATCAGCCCGACGGCGCGCGTGCGGTCCGAATGGTCGGCCTCCGCCACGTAGGCGGCCAGGCCGCGCCCGTCGATGCCGTCGAGGAACTCGTCGCGGAACCGGCCCTTGACGAACAGCAGCGAGCCGGGCGTCACCGTGCGCGTGTCGTAGGTGATGGCCGGGATCGCCTCGTGCGCGCCGGGCACCTGCTCGGCGTCCAGCGTCCAGCGTCCGTCATGGATGATCTCGCGCAGCAGATGGTGCTCGTCGAGCAGTCGTGCCGCCGATGCGATGGTAAGCGTCGCCGACAAGGTGTGCATAGTCCCCTGACCTCTCATCGTCCGAAGGGGACCGTCCGGCCCCCATACCATCAGACGATGCTACCGCAAGGGCTCGCTCAGCAGGCGTTTCACCACACAATCATCACCCTCGTAGGGCACGTGGCGGTTCAGGTCCTTGATCCAGCGTTCGTCGCCCTTGCCGATCACCAGCACGACGTCGGTGCGCCCGGGGTGGCTGCGGGCGTCGCGCAGCGCGTCGCGGATCGCCTCGACGCGGTCGACGACGACCGCCGTCTCGACGCCCGGTTCGGTGACGTGGCGCAGCATGTCGTTGCAGATGTCGAGGTACGGCTCGGTGTCCGTATCCTCGGCGGTGAACACGAAGCGGTCGATGCGCCGCTGCGCCGCCTCGACGATCTCCTGGCGGCGGTCGATGGCCTTGTTGCCGGCCGCGCCGGTGACCAGCGTGATGTGCGGGGCCGCCGCGCCGTAGCGCCGGTCGACGTGGTCGAGCAGCGCTACGACGCTGGAGTGGTTGTGCGCGTAGTCGACGATGACGGTGGTGTCGCTCGCCTCGTCGGTCTCGACCTCCATGCGCCCCGGCACGCGCACCCGTTCGATGGCGCGGAACGCCGTGTCGTCGGCCGGCACGCCGGCCTGCAGGGCGATGGCGGTGGCCGCCGCGGCGTTCGCGACGTTGAACGCGCCCGGGATCAGCAGGCGGAACGCCCCCAGGTCGCGGCCGTCGGCGGTCAGGCGGAACGCGTCGTCGGCGCCGTCGATGCGGGCGGTCACGCGGCCGGCGCGCGGCGCCTCGGCCGCGGGGACTCCGGGGATGTCTTCGACGCCGGCCCCGCCCTGCGCCGGCGCGACCTCGAACTCGGCGAGCGCGGCCCCGGCGCGGGCGGCATCCTGCCGGATCAGGTCGGCGTGGTCGCACGCCGTGTTGAGCACGAGGGCCCGGGCGTTGTATGCGAGGCGGCGTTTGCAGTACAGGTAGTCCTCGAAGGTGGGGTGTTCGATGGGGCTGATGTGGTCGGGGGAGATGTTCAGGAACGCGCCGACGTCGAAGGTCAGGCCGTGGACGCGGTGGACCTTGTAGGCCTGGGAGGAGACCTCCATGACCAAGTAGCGCATGCCGTTGCCCACCGCCTGGCGCATCATGCGGAACGCGTCCAGCGACTCCGGGGTCGTCAGGTCGGATTCCTCGTAGGTGCGCCCGTCGAGGCAGTTGTCGACGGAGGAGAAGAGCGCGGCGTGGCCGTCGGAGTAGTCGTTGAGGATGGCGTGGGCGAGGTAGGCGGTGGTGGTCTTGCCCTTGGTGCCGGTGATGCCGACGACGGTGAGCCGGTCCTGCGGGCGGCCGTAGAACTCCGCCGACAGCAGGCTCAGGGCCTTGCGGGCGTCGGTGACGATCAGCCCGGGCGCGGCGGTGCGCTCGGACAGGTCGGTTTCGGCCACGTAGGCGGCCAGGCCGCGTTCGTCGAGGCCGTCGAGGTATTCCGGGCGGAAGCGGCCCTTGCACACCAGCAGCGCGCCGTCGGCCACGGTGCGCGTGTCGTAGGTGATGGACGCGAACGGCCGGTCGGAGTCGGCGACGTCGGCGGCGTCCATCGTCCAGGTGCGGCCGTCGATGATCTCATCGAGCAGACCGTGCTCGTCAAGGATCCGTGCGGCGGATTGCAGCGTCAGTGTCACGGCGGGTCTTCTTCCTGTTGCGGCGGGCAAATACGGTAATCAAAGACCCATAAGCTGAAAAATTCCTGAATGCCGTCGTTGTAGATGTGGAATCGTCGGAAAAATTACTGCGAATATTTCGGTCGGGTGGTGGCCTCGGGGACTTCGCTTCCCCGCCGAAGCGCCGTCGGGACCGTCATGGTCGGACGGCGCTTCGGGGGCTCCATCCGACCGCGGACGTCACAGCCAGGAGTCGCGCACCGGACGGCGGCCGCGCTGCTGCAGCCAGCGGTTGTACGAGTCGCGCCAGGCGTCGTGCGCCTCGCGCTGCCAGGCCATCAGCCCGTCCAGCGTGATGCGCCCGACCTGCGGGTACAGCGTCGTCATCGGGCGGATCAGATCGACGGCGGCGATGGTGTCGCTGGTCGCCTCGTGGAAGTCGCCGCTGGGCTCGACGCCGTAGTATTCGGTCGTGTACGTCAGCGTGCGCTTGCCCGAGCGCCGCGACACCGAGCGGTCGATGACCAGCGGGTCGACCACCAGCATCTCGGCGCCCTCGCCCATGCGCTCCTCGACCGAGCGCAGCCGCCAGCGGGCCAGGTCGGCGGCCAGCATGCGCACGTCGAACGGGGCGTTGTAGGCGAGCAGCGGGATGCGCTTGCGCTGGGCGGCGGCGATGACGGCGGCGATGCGCTCGAGCGCGTCGACCGGCTCCTCGCCGTGTTCGGCCAGGAACTCGTCGGTGAACCCGTTGATCTCGCTGGCCTTGGCGCTCATCCGGCGGTGCGGGTTGACGATCCACTCGCCGATGACATCCGCCCCGCCTCCGGCGGCGGGGTCGCGCAGCACCAGCGTGGCCGAGACGATGGCGTCGCGGCCCGCGTACGTGCCGGTGGTCTCGGTGTCGAAGCCGAGCAGCCAGGACTCGGCAAGCGTGGTGTCGGTGGACTGTGCGGGGGCGGCGCCGATGGCGTCCAACAAATTCGTCATGGCCTCCATTGTCGTGATGGTTCAGACAACCGGCGCGATGCGGGGGCGTGCCGCCGGGGCGCGGGCGGCCGGTACAATGGGGAGCTGTGACTGACGAGCATACGGAGACGATGGCGGAGCGGCGCGAGCGCTTCGAGCGGCTGGCCATGCCCGCGGTCAACGCGCTGTACCGGCAGGCGATGAAGCTGACCAACAATCCCGACGACGCGCAGGATCTGGTGCAGGACACCTTCGAGCGCGGCTTCAAGGCCTTCGACTCGTTCCAGCCCGGCACGAACTTCGAGGCGTGGATGACCACGATCGAGCGCAACGCCTACTTCAACCAGTACGCCAAGGCCAAGCGGCGCCCGCAGCGGGCGAACGACTCGACCGGCGAATACGACGACTGGGACATCTACTCGGCCTCCGAGCACACGTCGGAGGGACTGAAGTCGGCCGAGCAGGAGTACCTGGACACCTTCGCCCCGGAGGAGATCATGGCGGCGCTCGCCAAGCTCAGCCCCGAGCGGCGGCAGGTGTTCATCGACGCGGCCATCGACGGCAAGTCCTATCAGCAGGTCGCCGACGAGCAGGGCGTCAAGATCGGCACGGTGATGAGCCGGCTGAACCGCGCCCGCACCCAGCTCAAGAAGGAGCTGGCCTCCTACGCCCGCGACCGCGGGTACGGCGTGGGCCGTGGTTCCGCGAACCGCGAACTCGCCGGGAGCGGCCATAATGGAGGTATCGATGGGAAGGAGCAGGCATGAGCCAGAAGATCGAACGGCATAGCCGCATCTCCATCACACGACAGACCGCGGCCGGCGTGACGCACACCGACGTGCACATCACCGAGGTCGGCGCGGACGAGTGCTTCGACCCGGAGTCCTGTTGCGACGAGCGGGAGCGCGCGCTGATCGCCGCGCTGCGCGCGTATCTGCGGCCCGAACAGGCCCCCGAATGCCTGGTGCGGCGGCTGCGGGCCACCCTGGACCACTGCTGCGACGAATACCGGCGCTGACCGCTTCCGGTCGCGACCCGGTTGGCGAGCCCGGCTTTGTGGTCCGGTTTTCTGCGGTCCGGCCGCCACGGCTCGGATGCCATGGTCCGGTTTCCTTGGTCTGGTCTTCGTGACCCCTCTGCACCCCGGCTGCGGTGGCATGGCTGCCATGGCCTGGGTTCCGTGATTCGACTGTCGTGACGTGACCGTCGCGGGTCGGTTTCCGTGGTTTTGGCTGTTGTGGCATGGCTGTGATGGTTTTCCGTGATTCGGCCGTCAGTTTGGTTGCTGCGGCCCGGTTGGTGTACCCTGGCTCCTCCATGGCATGACCGCCAATCCTGGGTTTCGTGACTCGGTTCCGTGACTCGGGTTCCTTGGTCCGCTCTCCTTGGTCCGGCCGTTGCCAGCGTCGGTTTTGGTTGATAAACAACGGGGCGACTGCGTTTTAGCAGACGCTGGGCGATCCCCAGTGTCGTTTCGGTAGCACAGGTGCCGCCGCAAGTGCTACCGAACCGACGCTGGAACAGAAGACGGCCGCGTAGCGCGCATAACACGCCCGGACAACGCCGATGACACCGACACCGGACACACTCTGGCCTATTGGCCCATAACTCGCCGGACGACCATGACACACCTGACATGACTGGTAAGACCCACTTTTCTTTACTTAACCCGTCGGTTCTCGGGCGCCCTGCGCTCATTGCCCCCATGCGCATATGAAAGGGCCCGCACCGACCGGCGGTGCGGGCCCTCGGCTGCCCACGACTCAGGCGTTCGGCCTCTTGCCGTGGTTCGCTGCCTTTTTGCGACGCGCCTTGCGCTTACGTCCGCGCATGCCCATGATGGACTCCTTTACTGAACAATTGACAAGCCTACGGGATTATCGCACATCCGTGCGACGTTCACAAATCCGGGCGTGGGAGCTCAGGCCTCGACCATGCGGATGAACAGGTCGGTGGAGGAGGTCTCGCCCGGCGCGATGACGATGAGGTCGGCGCCGGTGTTGAACGCGTTCGCGTAGGCGGTCTGCGGCTCGACGGCCACGCCGGAGGGGTGGTTGTCCGGGGCGAAGCCGGTGGCGGTGCACACCTGGAACGAGGTGATCGTCTCGTCGCCGCCGACCTCGACGGCCATGCCGTCGGGACGGCGGAACACGGCGGTCACCGTGCCGTCCTCGGCGTGGCGCAGGTCGGTCCACGCGTCGTCGTACGGCTGCTCGGTGAACAGGCGCGGCTCGCGGAAATCGTACTTGGTGCCGTCCACCGGCTCGGTGCCGGTCGGCAGCAGGCGGTCGTCGACGGTCACATGCGTGTCGGCGGGCAGGGTCAGCGAGCACTGCGCGTTCTGGCCGTCGATCTCGTCGCCGTAGCCGTCGAAGCCGTTGTCGAGCCACGGATGGATGGCCAGCGCCCACGGGGCGTTGACGTCGCCGTGGTTGGTGGCCGCGATGGTGATGGACAGGCCGTCGTCGCCCAGCGTGTAGGTGGTGGCCACGGTCAGGTCGAAGGGGTAGCCGGCCATGTTCGGCGAACGCCACGACAGCGTGACGCTCGATTCGGTCAGCGATTCGAGCGTCCAGTAGGCGCGGTAGCCGTAGCCGTGGATCGCGTTGTTGCGGTCGTGCTCGTCGATCGGCAGCTCGTAGGTCGCGCCCTCGAAGGTGTAGACGCCGTCCTCGATACGGTTCGGGTAGGGGATCAGCTGCTGGCCGCTGCTGGCGGGGGCCACCTGGTTCTCGCCGAACGGGACGATGACGTTGCTGCCCTTGTAGGTCAGCTTGCGCATCGCGGCGCCGAGCTCGGTGATGACGGCGACGTAGTCGCCGTGCATGATGGTGTACTGGTGCCCGGTGCGCGGGGTCAGGGTGTGGGACATATGCATCACTCCATAGTGAAAGCGTGGGTGTTACCGTTCACCATCGTACTGCCGATCGCGGCGTGCGGCAGAGGCGCGTCGAGGGCCCGTCCGGCGTGTCGCGGCGGTGAGGGGCGGCGTGGCGGGCGGCGGGCACGATGGCGTGTCGCCGTGCGCCACGGGCCGTCCGGCGCCCCCGTCCGCCCGAGGCCGGGGGCGCCGGGCGCGGCGGACCGGTAGGATGGCGGGCAGGGCAACGCGACCATGTCGGAGGTGTACGGTGACGAATACGGCTCAGATGCAGGGGACCGACGGATCGGGGGCGGCGGCCGGGCGCATCGTCCTGGCGGACCCACGGGGGTTCTGCGCCGGGGTGGACCGCGCCATCCTGACCGTGCAGACGATTCTGAGGTCCGCCGGTGCGGTCCGGGGCGACGGGCTGCCTCCGGTGTACGTGCGCCGGCAGATCGTGCACAACCGGCACGTCGTCGAGGAGCTCGCGGCGCAGGGCGCGGTGTTCGTCGAGGAGCTCGCCGAGGTCCCCGACGAGGCCGTGGCGGCGGGCGTGCCGGTGGTGTTCTCCGCGCACGGCGTCTCGCCCGAGGTCAAGGCGGAGGCCGAACGGCGCGGCATGCACGTGGTCGACGCGACGTGCCCGCTGGTCAGCAAGGTGCACCGCGAGGTGCTGCGGTTCGTGCGCGAGGGGTACGAGATCGTCTACATCGGCCACCGCGGGCACGACGAGGCCGTCGGCGTGGTGGGGGAGGCGCCCGGGCACGTGCACCTGATCGAGCACGAGTCGGACGTGGAGCTGCTGGACTTCCCGCCGACGACCAGGCTCGTCCTGCTGACGCAGACCACGCTGAGCGTCGACGAGACGGCCGGGACGATCGCCGCGCTGAAGCGGCGCTTCCCCTGGCTGCAGATGCCGCCCAGCTCGGACATCTGCTACGCCACGTCGAACCGGCAGGCCGCGGTGAAACTGGTGGCCGAGCAATCGGACTGCGTGGTCGTCGTCGGATCGGCCAACTCGTCGAACTCGGTGCGGCTGATGGAGGTCGCGCAGGAGGGGCTCGCCGGGCGGGGCCGGGCCTGGCGTGTGGACGACGCCTCCGAGCTGGAGCGCGGGTGGTTCGAGGGGGTCTCGACGGTCGGCGTCTCGTCGGGCGCGTCGGTGCCCGACGAGCTGGTGCGCGGCGTGGTCGACGCGCTGCGCGGCTTCGGGTTCACCGAGGTCTCGACGGTGGGGACCGTCAAGGAGAACATGCACTTCGTGCTGCCGGCGGAGCTGCGGCAGCGCGCGTCCGCCCGCGGCTGAGACCGGCGGCGGGCCCGACGCGCCCGACGCGCCTACCAGGTGCCGATGGGCGCGGCGAGCGCGCCGAGCACGGCGATCAGATCGCCCGGCGCGATGCCGATGCTGAATCCGCGCTTGCCGCCGGAGACGAGGATCTCGTCGAAGCGCAGCGCGCTGTCGTCCAGCACGGTCGCATGCCGCGTGCGCTGGCCGAACGGGGAGATGCCGCCGACCACGTAGCCGCTTTCGCGCATCGCGACCTTCGGGTCGGCCATCACCGCCTTCTTGGCGCCCACCGCGGCGGCCAGCGCCTTGAGGTCCATATGCCCGCTGACCGGCACCACGCCGACCACCCGGGCGTCGCCGGTGTCCGCCATCAGCGTCTTGAACACCTGATGCTCGTCGAACCCCAGCTTGCGCGCGGCCTCGATGCCGTAGCCGTCGTCCATGTGGTCGCCCGAATGCTCGTAGACGTAGGTGCGGAACGCGACGCCCGCGCGCTCCAGCTCCAGGGTCGCCGGGGTCGAGCCCCTGCCCTTGCCGTTGCCATGCCTTGCCTTGCCCACGCCCTCCATCATAGGCGCGGCCCGCGGACGCGCGACGGGCAGCGGGCCGGACGGGCGACAGAGCGACGGAGGCCTATCGGAGCCCCACAACGAACAACGGCGGGGGCCGTGCATCCCGGATTGCCGGGATGCACGGCCCCCGCCGTCATATCGTCGGACTGTCCGTCACGAACCGTGCGGCCGAGGCCGCGTCGGCTCACTCGGAGATCTCGGCGAAGTACAGCAGGGTACGCACCATGTTGGAGGTGAAGCCGTACTCGTTGTCGTAGAAGGCGACGGTGCGCACGAGCTGGATGCCGTCCACCTCGTTGACGTCCGTCTGGGTCGGGTCGAACACGCCGCCGTGGGTGTCGCCGACGATGTCGCCGGAGACGATGCCGTCGGCGTTGTAGCCGTAGTACTCGCAGTCGGCGAAGGCCTCCTTGAAGGCCTCGTTGATCTCATCGACGTTGGTCTCCTTCTCGAGCACGGTGAAGAGCTCGGTCACGGAGCCGTCCGGGACCTGGATGCGCTGGGCGTGGCCCTGCAGCTTGCCGTCGACCTCCGGCACGACCTTGCCGATCGCCTTGGCGGCGCCGGTGGAGTGCGCGATGGTGTTGACGGCGGCGGCGCGCAGGTCGCGGCCGTTCTTCTTGCCGCGCGGGCCGTCGAGGATCATCTGGGTGCCGGTGTAGGCGTGGATGGTGGTCATGAAGCCGACCTTGATGCCCCACTTGTCGTTGAGCAGCTTGACCATCGCGGCCATCGAGTTGGTGGTGCAGGAGCCGGCGGACACGATGTTGTCCTCGGCCTTGAGGATCTCCTGGTTCACGCCGTAGACGACCGTCGGGGTGGTGGCGTCCTTGGCCGGGGCGGAGATGAGGACCTTCTTGGCGCCCGCGTTCAGGTGGGCCTGCGACTTCTCGGCGGAGGTGTAGAAGCCGGTGCACTCGAGCACGAACTCGACGCCGTCGTTCTTGACCCACGGGATGTTGTTCGCGTCCGGCTCGGCGTAGACCGGGTACTCCTTGCCGTCGACGACGATGGCGGAGTCGGTGGAGGAGACCTCGACCGGGGTGCCGTCCACGTGCTTGAAGGTGCCGTGAGTGCTGTCGTACTTCAGCAGGTACGCCAGAGCGGACGGGGAGGTCAGGTCGTTGATCGCGGCGACCTCGATATCGCCGGCTTCGCCACCCTTCTCCTGCAGCTCGAAGATGCGGCGGAACGCGAGACGACCGATACGACCGAAGCCGTTGATACCAATCTTGACTGTCATGTAGTTCTCCCTTGGGGATTGGCCGCCGCGCGCCTTCGGAGACCTCCGGGCACGCTTCGGCCGTTGAATACCAACAACTTGTACTTTAGTGCGCCGTCCGTGTTTGGGCAAAGCGACGTGCTGGGCCGTGAGATGAATTTTCGGTTTCTTCCGTTAACGCTCACAGTCCGGGCGCCCCGCTTCGTCCCCCGGCCGGACCGGCAGCCGGCGCGCCGGGGCCTCCGCCCGGCTCAACCGGCGACCGGGGGCTGCGCGGCGGCGTGCGCCGGGCGCGCCGGGACCGCCAGCACCGGCGAGACCTCGGTGTCCAGCGCGCCGAGGTCCCCGGAGAACCCGTGGAAGTGCCGCACCTGCGGCAGCGGCGCCTCCGACGGGAACGTGACGACCAGCGTGCCGTGGTGCACGTCGATCGCGGAGGGCACGCCGCGCAGGAACTCGTTGCTCACCCCGTTGACGCGGCTGTTCGTCATCCGCGCGTGCCTCAGCCGGTACTTGAGCCCCGGCTCGTTGACGTCGAGCGACTCGTCGGTGTGGGAGAACACCGACACCATGCGCCCCTCGGCCACGTCGTTGGCGGGGAAGCGCAGCTCGCCGTCGCAGATCGCGGTGACGACCGTGCCGTCGCCGTGCAGGAACCCGACGCCGCCGCGCTGCGCGACCAGCGCCATGAGCTGGATGTTGGCGATCGTGTGATCGATGCGCCCGCCGAGCCCGCCGTGGATGTGGAAGCGGCGGCATCCGTGCGCCCAGCCGATCTTGAGCGCCGACAGCATGTCGGGGTCGTCCTTCTCCGCGGGCAGCGCCACCGTGCGCTCGCCGTCGGCCGGGCGGCGGCCGCGCAGGGAGTCGAAGTCGCCGATGACGACGTCGGGCTCGATGCCGAGCTCGCGCAGGTGGTCGAGCCCGCCGTCGGCGGCGACGACGAACGCGCCCTCGGGCACGACGGGGGCGGCGCCGTAGTACTCGCCGGCGCCGAAGATCACACAGGTCGGGGATTCGTCCATGGCTACCACGATAGCGTCGGGGACGGTCCCGGGGTGCCGCCGGCCACGGGGACACGCCTGGGGCGTCGGGGGACGACGGGGTTCATCGAATCTTAACTATGTGCGGCAAGCGCCGGCACGGCAACGGTTCGCGCGCGCCCGCACCCGGACGTACCCCTGGGATAACCCCGACCTGCACAATGTGTATACATTACGGTTGATATATTGGCTTTCAGCATTCACTCAGGAAAGACAAGGTCCGTAAAGGAGCGCCGTATACATGTGCGGTATCGCCGGTTTCGTCAACGACATGCCCATCGACGTGAAGTGCCCGGTCCTCAAACGCATGACCGACATGATCGCGCACCGCGGTCCGGACAGCGAGGGCCGCTACGTCGACGAGCACGCCGCGCTGGGCCACCGGCGGCTGAGCATCATCGACCTGGAGGGCAGCTCCCAGCCGATCTACAACGAGGACCGCACGCTGGTGATCACCTACAACGGCGAGGTCTACAACTACCGCCCGCTGCGCGAGGAGTTGATCGCGCTGGGCCACGAGTTCACCACCGAGGGCGACACCGAGGTCGTGCTGCACGGCTACGAGCAGTGGGGCCCCGACGTGCTCAAGCGCCTGCGCGGCATGTTCGCCTTCGTGATCTGGGACACGACGACCCGCACGCTGTTCGGCGCCCGCGACCACTTCGGCATCAAGCCGTTCTACTACGCGCTGATGAACGGCACGTTCATGTACGCCTCGGAGATCAAGGCGATGCTGCCGCACCCGGACTTCGTCAAGGAGCTCAACGCCGACGCGCTCAGGCCGTACATGACCTTCCAGTACCCGGCGATCCCCGAGACCTTCTTCAAGGGCGTGTTCAAGCTGCCCGAGGGGCACTGGTTCACCTACCGCGACGGCCGCATCGACATCCACCGGTACTACGACGAGACCTACACCGAGGGCGACATGGGCCTGGACGAACTCGTCGACACCATCGACCGCACCGTGTGCGAATCGGTGGAGGCCCACCAGATCGCCGACGTCGAGGTCGGCTCGTTCCTGTCCAGCGGCGTCGACTCCAGCTACGTGGCCGCTGTCGCCCGCCCGGAGCACACCTACTCGATCGGCTTCGGCAAGGGCACGTACAACGAGTCCCAGCAGGCCGCGGAGCTCGCCGGGATCATCGGGCTGAACAACACCACCGAGTCGCTGGGCGGCGACGAGGCGTTCGCGAACTTCCCGCTGATCCAGTGGCATCTCGACGAGCCGGACTCGAACCCGTCCTGCGTGCCGCTGTTCTTCCTGTCCGAGCTGGCCAGCCGCGACCTGCGCGTCGTGCTCAGCGGCGAGGGCGCCGACGAGCTGTTCGCCGGCTACATCGACTACGGCGTGCACACGCGCTCGAAGGCCATCAAGGTCGTCACGCGCATGCTCACGCGCCTGCCCGCCGGGATGCGCCACGCGATCGCGCGCTTCGCCAAGGGCAGGACGTTCCACGGCGCCTGGCACCTGTACGCGAACCTCGCGCCCGCCGAGGAGAGCTTCATCGGGCAGGCCAGGGTGTTCACCGAGGCCGAATCGGACCGCCTGCTCAGGCCCGAGTACCGCAACGGCCCGAGCGTGGCGGACGTCGTGGGCCGCATCTACGGGCGCGTGCGCGGCACGGACATGTCGGAGCTCAAGCGCAAGCAGTACCTGGACATGCACCAGTGGATGCCCGGCGACATCCTGCTCAAGGCCGACAAGCTGACGATGGCGCACTCGCTGGAGCTGCGCGTGCCGCTGCTCGACAAGGAGCTGATGGCCGTGGCCGAGCAGGTGCCGACCAAGTGGCTGATCACCGACGAGAACACCAAGTTCGCGTTCCGCCGGGCCGCGGCGCGCCACCTGCCCAAGGAGTGGTACGACCGCGAGAAGCTCGGCTTCCCGGTGCCGATCAAGGTCTGGCTGCGCCAGGAGAAGTACTACCGCCACGTCCGTTCGCTGTTCGGGCAGGAGTGGGTCTCGCGGTTCTTCGACCGCGACGCGCTGCTGCGGATGGTCGACGACAACTACGAGGGCCGCACCGACGACCGCCGCAAGATCTGGACCGTGTTCACCTTCCTGACCTGGTACGACGTGTACTTCAACCACGACGGGCGCCGCCCGGAGCCCGCCGAGGTCGCCTGACCGGCCGCGACACGCCCGTCCCGGGGTGTGGTACACTATCCAAGGCTTGAGAAATCAAGAAAGCGGGTTGTTCCCCACCTGGAAGCCTTTCAAGGGTTCGGGTCCCAGGCTAAGGCCTGACGGCGCTCCTCGGAGCGGCCGCACGCAGGCGCCGCATCGGCGCCGCTCGCATGATGACCATGTGTCGCCACGGCGTCGCCGTGCCATGCGCTTGCCCGGACCAGGACCCCGCCGAACGGCCAGGGGGAGGGGCGGACCCGCGCAGGAACACAGAGGATTGGAGTCATCATCAGCGACGAACCACGCATTAACGACGAGATTCGCGTCTCCCAGGTACGCCTGATCGGTCCGAACGGCGAGCAGGTGGGGGTCATCGCGACCTCCGTCGCGCTCAACCTGGCCAAGGAAGCGAACCTCGATCTCGTCGAGGTGGCGCCCAACGCGAAGCCTCCGGTCGCCAAGCTCATCGATTACGGCAAGTTCAAGTACAACGAGAAGATCAAGGCCCGCGAGGCCCGCCGCAATCAGAACACGGCGGAGATCAAGGAGATCCGCTTCCGCCTGAAGATCGACGACCACGACTTCGAGGTCAAGAAGGGGCATGTCGCCCGCTTCCTCAACGGAGGCGACAAGGTCAAGGTCACCATCATGCTGCGCGGCCGCGAGCAGTCCCGCCCGATCGGCGGCGTGGAGCTGCTGCAGCGCCTGGCCGCCGACGTGGAGGAGTACGGCACCATCGAGTCCGCCCCCCGGCAGGAGGGCCGCAACATCATCATGACGCTGGCCCCGAAGGGCAAGAAGGTGCACACGCAGTCCGAACAGCGCCGCCGCGGCGCCGAGTCGCGCGCCGAACGCCAGGCCCGCCAGGCCGCCCGCCTGGCCGCCAAGCAGGAGGCCCAGGCCCAGGCGGCCGCCGCCGCCCAGGCCGTGGTGAACGGACGGTCCGACGATGCGAAGACTTCCGCGAAGAACACAACAACCAAGGAGGGCAGCAATGCCGAAGATGAAAACTAATTCCGCCGCTTCCAAGCGTGTCCGCGTGACCGGCAAGGGCAAGCTGATGCAGGTGGGCAGCTCGATGCGCCACAACCTCGAGCACAAGTCGGCCCGCAAGCGCCGCGCGCTGTCCGCCGACCAGGTGCTGGCCCCGGCCCAGAGCAAGAAGATCAAGAAGCTGCTCGGCATGTGAGCCGTTGCGCGATCGTCAAGACGTCAATAGAAAGCTGAGGAAATAGATTATGGCACGTGTCAAGCGCGCAGTGAACGCCCACAAGAAGCGTCGCGTCGTTCTCGAGAGGGCCTCGGGCTACCGCGGCCAGCGCTCCCGCCTGTACCGCAAGGCCAAGGAGCAGCTGCTGCACTCCTTCACCTACAACTTCCGCGACCGCAAGGCGCGCAAGGGCGACTTCCGCAAGCTGTGGATCCAGCGCATCAACGCCGCCGTCCGCGCCGAGGGCATCACCTACAACCGCTTCATCCAGGGCCTGAAGCTGGCCGGCATCGAGCTGGACCGCCGCGCCCTGGCCGAGCTGGCCGTTTCCGATCCGGAGACCTTCAAGGCGATCGTCGCCGAGGCGAAGAACGCGCTGCCGGCCGACGTCAACGCTCCGGCCGAGGCCTGAGCCGTTTCCGGCCACGCGTCACCGACGGGCACCCCTTAAGGGGTGCCCGTTCTGCGTTCCGGCGCGGGGGCGCTATCGGAGCCGGTACGTAGGATGGACGGCATGGTCTCACCGAACGGATTCGACGCGCTGCTGGAACAGTTCCTCGCCCACATCGACGTGGAGCGCGGCCTCGCGCCCGCGACGGTCCGCGCCTACGAGTCCGACCTGCGCCGCTACCTCGACTGGCTGCGGGCGCACGGCGTGGACGATCTGGCCGACGTGACCGCGCACGACATCGAACGGTTCGTGGCCGCGCTGGACGAGGCGGGGGAGTCCGCCCGCAGCAAGGCGCGCCGGCTGGCGAGCGTGCACGCGCTGCACCGGTTCGCGCTGGCCGAGCACGTCGTCGCCGACGACGTCTCCGCCGCGGTCAAGGCCCCGAAGGGCGGCAGCGCGCTGCCCGAGGTGCTCACCGTCGACGAGGTGGCGCGCCTGCTGGACGCGGTGCCCGAACCCGCGGCGCCGGCCGGGGGCGGCGCGGGCGGCACCGGGCCGCAGGACGCCGTGCTGCTGCGCGACAAGGCGCTGCTGGAGTTCATGTACGCGACCGGCTCGCGCGTCTCGGAGGCCGTGGCGATGGACCTGGACGACCTGGACCTGGAGGAGCGCGTGGCGCGGCTGACCGGCAAGGGCTCCAAGCAGCGGATGGTGCCGGTGGGCTCCTGCGCGTGCCGGGCCATGGCGCGCTACCTGGACGCCGGGCGCCCGGTGCTGGAGCGCCGCGCGCGCGGCGGGGCCGAGCGCCGCGCGGTGTTCCTGAACAAACGCGGCCGGCGGCTGTCGCGCCAGTCGGTGTGGGAGGTGGTCAGGGCCGCGGGGGAGCGGGCGCACATCGCCAAGCCGCTGCACCCGCACACGCTGCGCCACTCCTTCGCCACGCACCTGATCCAGGGCGGCGCCGACGTGCGCACGGTCCAGGAGCTGCTCGGCCACGCCTCGGTGACCACGACGCAGATCTACACCCACGTCAGCCCCGAGAACCTCATCGAGGCCTACCTGACCGCCCACCCCCGCGCCCGCTAGCGCGCGGCGGGCGGCGCGCCGCGGCGGCGCGGGCCGGGCCGCGGGACGCGGCGAACGAAATCAGCATGGAAACGAACCCGGATGTTGCTAAGGTGAACAGTATGCCTACGGATTTGCTTGGACGCGACTACGACACCTTCCCCGCACCGGAACCGCTGCAGCAGCACGGTCCGGCGCGCATCATCGCCATGTGCAACCAGAAGGGCGGCGTCGGCAAAACCACCAGCTCCATCAACATCGCCGGCGCGCTGAGCCAGTACGGCCGGCGCGTCCTGATCGTCGACTTCGACCCGCAGGGGGCGGCCACCGTCGGCCTGGGCATCAACGCGAACGCCGTCGAGAACACCGTCTACACCGCGCTGTTCGACATGTCCGTCGACCCGCACGAGGTCATCCACCCCACCGACTTCGAGAACATCGACGTCATGCCAGCGAACATCGACCTGTCGGCCGCCGAGGTGCAGCTGGTCACCGAGGTCGGCCGCGAGCAGGTGCTCGCCGGCGTGCTGCGCAAGGTGCGCGCCGAGTACGACGTCATCATCGTCGACTGCCAGCCTTCGCTGGGCCTGCTCACCGTGAACGCCCTGACCGCCGCCGACGGCGTGATCATCCCGGTGGCCGCCGAGTTCTTCGCGCTGCGCGGCGTGGCCCTGCTCATGCAGTCGATCGAGAAGGTGCAGTCGCGCATCAACCCCGGCCTGGAGGTGTACGGCGTGCTGGTCACGATGTTCACGCGCACGCTGCACTGCGAGGAGGTGCTGCAGCGCATCTACGAGGCGTTCCGGGGCAAGGTGTTCCATTCGGTGATCTCGCGCTCGATCAAGCTGCCCGACGCCACGGTCGCGGCCGCGCCGATCACCATCTACGCGCCGGGGCACAAGACCGCCAAGGAGTACCGCGAGGTGGCCCGCGAGCTGATCGCCAAGGGCATCGTCGCGTAGGGCGCCGCGCCGGACCGGTACCGCAATGGCTGGGTATCTCGAAGCGCAGCAGGCCGAGGCGCAGGCGCAGATCGGCCCGGGCTTCTCCGTCGACCTGGACGTGTACTCGGGGCCCTTCGACGCCCTGCTCGGCATGATCGCGAACCGGAGCCTGGAGCTGACCGAGGTCTCGCTGTCCGCGATCACCGAGGAGTTCCTCGCCTACGTGCGCGGCCTGGACGTCGCCGACAACATGGACGAGGCCAGCGCCTTCCTCGACGTCGCCTCGGTCCTCGTCGAGGCGAAAAGCGCCGCGCTGCTGCCCGGCGACGACGACGGCGAGCGCGACGAGCGGAGCATGGAGGCGCTGCGCGAGCGCGACCTGCTGTTCGCCAGGCTGCTGCAGTACCGCGCGTTCAAGGAGGCGGCCGGCGACTTCCGCGCGCGGCTCGCGGCGAACTCCGGGCGGTTCCCGCACCCGGCGGCCGTGGACGAGTCGGTCGCGGCGATGCTGCCCGAACTGGTCTGGACCCTGACCCCCGAGGACCTGGCGCGGCTGGCCGCACGGGCGTTCGCCAACGCGCCCGCCGGCGAGGTGTCGGTCCACCAGCTGCACGTTCCGCTGGTCGACCTGCGCGCCCAGTCGGCGCTGGTGCGCGACCGGCTGCGCGCGCTGCCGGCCGGCGGCTCGACGACCTTCGCCGACCTGGTCGCGGACGCGCGCGGCAGCCTCGAGGTCGTCGCGCGCTTCCTGGCCGTGCTGGCGTTCTTCAAGCAGGGGGCGCTGCAGTTCCGCCAGGCCGGCCCCTACGAGACGCTGCACCTGCGCTGGGTCGGGCCCGCCGGCGAGGAGGGCGACGTGGACATCAGCGAGAAGGATTTCGCATGACGGGAACGAACAGGGAGGCCGGACGATGACGCGGCGACCGATGGAACGGACGGAGGGGCGCACGCCGGGCGGGCCGGCGGCCGCGCCCTCGCGGCCCGAATACGTGGACTTCGACGTCGACGAGTTCCCCGGCGGGCTGCGCGCCTGCCTGGAGGCGATCCTCATGGCGGCCGACCGCCCGCAGCCGGCCGCCGACCTGGCGCGCGTCCTGGCGGTGGACGAGCGGCGGGTCGAGGGGACCCTGGAGGAGCTGGCCCGGGAGTACGGGGCCGACCCGCCGCGCGGCTTCGAGCTGCGGCGCACCGCGCGCGGGTGGCAGTACGCCAGCCGCGCGGCGTTCGAGCCGGTGGTCTGCGCGTTCGTCACGGACGGCCAGACCGCGCGGCTGTCGCAGGCCGCGCTGGAGGCGCTCGCCATCATCGCGTACAAGCAGCCGGTCACGCGCGCGCAGGTCGCGGCGATCCGCGGCGTCAACTCCGACGGCGTGATCCGTTCGCTTTCGGTGCGCGGCCTGGTCCGCGAGGAGGGCGTCGACCCGGACTCGCGCGCCGCGCTGCTGGTCACCTCCGGGCTGTTCCTGGAGAAGATGGGACTGGACTCGCTCGACCAGCTGCCGGGCCTGGCGCCGTTCCTGCCGGGTTCGGCCGCCGAGGTCGGTGCCGGGGATCCGGACGAGGCCGGGTCGGGCGGGCGGTAGACGTCCGTCGCCGTGCCGGACGGGGGCGCGCCGGCCGCCCGGTCATCGGCGCCGTGTCCGGCCGGGGCGATGCCGGCGCGCTCGTCCGGGTGGCGTATCGTGGGTACCACGATTCGAACGACGACGGGAACCGGTGAGGAAGGGAGCGCACCGTGGTGCTACAGATCAAGGACGTCCGCAAGCAGTACAGGACCGGCGACTTCGTGCAGCGGGCGCTGGACGGGGTGAGCCTGAACCTGCGCGACAACGAGTTCGTCGCGATTCTGGGCCCCTCGGGCTCCGGCAAGACGACGCTGCTCAACATCATCGGCGGCCTGGACCGCTACGACTCCGGCGACCTGGTGATCAACGGCACCTCCACCAAGCAGTACCGGGACCGCGACTGGGACTCCTACCGCAACCACACGATCGGCTTCGTGTTCCAGAGCTACAACCTGATCCCGCACCAGACGATCCTGTCCAACGTCGAGCTGGCGCTGACGATCTCCGGCGTGCCGCGCGCGCAGCGCCGCCAGCGCGCCCGCCGCGCCCTGGCGCAGGTCGGCCTGGGCGAGCACGTTCACAAGAAGCCCAACCAGCTCTCCGGCGGCCAGATGCAGCGCGTGGCCATCGCCCGCGCGCTGGTCAACGACCCGGACATCGTGCTGGCCGACGAGCCGACCGGCGCGCTGGACTCCGACACCTCCGTGCAGATCATGGAGCTGCTCAAGGAGGTCGCCAGGGACCGCCTGGTCGTCATGGTCACCCACAACCCGGAGCTGGCGCAGCAGTACGCCACGCGCATCGTGAACCTGCGCGACGGCCGCATCGTCGACGATTCCGACCCCTACGAGATCGACGAGGCCGGGCGGGAGCCGGCCGTGCACCGCACGATGGGCAGGGCCTCGATGTCGCTGGGCACGGCCATCGCCCTGAGCTTCACCAACCTGCGCACCAAGATGGCGCGCACCGTGCTCACCTCGTTCGCCGGCTCGATCGGCATCATCGGCATCGCGCTGATCCTGTCCGTATCCACCGGCGTGAACAACTACATCGCCTCGATCCAGCGCGACACGATGACCGCGTACCCGATCAGCATCGACGCGCGCAGCTGGGACTTCCAGTCCATCCTGGAGGGCGCCGCCTCGGCCGGCGACGAGGCCCCGGCCGGCCACGACACCGACGACGCGATCCACGCCGACGACTCCGGCTTCACCCAGGCCTCCACGATCACCAGCAGCATCGCGCAGAACAACCTGACCGCGTTCAAGCGGTACCTCGACGACCCGGACAGCGAGATCCACCGGTACGTCGGATCCAACGGCATCCACTACTCGTACGACGTCAAGTACTCGGTGGTCTCGCGCGACCCGGACGGCACGCTGGTCGACGCCGACGGCGTCACCTTCTCCGGTGGCTCCTCGTCGATGGCCTCGCGGATGGCGACCAACATGGGCATGATGAACGAGACCTCCGACGTGACCTCGATGCAGATGTCGATGCTCACCGGCGAGGAGGACGAGAACGCCGCGCCGAGCGCCTTCGGCGAGATCATGCCCGGCGACGCCGACGACCAGCTGATCAGCCCCGTGGTCACCGACAACTACGAGGTGGTCGCGGGCGCGTGGCCCGCCTCGCGCGACGAGGTGGTGCTCGTCGCCGACCGGAACAACGAGATCCCGCTGACCGTGCTGTACGAGCTCGGCCTGCTGCCGGCGACCGACTACGAGGACCTGATCGACCGCCTCGACGACGGCGAGCAGATCGAGGAGCAGGACATCACGGTCGACTACGGGCGGATCATGGACCAGACGCTGTACCTGATCCCCGCCTGCGACCAGTACGTCCGCGGCGACGACGGCCGCTACTCCTACGTGGGCGACGACCCTGAGCAGATGGCCGCGCTCGCCGAGAACGCGATGCGGCTGCGCATCGTCGGCGTGGTGCGGCCGACGCCGGACGCCGACACGACCGACATCAGCGGCACCGTCGGCTACACGCACGCGCTGACCGACTACCTGATCGACTACACCGCCGACAGCGCCGTGGTCGCCGACCAGGAGGCCAGCCCGGACGTCAACGTGCTCAACGGCATGACGTTCTCGCCCGCGGACGACGCGACCAAGGCGGCCGACGCCCGCACCTACGTCGCCGGCCTGGGCGTGACGCAGAAGGCGCAGCTCGCCGCCTCGCTGATGGCGCAGGCGGGCGGCGCCGCGGACGGCGCGGCCGGCGCCGGGACGGGCTATGCCGGCACCGGCGCGGCGGCCGCCGGCGCGGGCGCCGAGGAGGCCCTCGCCCAGCAGCTCGACGCCTACCTCGCCACGGCGGACGACGCGACGTTCGTCGCGATCTACGACGACTACGTCTCCACCGGCGACTACGACGACAACCTCGACGCGTTCGGCGTGATCAGCCGCGACGCCCCCAGCTCGATCCGCATCTACTGCGACAGCTTCGAGGACAAGGACGGCGTCTCCGAGGCCATCGAGCACTACAACGACGACGCCTCCGAGGAGGACCGGATCACCTACACCGACTACGTGGGCGCGCTGATGAGCTCGGTGACCACGATCGTCAACGTCATCACCTACGTGCTGATCGCCTTCGTGGCCGTGTCGCTGGTGGTCTCCTCGATCATGATCGGCATCATCACCTACATCTCGGTGCTCGAGCGCACCAAGGAGATCGGCATCCTGCGCGCGATGGGCGCCTCGAAGCGCAACGTGTCCTCGGTGTTCAACGCCGAGACCGGCATGATCGGCCTGTGCTCCGGGCTCATCGGCATCGGCGTCACGCTGCTGCTGCTGATCCCCGGCAACGCGGTGCTGCACCACTTCATGGGCACGGACGAGGTCAGCGGCGTGCTGCCCGTGCAGGGCGCGGTCGCGCTGGTCGTGCTCAGCGTCGTGCTCACGCTGATCGGCGGCATCATCCCCTCGCGCAAGGCCGCGCGGCAGGACCCGGCCACCGCGCTGCGCACCGAGTAGCCCTCC
>NZ_JAHBBD010000017.1 GCF_019331775.1 Bifidobacterium phasiani
GTCGCCGACGCCACGGCCACCTTGCCGTTCTGGCGGTCAAGCACCAACATCACACCACCTCCAGTGGTTCACGGCCGAGCAGCACGTCCGTGGACACGCCGAACAGGTCGGCCAGCTTGGCGATCTCGTCCGCGCTGAAACGGATATCACCCTTGAGCTTGTCGGAGAACGACGCACTGGAGATTCCCAGCTTCCGAGCTGCGTCTATTTGTCGTAATCCTCTTAGCGTTAGTAAGACCTTGATTCGACTAAAAGAATTAGTTTCAAACTTAACACTCATGTTTGAAACAAGTATCATGAACTAGTCTGTTTTGCAAATCGTGAGCGTTTCTTTTGATGAATTATTTAGTTATATGCTAATCTGTGAAGTATGGAAAGAACTCAACTACAGTCAACGGTAACCAAAAACATGAGAGTTGCATTGGCCGCTAACGGACTTCAGCAAAAAGATTTAGCCAATGCGCTTGGTATCACCAGTGCGAGCATGTCGGCCAAGTTCACTGGCCGGACCATGTGGAATCTTGTGGATATAGAAAAAGCCTCGGGCTTCTTTCATGTGAAGCCCGAGGCGTTGGTAGCGGGGCATGGATTTGAACCATGGACCTCTGGGTTATGAGCCCAGCGAGCTACCGAGCTGCTCCACCCCGCGTCGGCTGTTTCAAACAGCTCTCCATAGCTTAAGAGGAGTTTCCCAAAAGTCAAATCGGCGTGTCGCTCCGGTGGGCCGCCGTCGGCCGCCCCGGCGGCGGTTTGCCATAATGGGTGTCATGCCTATCAAGATCCCCAGCGGCCTGCCGGCCAGAGACATACTCGATTCCGAACGCATCTTCGCGTTGGAGAAGCCCGAGGCGGAGCGCCAGCGCGTGCGCCCGCTCCGGCTGGTGATCCTGAACCTCATGCCCAAGAAGATCGAGACGGAGACGCAGCTGCTCCGCCTGATCTCGAAGTCGCCCCTGCAGGTCGAGATCGACTTCATGACGACCTCGACGCACGAGTCCACGCACGTCAGCGCCGACCATCTGGTCAAGTTCTACGAGACCCTCGACGCGTTCCGCGACAACTACTACGACGGCTTCGTGGTGACCGGCGCGCCCGTGGAGCACCTGGCCTTCGAGCAGGTGGACTACTGGGACGAGTTCCGGGCGATCCTCGACTGGGCCGGCTCGCACGTGTTCTCGACCATGTACCTGTGCTGGGGCGCGATGGCCGCGCTGCACGACCGGTACGGCGTGCGCAAGGTCGACCTGCCGGAGAAGCTGTTCGGCGTGTTCCCGCAGTACCTGCAGGACGAGTACTGCTTCCTGACCAACGGCTTCGACGAGATCGCCCTGCAGCCCCATTCCAGGATCGCCGGCGTCGACGAGGCGGACGTCGCGGCCAACCCCGACCTCCAGGTGCTCACCTGGGGGCCGCGGTCCGGTCCGGGGCTCATCGCCACGCGCGACTTCTCCGAGGTGTTCGCGCTGGGCCATTGGGAGTACGGCAAGTACACGCTCGCCGAGGAGTACGAGCGCGACATGGGCCGGGGCCTGACGAACGTGCCGTTCCCGTGCAACTACTTCCCGCACGACGACCCGTCGCTGGAGCCGCTGTTCTCGTGGCGGGCCCACGCGAACCTGCTGTGGCGCAACTGGCTGAACTGGGTGTACCAGACCACGCCGTACGACCTGACCGAGGTGCCGCGGCTGCGCGCCGAGAAGCGGCTGGGCACCGACCGCTCGATCCGGCACGAGCCCGGTTCGCCGCGCCGCGACGGGTTCGGGCCGTTCCTGCGCGACGGGTACGGCGTGATCCCCGCCTGACCTCCGCTCCCGCCGGCCTGCCCACTATGTGAGATGCCGTGTTACGGCGCCGTGTCCTGCGCGCCGCGCCGGCGGCCCCGCCCGCGCCCCGCTCCGTCCGGTCGCCGGACCCGGGCCGGCGACCGGCCGCGCGTCTCGGTGTGTCGCGCGTCATGGGGCCGTCGGGGGCGTCGTGGCGCGCCCGGACGGGCGGCGCGACGCGGGCCTCCACACGTTGAGCCGTGCGGTTTATCGAGCTATTGTTAGATAACCTGGGCCCGGCCGACGCGACGAGGGGTCGGTCATACCGGCATGTCCACGACGGTGGTAGGATGCGTATCCAGCCATTCGGTTGCCCCATGCTCCCCGCCGCGTGCGCCCCGCCATGTCCGCAGGGCCGCAGACGAGGTGCGGGCCGGTAACCGAAACGTCACATTCGCGCATGCTGGTGGGCTAAACTGACAGCATCAAGCGAAGCAGGAGGTGTGAATATGGGTGCATGGGGCACGCTGGTGCTGGCGGCCGAATCGGGGCCGCATCTGCCCTCGGTCGAGGACTTCCTGCCTCCGGAGATACTCTTCGAAGGCACCCCCTTCGCGATCAACCGCATCATTCTCGTCCGGCTCATCGCCACCGCGGTGCTGCTCGCCGTCATGGTCGTGACCGCGTACCGCGCCAAGGTCGTGCCCGGCCGCTGGCAGTCGGCCGTCGAGTGGGTGCTGGAGTTCATCCGCGACAACATCGTGTACCAGATCATGGGCGAGCTGCGCGGCAGGCGCTACGTCCCGATGATCACGACGCTGTTCCTCACGATCTTCGTGTTCAACCTGTGCGGCGTCATCCCCGGCATGAACATCGCGGCGACCGCCACGATCACGATGCCGCTGGTCTTCGCGATCTGGACGTTCTGCCAGTACTGGATCGCCGGCATCCGGGAGAAGGGCCTCGGCCCCTTCCTCAAGGAGGAGCTGTTCCCCGCGGGCGTGCCGTGGCCGATCTACATCATCCTCACCCCGATCCAGCTGCTCGAGCTGGTGCTGATCCGGCCGCTGTCGCTGACGATCCGACTGTTCGCCAACATGATCGCGGGCCATCTGCTGCTCGCCACCTGCCTGGCGTTCACGCAGTTCTACATCGTCGAGTCGGCCGACAAGATCCTCGCGCTGCCCGGATGCCTGTGGCTGGTCGGCGGCCTGATCTTCACGCTGTTCGAGATGTTCGTCGCCGCGCTGCAGGCGTACGTGTTCGCGATCCTGTCGACCGCGTACATCAACCAGAGCTACCCGGAGAACGAGTAGCCGGCAGCATCCCATAGGATTTGCGGCTCCGAAGTACGGAGTCGTCCGGAATGTCGATTTCGGTAAGAAAGGACAACTCATGGATATCATCACTCTCGCCGAAGTGGCTGGAAACATCAGCATTCTGGGCTACGGCCTGGCCGCGCTGGGCCCCGGCATCGGCCTGGGCATCGTGGTCGGCAAGGCGCTGGAGGGCACCGCCCGCCAGCCGGAGGTCGCCGGCCGCCTGCAGACGCTGATGCTGATCGGCGCCGCCCTGATCGAGCTCCTGGGCCTGCTGGGCTTCGTCGCCTTCGTGATGGTGGCTCTGTGATCCGTCCCGGATCATCCGTGACCCTCATCACGCATCGGAAAGGAGAAGTCCATGAAGCCACTTGCTGAAGGCGGGATCGACCTGTTCCTGCCCGAGACGTATGACATCGTGTGGTCATTGGTCATTCTCGTCGTCATCGCGGCGGTGTTCTACAAGGTGGTGCTGCCCCGGTTCCAGAAGGTGTTCGACGAGCGTTCCGCCAGGATCGAGGGCGGCATCGCCAAGGCCGAGCAGGCGCGGAAGGAAGCGGACGAGGCGAAGCGCAAGTATGAGGAGCGGCTGAGCACGGCCCGCGTCGAGGCGTCCAAGATCCGCGACGACGCCCGTGCCGAGGCGTCGCACATCATCGCCGACGCCCGGTCCCGCGCCGAAACCGATGCGGCGCAGATCACCGCCAACGCGCAGCGTTCGATCGAATCGCAGCAGCAGCAGGCCCTGGTGAGCCTGAAGGGCGAGGTCGGCACGCTGGCGACCGCGCTCGCCGGCAAGATCCTGGGCGCCAAGCTCGAGGACGGCGCCGTGCAGGCCTCGATGATCGACCAGATGATCGCCGACATGGACGGCGACGGCGACGGGAAGTGACCGACAGTGCCCCGTTCACACGAGGCCAAGGAAAGGGAGGTGACCAATGCGAGGAGAGGCATCGCGCATCGCTGACCGCGTGTCGCGCGACTCGATGGCCCCCAGGCTGCGGGACACCCGCGAGGAGGCCTGGCGCATCGGCAACGAGCTGTTCTCGGTGACCAACGTGCTCGACAACAACATCCGGCTCGAGCGCGCCCTCACCGATCCCTCGCGCCCGGTCGAGGACAAGGTCGCCCTGCTCGACAGGCTCATCGGCGGCCAGTCCCATGAGATGACGATGGAGATCCTCACCGACCTGGTGGGGCGCAAGTGGAGCCGCGTCTCCGACATCGCCAACGCCGTCGAGGACTTCGGCGTGGACGGCATGATGTACTACGCGGACGCCACCGACGCCACGCTGCAGGTGTCGATCGAGCTGGCGGAGCTGCACTCCGCCCTGCTCAACCTGCCCGTCGTGCGCTCGGGCCTGGGCGACCCCAAGGTCCCGTCGCAGGCGCGCGTCGAGCTGGCCCGCCGGCTGCTCGAGGGCCGGGGCCTGAACAAGGTCACCTACCGCCTGGCCGAGCACGCGGCGTGCAACCCGCGCAACCGCAGGTACCTGACGACCATCCAGTGGCTGATCAACAAGTTCTCGCGCCACATGGGCGAGTCGATGGTCACCGTGACCACGGCCGCCCCGCTGACGCAGGAGCAGATCGAGAAGCTCATCGCGCTCTACACCAGGAAGCTCGGCCGCCCGGTGCACATCAACTCCGTGGTCGATCCGTCGGTCATCGGCGGCATGCGCATCCAGCACGGCGACGAGGTCACCGACAACACGGTGGTCGCGCAGCTGCAGCAGCTGCAGCGGCTCGTGCAGGCCTGAGCCCACCACAGACTTACCAGTCATCAACAAACCAATAAGGAGTGATCATGGCAGAACTGACCATTGATCCCGCCGCGATCCGCGATGCGCTCGAGGAATTCGTCGAGTCGTACAAGCCGTCGGATACGCCCACCCAGGAGGTGGGCTTCGTAGCCACGGCCGGCGACGGCATCGCGCACGTGACGGGACTGCCTGGTTGCATGGCCAACGAGCTGCTGACCTTCGAGGACGGCACGCTCGGCCTGGCGTTCAACCTTGACGCCCGCGAGATCGGCGTGGTCATCCTCGGCGACTTCGCAGGCATCGAGGAGGGCCAGGAGGTCCGCCGCACCGGCGAGGTGCTTTCGGTCCCGGTCGGCGACGGCTACCTCGGCCGCGTCGTGGACCCGCTGGGCAACCCGATCGACGGCCTCGGCGAGATCAAGTGCGAGGGCCGGCGCATCCTCGAGGCCCAGGCGCCCGACGTGATGCACCGCCACCCGGTCGACGAGCCGCTGTCCACCGGCCTGAAGGCCATCGACGCGATGACGCCGATCGGCCGCGGCCAGCGCCAGCTCATCATCGGCGACCGCCAGACCGGCAAGACCGCCATCGCGATCGACACGATCATCAACCAGAAGGCGAACTGGGAGAGCGGCGACCCGAAGAAGCAGGTCCGCTGCATCTACGTGGCCGTCGGCCAGAAGGGCTCGACCATCGCCTCGGTGCGCCAGAGCCTGGAGGAGTCCGGCGCGATGGAGTACACGACGATCGTCGCGTCCCCGGCCTCCGACTCCGCCGGCTTCAAGTACATCGCCCCGTACACCGGCTCGGCCATCGGCCAGCACTGGATGTACAACGGCAAGCACGTGCTCATCGTGTTCGACGACCTGTCCAAGCAGGCCGAGGCGTACCGTTCGATCTCGCTGCTGCTGCGCCGCCCGCCGGGGCGCGAGGCCTACCCGGGCGACGTGTTCTACCTGCACTCCCGCCTGCTGGAGCGCTGCGCCAAGCTGTCCGACGATCTGGGCGGCGGCTCGATGACCGGCCTGCCGATCATCGAGACCAGGGCGAACGACGTCTCCGCGTACATCCCGACCAACGTGATCTCCATCACCGACGGCCAGATCTTCCTGCAGTCCGACCTGTTCAACGCGAACCAGCGCCCGGCCGTGGACGTCGGCATCTCGGTGTCCCGAGTCGGCGGCGCCGCGCAGACCAAGGCGCTCAAGAAGGTCTCCGGCACGCTGAAGATCTCGCTGGCCCAGTACCGTTCGCTGGAGTCCTTCGCGATGTTCGCGTCCGACCTGGACGCCGCGTCGAAGGCGCAGCTGACGCGAGGCGCGCACCTGACCGAGCTGCTCAAGCAGCCGCAGTTCTCGCCGTACTCGATGGAGCAGGAGGTCGTGTCGGTGTGGGCCGGCACGCACGGCAAGCTCGACGACCTCGAGCTGTCCGACGTGCTGCCGTTCGAGCGTGGTCTGCTGGACTACCTCGACCACAACACGGACATCCTGAAGACGATCCGCGAGACCGAGGACTTCACGGCCGAGACCGAGCAGGCGCTCGATAAGGCGGTCGAGGACTTCCGCGCCACGTTCGTCACCGGCGCCGGCAAGCCGCTGATCGAGAAGAGGCCCGCGCCCGCCGCGCCGACCCCGGTCGAGCAGGAGCGCATCGTCGCCAACGCCGAGCGTCCCGAGCACGATCCCGGCAAGCATCCGATGGCAGGGGAGAAGAAGTAAGCATGGGATCGCAGCTCGCATTCAAGTCAAGGATTGCCTCCACCGCGTCGCTGGAGAAGATCTTCAACGCGCAGGAGATGATCGCGTCTTCGCACATCGCCAGGGCCCGCAAGGTCGCGATGGATTCGAAGCCGTACGCTGATGCGATCTTCGATGCCGTGCAGGCGGTCGTCGCCCACGCCCATATCACGCATCCGATCGTGCGCAAGGAGGAGAACAACCCCCGGGTCGCCGTCCTTGCGCTCACGTCGGACCGCGGCATGGCCGGCGCGTACACGTCCTCGATCATCCGCGAGACCGAGTCGCTGCTCGCCCGGCTCGACGCCGCGGGCAGGCGGCCCGAGCTCTACGTGTACGGGCGCCGCGGGGTGACGTACTACAAGTACCGCAACCGCGACGTCGCGCGGACGTGGGAGGGCGACACCGACAAGCCCGGCGTCGAGATCGCCGACGCCATCTCGAACGCGCTGATGGACGCCTACATGAAGCCGGCGGACGAAGGCGGCGTCTCGGAGCTGTACATCGTCTACACCGAGTTCATCAACATGGTCGTGCAGAAGGTGCGCGTGCTGCGCATGCTGCCGGTGGAGCTGGTCCCGGGCGAGACGGCCGTGGGCGGCGACCCGGGCGCGTCCGTGCAGGACGTCTCGCCGCTGTACATGTTCGAGCCGAGCCTGCAGGAGGTGCTCGACGTCGTCCTGCCGAAGTACATCCGCTCGCGCATCCACGAGTGCCTGCTCGAGGCGGCCGCCTCGGAGACCGCGAGCCGGCAGAACGCGATGCACACCGCCACCGACAACGCACGCAAGCTGATCGAGGACCTGACCCGCAAGCTCAACGCCTCGCGACAGGCCTCGATCACCCAGGAACTCACCGAAATCATCGGCAGCGCCGATGCGCTGAACACAGAGGAAGAGTAGGAACGCGAAATGGCTGAGAAGCAGACCACAGCGGCTCCCCAGGACACGACGGCCATGCCGCCGATCACCGGACGCGTGACGCGCATCCAGGGTTCGGTCATCGACGTCGAGTTCCCGGTGGGCCACCTGCCTGACATCTACAACGCACTCAAGGTGGACATCACCAATGTGGGCAGCACGGAGGGCGAGAGCTCGCACGAGATCACGCTGGAGGTCGAGCAGCACCTCGGCGACTCCACCGTGCGCGCCGTCGCCCTGAAGCCGACCGACGGCCTGGTGCGCGGCGCCACCGTCACCGACACCGGCGGCCCGATCAAGGTCCCGGTCGGCGACGTGACCAAGGGCCACGTCTTCGACGTCTCGGGCAACATCCTCAACGCCAAGCCCGGCGAGACGATCACCGTGACCGAGCGCTGGCCGATCCACCGCAACCCGCCGGCGTTCGACCAGCTGGAGTCCAAGACCCAGATGTTCGAGACCGGCATCAAGGTCATCGACCTGCTGACCCCGTACGTGCAGGGCGGCAAGATCGGCCTGTTCGGCGGCGCCGGCGTCGGCAAGACCGTGCTGATCCAGGAGATGATCCAGCGCGTGGCGCAGAACCACGGCGGCGTCTCCGTGTTCGCCGGCGTCGGCGAGCGCACCCGCGAGGGCAACGACCTGATCGGCGAGATGGACGAGGCCGGCGTCCTGGAGAAGACCGCGCTGGTCTTCGGCCAGATGGACGAGCCGCCGGGGACCCGTCTGCGCGTGCCGCTGACCGCGCTGACGATGGCCGAGTACTTCCGCGACGTGCAGAACCAGGACGTGCTGCTGTTCATCGACAACATCTTCCGCTTCACGCAGGCGGGCTCCGAGGTTTCCACGCTGCTCGGCCGCATGCCGTCCGCCGTGGGCTACCAGCCGAACCTCGCCGACGAGATGGGTTCGCTGCAGGAGCGCATCACCTCGACGCGCGGCCACTCGATCACCTCGCTGCAGGCGATCTACGTGCCCGCCGACGACTACACCGACCCGGCGCCGGCCACGACCTTCGCCCACCTCGACGCGACCACCGAGCTGTCGCGAGACATCGCGTCGAAGGGCATCTACCCGGCCGTGGACCCGCTGGCCTCGACCTCGCGCATCCTCGACCCGCGCTACGTCGGCCAGGCGCACTACGACTGCGCCAACCGCGTCAAGGCGATCCTGCAGCGCAACAAGGAGCTGCAGGACATCATCGCCCTGATCGGCATCGACGAGCTCGGCGAGGAGGACAAGACCACCGTCAACCGCGCCCGCAAGATCGAGCAGTTCCTTGGCCAGAACTTCTACGTGGCCGAGAAGTTCACCGGTCGCCCGGGCTCGTACGTGCCGGCCGAGGAGACCATCGAGGCATTCACGCGCATCTGCGACGGCGTCTACGACGAGGTGCCGGAGCAGGCGTTCTCAGGCATCGGCGGCATCGACGACCTCGAGAAGAAGTGGCACGACATGCAGAAGGAATATGGTGCGTGATGGCTGATTCGATCATGCAGGTGAACATCGTGGCCGCCGACCACCCCGTGTGGGCAGGGCAGGCGAAGTCCGTCGTCATCCCCGCGTATGAGGGCGCGATGGGCATTCTGCCCGATCACCAGCCGGTCCTTACGCTGTTCCAGGAGGGCATCGTCACCGTGGTCGACCCGGCGGGCGAGCGCCACGAGTTCGAGGTGAGCGACGGCTTCATCTCCTTCGACTCGAACAGGCTCACCGTCGCGGTCGAGCGCGGACGCGACGTCAGGCGGCGCGTCGCCGCCGACCAGGAGGACGACGGGGCCTCGGCCTGAGACCCCGCCACCCGTCGCGATCACGGCAACCGCACGTCCCGGGGCATCGGGGCGTGCGGTTTTTCCATAGGCGGACGGCGGTGGGTTATAGTGGTGGGTTGTGCGAATCATAGTTGCCGATTGCTCCGCCGAATACTCCGGCCGTCTCAACGCCTCGCTGCCGCCGGCCCGGCGCGTGCTGCTCATCAAGGCCGACAACAGCGTGCTCATCTTCTCCGAGCTGGGCTCGTACAAGCCGCTGAACTGGATGGCGGCGCCGTGCACGATCCGCGAGATCGACCCGGCGGACGCCGGCGCGGACGACGCCGGGGGGTCGGACGAGGGTGCGGACGGCGAGCCGCCGTGCATGGTGCTGCGCGTGAGCGCCGACAAGTCGAGCGACATCCTGGAGGTGACGATCCGGCGCATCTACAGCGACGAGACCTACGACCTGGGCGAGGACCCCGGCCTGGTCAAGGACGGCGTGGAGGACCACCTGCAGCGCTATCTCGCCGAGCAGATCGAGCGCATCGGCGAGGGCGCCAAGCTCGTGCGCCGCGAGTACCCGACCGCCATCGGCCCGGTGGACATCATGGCCGTCGACGCCGACGGCACGCATGTGGCCATCGAGATCAAGCGCCACGGCGGCATCGACGGCGTCGAGCAGCTGACCCGCTACTGCGAGCTGCTCAACCGCGACCCGCTGCTGGCCCCGGTGCGCGGCATCTTCGCCGCGCAGACGATCACGCCGCAGGCCCGCGTGCTGGCGCAGGACCGCGGCTTCGAATGCCTGCTGCTCGACTACGACGAGATGAAGGGCGCCGAATCCGACGAGCTGCGGCTGTTCTGAGCGCGGCGCCGCGGCGCGGATAATATAACGGCCATATACGCGACAGGGGCGGCCGTCCGGAGAATCGGACGGCCGCCCCTGTCGTCGGTGCGGGCCCATGCCCGTGCGCGGCCCGCGCGGGCGGACCCGTTCGGCGGCGTCAGTACGCCGCGAGGATGTCGACGACGAACACGAGCGTCGCGTCGCCCGGGATCGTGTCGCCCGAACCGGACGAGCCGTAGCCCTTGTCCGGGGGGACGACCAGCAGCACCTGCGAGCCGACGGTCTGGCCGGCCAGACCCTCCTGCCAGCCGGCGATGACGTCGGACAGCGCGAAGTCGGACGGCTCGCCGCGGTCCCACGAGGAGTCGAACTGCGTGCCGTCGAGCAGCCAGCCGGTGTAGTGGGCGCGCACCGTGTCGTCGGACTCGACGACCGCGCCGTCGCCCTTGATCAGCGGCTGGACCACGAGCTCGTCCACGTCGCCCTGGCCGTTCATGTCGATCGAGGGCTTGCCGTCCTCGTCGAGCGTGACGATCGGCAGGTCGGCCGGGACGTCGGCGACGGGCTCGCCGGTGGCGCGCGTGTAGTCCTGCGACTTGGAGACCAGCGTCAGCGCCATGATGTACGAGGCGTCGCTGTCGTTCACGCCGACGGCGAAGGTCGCGTTGATCCGCTGCCGGGCGATGAGCTCGTACAGCGCGGAGGAGTCGATGTTGTCCTGCGTGACGAGGATCGAGCAGTCGGGGGTGTCGTCCTCCCAGGTGCTCAGCATCTCGGAGCCGTCCTGCGTGTTGACGGCGACGTACTGGGCGCACACGCGGTCGCCGATCTCGACCGCGTCGCCGTTGCCCTTCTGCAGGATCGCGTAGGCGCCGTCCTCGACGGTCATCGGGGCGTGGAAGGAGATCGTCGGCTTCTCGCCGGGCTCGCCCTCGGCGGTCAGGCCGGGGATCTGGTTGACGTCGTCGAGCTTGGAGTCGGAGGCGTTCGAGTCGCCGCAGGCGGCCAGGCCGCAGCACAGGGCGAGGGAACAGCATGCGGCGATCACCCTCGCCGCGAACGGGTGGTTCGTCATGGTACGCATGCGCACCAGCGTAGCGCCCGACCCTGATTTTCGGCAGGCTGATGCGAGGCCAAGGGCGAGACTGTAGAATGTCAGGTGCTATGACTGTTGAAGAACTCGAACATGAGGAGCCGCAGGCTCAGACCGGTCCGACCCGCCATGCGAAGATCATGCGCGGCGTAGTCACGCCTGTGTTCGGGCTGATCGCCGTGGCGTGCATCGTGCTCGGCGTGCTGAACGCCACCATCTGGAGGCCCAGCACCGACATCACCGCGAACGCCGAGGTGAGCGGCACCCGGTACATCGTCACCGACCCCGGCGTGCTGGGGCTGGTCGACGACCGCGTGAGCCTGAGCGTCGACGGCGCGGACGACGCCGTGTCGGTATGCGTGGCCGTCGGGTCGGCGAAGGACGTGACCGGCTGGGTGTCCGGCAACCCGTACGTGCGCGTCACCGGCATGAGCGACTGGACCGCGCTGTCCACCTCCCGGGCCGCCGCGCAGGGCGAGAGCCTCGCCGGCGAGGGCGACGTGGCGTTCGCCGACTCGGACATGTGGACCAGCGTGCAGTGCGGCGACGGCGCCGTGAGCGTCGACGTGACCGACGAGGACTCCTCGCAGGTGGCGCTGGTCGACCTCGGCGCGGACGACGCCGACGCCGACGTCTCGATGCACTGGATCCGCCAGAGCGTCCCCGACTTCGCGATGCCGTTCTACTTCGCCGGCGGCATCTGCGTGGTGCTGGCGGTGCTGTCCGCCACCGTGTTCGCGATGTCGCCGCAGCGCCGCCGCAAGCGCGCCGCCGTCGCCGGTGCGGCCGGCGGGGCCGATGGTACCGCCGAGTCCGCCGTCGCCGAGGCCGCCGTCGAGGGTGCCGAGGGCGCCGGAACCGTCGGTGCCGCCGCCGGTGCCGGCACGGCCGCCGTCGCCGCGGCCCGCCCGCGCCGCCGCCGTCGGCACGCACGTCACGGCGGGGGCCAGGCGACGCCCGCCGCCGAGAGCGCCGAGAGCGCGTCCGAGACACCGGACGAGCGGGCCGGCACGTCGTCGCCGCTGATCATCGACCCCGCCGCCAGGAACCTGGTCGCCGACCAGGCCGCCCGGTCGGGCGCCCCCGCCGCCGACGAACCCGCCGACATCTTCGCCGCCGCCGGCGTGACCACGCCCGGCGATTCGCCCGCCGGGACCGATTCGGCGGACGACGTCGCCGAGGCGAGCACCTCGGTGATCTCGCAGGACGAGCTGGCCGCGTACTTCGCGCGCTTCGCCCAGGAGTCCGCCGAATCCGCCGCCGGCGACGGGACCAAGGAGGAGGAGTGAGCATGCGCACCCGAGCCACCAGAATCGCCGCCGCCGCACTGGCCGTCGCGCTGGCCTGCGGGCTGGGCGCGTGCGAGGGCCAGGTGCCCGAGCCCCAGGCCGCCGCGTCGAACGTGGACGTCCTGCCCGACCTCACCGAGGACCAGGAGCAGCGGATGCGCAGCGCCATCCTCGACGCTTACAACCAGTCGATCGCCGACCTCAGCGCCGACGGGCTGTCCTCCGTGCTCACCGGGCCGATGCTCGACGTGCACACCAGCAGGATCACGGTCGCCCGGTCGACCGGCGCGATGGACCCGCTGGCCACGATCCCGGGCGAGATCGAGCAGACGGTGATCCCCACCGATTCGGGGTGGCCGCGGGTCGTGTACTCGATCACCACCACGACCGAGGACCAGCAGTCGATGCGCCTGCTCGTGTTCACCCAGGACTCGCCGCGGCAGAACTACAAGCTGTGGGGCGTGGTGCGGCTGTTCCCGGGCACGGAGCTGCCCAGCTTCACGATCCCCTCCATCGGCTCGTCGATGGGCACCGCGGGCGACGAGGGCCTGGTGGCCACGCCGCAGGAGGCCGTCGAGCGCTACGCCGACGTGCTGCAGAACGGCGCGAACAGCGAGTACGCCGGCCAGTTCGCCGACGATTCGCTGCGCCAGTACCTGACCACGCTGTCGCAGACCGTCCAGGAGGGCATGGAGCGCAACAACGGCACCCAGCAGCAGACCTTCACGCCGGTGACCGACACGATCAAGGTGATGCGCTCCAGCGACGGCGGCGACCTCGTCGTCGCGCAGATCAACTCCGACTGGACCAGGGCCGCGGGCGACGGCCGGCAGTCGCTGCCGGCGTCGGACGCCGAGCAGGCGCTGTTCGGCGACGGCACCGCGACCAGCACGATGCACGTCACCTACGTGAACGTCGTGGCGCTGTACATCCCGCCGGCCGATTCCGGCGAGCAGATCGTGGCCGTGGGCGCCGAGCGCCAGCCGATCAGCGTCGAGGCGCTGTAAGGCCGCGGGGGCTGCAGGGCCGCCGGCGCGCCGCAGAGACATGCCCGGTGCGCCCCGACGAGCCCGGCGGAACCGTCGCGCCGGGTTCGGCCTGAGGGAAACCCCGGCGCGCTGGCGGGGCGGACGGTGTAAGTTGTGAGACAGCATCGAGTCGAATGGGAGGCAACATGGCAGGTCGTCAGCAGCAGTTCAACCCGGGGGTCTCGCTCGCCGGGGCGGTGGATCTCGAATCGCTCAAGCACCAGGTCAAGGCCGAGCCGGGGCAGGCGGGCGGTGCGCCCGCGGCGACCGGCTACGTGATCGACACCACCGAGGGCACGTTCCAGTCGATGGTGCAGACCTCCGCCACGTTCCCGATCCTGCTGCTGCTGTGGGTGCCGACCGACGACCGCCTGTTCGCGATGGCCCGGCGCCTCGGCGACGCCGTGAACGCGATGAACGGCCAGCTGCAGCTGTCGCGCATCGACATCGCGGCGAACCCGTCCATCGCCCAGGCGTTCCAGGTGCAGGGCGCGCCCGCGCTGTTCGCGCTGATCGGCGGCCGCCCGATGCCGGTGCTGCAGGGGCTGCCCTCCGACGCGGAGCTGGACCAGATCGTGGACGAGCTGCTGCCGCGGATCGTGCAGATCGCGCAGCAGGCCGGCGTCACCGGCACCGCGCCGTACTCCGGCGACCCGCAGGCGCAGGAGGAGACGGAGCCCGCGGTGCCGCCCGCGCACGAGGAGGCGCACGCGCTGGCGATGCAGGGCGACTACGCCGGCGCCGCCGAGGCGTACGGCAAGGTGCTGGAGGCCGACCCGAACGACGCCCTCGCCGCGCGCGAACGCGCCAAGGCGCTGCTGCTCGCCCGCTCCGCGAACGCCGACGTCCGCGAGGTGCGCGCGCTCGCCGCGGCCAGGCCCGACGACCTGGACGCGCAGCTCGCCGTCGCCGACGTCGACATGATCGGCGGCCAGATCCAGGACGCGTTCGACCGCCTGCTGGACTACCTGTCGGCCGGGCACCGCGACCAGACGGAGACGATCCGCGTGCGTCTGCTGGAATACTTCGCGATCCCCGATCCGTCGGACGAGCGGCTCAAGCGCGCCCGGCGCCGTCTGGCCACGCTGATGTACTGATGTGCTGATATTTGCACTGATGTTCTGACGCCCCGGAAAGGCGTCCGGACGCCGACCGTCGGCGGACGCAGCCCGGCTTGGCCCGAGCCTGTCCCGGGGTTGATCCGGGCGTTGGGGGACGGCCGCATGGATGCGCCGGCGCCGGAACCGCGCGCAGGCCGCCGCCCCGGGCGTTGCCGGGCCGCAGCCGGGCCGCCGACGCGGTCAGCGCGCGCCGAAGCGCATGCGGTTGGTGCCGAAGATCTGCTCGAACCTGGGGCCCTGCTCGGCCAGCTCGCGCTCGAACTCGTCCTGCCACAGCGAGTACGGGTTCGCGGCCAGGCCGTCGTTCGAGAACCGCGGCTGGTCGGTCACCTCGGTGACGCAGAACGATGGGATCATCAGGTTCGTCACCGGGCCGCTGCGCTCGGCCTCCGCGATGACCAGCGGCGCGTTCGGCCCGCCGAACACGTCGATGCTCCAGCCGTCCTCGCCGATCCACGCCGAGAAGCGGTTCTTGACGATCACCTCGCCGCCGCGCCTGACGAGCTCCGCCGCGATGCGCGCGTCGATCTCGCGCTCGGCCTCGTAACGGGTGCCGCCCACGGACGGGCCCTTGACCGTGACCGACGCCTGACGGAACGCGTCCTGGTGCCGGGCGAGCACGTCGAGCGGGTTGGTGTCGACGGTCATCGGCTCGCGCACCGCGCGGGTCTGCAGACGGACCCGCAGCGCGTAGTTGCCCGAGTGCACGTAGTAGCTCTGCACGATCAGCGTCGGCGCGTCGCCGTCATCGAGCTGCGACGGCATCTCGCGGCAGAAGAACCGACGTTCGTACTCGAAATCATCCATGAACCCAGTCTAGTGCGGAAAACCGCGAAATCACGGCAATCTCAGCAGGTGACCACCATGTGGACGACCCCGCGGCCCCGCCCCGCGGGTGCCGGCGGCCGGCGTGCGCGCGACCCGTCCGGCGCGCGGCGACGACGCCGTGGCGCGGATAAGTCAAGCGGGCGTGTAAAGTAGAGGGGCGCGGGTCCGTAGCTCAGTGGATAGAGCGTCTGTCTCCGGAACAGAAGGTCGAGGGTTCGAACCCCTTCGGGCCCACAGGGCAAGCCCCGCGGCGTGGCCGGTTCGTCCGGCGTCGCCGCGGGGCTTTCGCATATCCGCGCACCCGCGCATGCCCGCGCGCCCGCCGCTCCGGCCGGCCGGACCGGGCCGGGGCGCGCGCCACGGAACACAGGAGGACCGCATGGCCGAACGACACGAGGATCCCGCCGCGGCGACGGACGGCGCCGCGCCCAACGGGCTGGAACGCAAGATGGGCTCGCGCCACCTGACCATGATCTCGCTGGGCGGCGTGATCGGCACCGGGCTGTTCGTCAGCTCCGGGTACACCATCCACCAGGCCGGTCCGCTCGGCGCGATCCTCGCGTACGTGGTCGGCTCGCTGCTGGTGTACTTCGTGATGCTCAGCCTCGGCGAGCTCTCCGTGGCGATGCCGTACGCCGGCAGCTTCCACCTGTACGCCAAGCGGTTCATCGGTCCGGGCACCGCGTTCACGATCGCCGTGCTGTACTGGCTGAACTGGACCGTCGCGCTCGCCTCGGAGTTCACCGCGGCCGGGCTGCTGATGCAGCGGTGGTTCCCGGACTCGCCCGCGTGGGCGTGGAGCGCGGCGTTCATCGTGGTGGTGTTCGCGCTCAACATCCTGTCGGTGCGGCTGTACGGCGAGGCCGAGTTCTGGTTCGCCAGCGTCAAGGTGCTGGCCATCGTCGCCTTCATCGTCGTCGGGCTGCTGGCGGTGTTCGGCGCGATCCCCATCGCCGGGTACGCGCATGCGCCGCTGTTCGGCAACTACGTGGCCGACGGGCTGTTCCCCAACGGCGTGCTGCCGGTCTTCTCCACGCTGCTCACCGTGATCTTCGCGTTCTCCGGCACCGAGGTGCTGGGCGTGGCCGCCGGCGAGACGAAGGACCCCGGCACGGCGATCCCCAAGGCCATCCACACCAGCGTGCTGCGGCTGGCGATCTTCTTCATCGGCTCGATCGCGGTGATGGCGGCGCTGATCCCCTGGCACGAGTCCGGCGTGGACACCAGCCCGTTCGTGCTGGTGTTCCAGAGCATCGGCATGCCGTTCGCAGGCGACCTGATGAACTTCGTCGTGCTCACCGCGGTGCTCTCCGCCGCCAACTCGGGGCTGTACGTCAGCTCGCGCATGGTCTGGTCGCTCGCCAGGGAGCGCATCATCCCGCCGGTCCTGGGCCGGACGAACTTCCACGGCGTGCCGGTGTGGGCGGTGCTGGCCAGCATGGCGGGCAGCCTGCTGGCGCTGCTGTCGTCGGTGGTGGCGGCCTCGACCGTGTACCTGGCGCTGGTGTCGATGTCCGGCCTGGCGACGCTGGTCGTCTGGCTGTCGGTGGTCGTGTGCCACCTGCGGTTCCGCAGGGAGTGGGTCGGCGCCGGCCACGACCCCGACGAGCTTGGATACCGGGCGTGGGGCTACCCGGTCATCCCGTGGATCGCCGTCGCGATGTGCGTGTTCGCGCTGGTGCTGGTCGCCGTCGACCCCTCGCAGCGCACGACGCTGATCGCCCTGATCCCATGCGTGCTCGCGTGCTACGGCTACTACTACGGGCGGCTGGCGTGGCGCCGGCGCCACGGCGCGGCGGAGGGGTAGCGGCCCTCGCGTCCGGTCCATGGCCATGAAACACCGCGGCAACACGGAACGGTGCTAGGGTGCTTACGTTCCACGGCCCGCATCGGGCCACCGCAACGAGGAGGACACCGCAATGAACGAGGACATCAAGGAGATCGCCACCGCATCCGCGCCCGCCGCCCTGGGCGCCTACAGCCAGGCGGTGATGGCCAACGGATTCGTGTTCGTGTCCGGCCAGCTCGGCATCGACCCGGTCACCGGCGAGCTGGCGGGCGAAACCGCCGGCGAGCAGGCCGCCCAGGCGCTGAAGAACATCGCGAACATCCTGGGCGCCGCGGGCACCGACATGACGCGCGTGGTGCGCGCGACCATCTACCTCAAGCACGTCGATGACTTCGCCGAGGTCAACGCGCGCTACGCCGAGGTGTTCACCGGATCGGTCAAGCCGGCGCGGTGCGCGTTCGGCGGCAACGACATCCCCAAGGGCGCGCTGGTGGAGATCGACGCGATCGCCGCGGTGTGACGCGCGGCTGCGGCCCACGGAAACCGGTCGATGCGCCGGCATCTCGCCTAGATGTGGCGGATTTCGGGGGTTGCGGACATCCAATTGCGTTAGCTGAGGCAGCCTGGACGGGTGCCGGCGGGTATCGATGGCGGTATGACGCCATCGATACCCGGGGCGTCCCGTCCAGGCTGCCTCACGTAGTACAGATAGGTGTCCGCAAGGCGCCGAATCCGCTACAACTAAGCCGGATCATGCCCCAGGGGGCGCGATTCGGCCCGGTTCCGGCTGTCCGTGCCCGGTCGATCCGCGACGGCGGCGATGCGGTCCGATGCGCATGGCGCTTCGGCCGGTCGCGGCGGGGCCGTCCGGCGCGCAGGTCGGCGCCGCCGGCGGCGCAGGCCGGGGCCGCCCGGCGTCGGCCGCCGGTCTCGCGCGATCCCGCGCCCGGGGCGACGGCCCGCGCTGTCGGCACGCCCGGTATCCTTGGAAGAATGAGTCCAGAAGCGCTGAGTGAACTGATTTCCGGGATCGCCCACGACCTTGTCGCGCAAGGCAAGGCCGGCGATCTGACCGATGACCTGATCCCGCCCGTCGACAAGCTGACCGTGATGCGCCCGAAGGACCGCGCGCACGGCGACTGGGCCTCGAACATCGCGATGCAGCTGGCCAAGAAGGCCGGCATGAAGCCGCGCGACCTCGCCGAGCCGTTCGCCGAGGCGCTGCGCGGCGCCGACGGCATCGCCGCCGTGGAGGTGGCCGGCCCCGGCTTCGTCAACATCACGCTCGACTCCGCCTCCGCCGCGGCAGTGGTGGACAAGGTGCTCGCCGAGGGCGCCGCGTTCGGGCGGAACGACCATCTGGGCGGCGAGACGCTGAACCTCGAGTTCGTCTCCGCCAACCCGACCGGCCCGATCCACATCGGCGGCACCCGCTGGGCGGCCGTCGGCGACTCGATGGCCCGCGTGCTCGAGGCCAACGGCGCGAAGGTCGTGCGCGAATACTACTTCAACGACCACGGCGAGCAGATCAACCGCTTCGCCAAGTCCCTCGTCGCCGCCGCGCACGGCGAGGAGTGCCCGGCCGACGGCTACAAGGGCGCCTACATCGACGAGATCGCGCGGCGCGTCATCGACGAGGCCGCGGCCGACGGCGTGGACGTGCTGGCGCTGCCCCGCGTCGACGGCGGCGTGGACGCCGAGGGCAGGCCGCTGGGCGAGGGCGACTCCGAGCAGCGCGAGGAGTTCCGCCGCCGCGCGGTGCCGATGATGTTCGCCGAGATCCGCGAGTCGATGCGCAACTTCCGCGTCGCGTTCGACGTGTGGTTCCATGAGAACAGCCTGTACGAGGACGGCGAGGTCGAGCGCGCGATCGCCGACCTGCGCGAGCGCGGCGACATCTACGAGAAGGACGGCGCCACCTGGTTCGCCTCCACCCGGCACGGCGACGACAAGGACCGCGTCATCGTCAAGTCCGACGGCAACTACGCGTACTTCGCCGCGGACATCGCGTACTACCGCAACAAGCGCCACCGCGAGGCGAACCCCGCGGACGTGGCGATCTACATGCTCGGCGCCGACCACCACGGCTACATCGGCCGTATGATGGCGATGTGCGCCGCCTTCGGCGACGAGCCGGGCGTGAACATGCAGATCCTCATCGGCCAGCTGGTCAACGTGGTCAAGGACGGCAAGCCCGTGCGCATGTCGAAGCGCGCCGGCAACGTCGTGACGATCGACGACCTGGTCGAGGCCGTCGGCGTGGACGCCGCGCGCTATTCGCTGGCCCGAACCGACTACAACACCCCGGTCGACATCGACCTCGACCTGCTGGCCTCGCACACCAACGAGAACCCGGTGTACTACGTGCAGTACGCGCACGCCCGCGCCTGCAACGTGGACCGCAACGCCGCCGACGCCGCCATCACCTACGAGGGCGCCGACCTGTCGCTGCTGGACACCGAGGCCGACGGCGAGGTGCTCGCCGCGCTGGCCCAGTGGCCGGCGCTGCTGTCGCTGGCCGGCGACCTGCGCGCCCCGCACCGCGTGGCCCACTATCTGGAGGACCTCGCGGCGACCTACCACAAGTGGTACAACGTCGAGCGCGTGGTGCCGATGGCGCTGACCGACCCCGAGGAGCGGCAGGACGACGCCGCGCGCGAGGCGCTGCGCATCGCCAAGTGCCCCGAGCCGGCCCGTGCGGCCGCGCGTCTGAGGCTCAACGACGCCGTGCGCACGGTGATCGCCTCGGGCCTCGACCTGCTCGGCGTCACCGCGCCGGAGAAGATGTGACGGCCGCACGGCCCCGCATCCCGTCGCGCCGCGCGTGAAACACCGCGTGAAACGTCTGTGAAACACCGCGTGAAACACTGAGTGCGTCATCGCGCGGCGACGGCGCGGGACGCCGGACGCGGACCGTACGGTCCGCCCGCCGGCCCGCGCCGCGGAATCGGACCCGCCCGTCGCCCGCGACGCGGCGGGTCCGGCGTACCGCCGGCGCACCCGGCGGACGGAACCGATGAATGGAGAGAATCATGGCTGTCACCCCCATCTGGCCCGAGGCCACGGCGATCGACGCCGACGGCGCGCTGACCTTCCACGGGCGCACCGCGGCCGGGCTGCTCGACGAGTTCGGCTCGCCGCTCTACCTCATCGACACCGACGAGGTGTCCGCGCGCGCCAGGCGCTTCGTGCGCGCCGCCGCCGACGCGTTCGCCAACACGACCACGCACGTCAGCTTCGCCGGCAAGGCGTTCCTGTCCAAGGAGGTGGCCCGCATCGTGGCCGACGCGGGCATGCTGGTCGACACCTGCTCGATGGGGGAGATGCGCATCGCCCTGGCCGCCGGCCTGCCCGGCCGCCGCCTGGTGCTGCACGGCAACAACAAGTCGGACGAGGAGATCGCGCTCGCCGTCGAGCAGGGGTTCGCGAAGATCGTCGTGGACTCGCCCGACGAGCCCGCGCGCATCGCCGCGATCGCCCGCCGCCTCGGCCGCCGCGCGCGCGTGATGCTGCGCGTGACCGCGGGCATCCACGCCGGCGGCCACGAGTTCATCTCCACCGCGCACGAGGACCAGAAGTTCGGCGTCCCGCTGCTGCCCGCCGGCGTCGACGCGGGCGTGCTGTCCGTGCTCGACGACCTCGCCGCGCTCAGCCCGGCCGCCGCCAACGCGCGCGTCGTGCCGGAGGGGACGCGGGGCGCGGACGGCCACGCCGACGCCGCCGACGGCGGGCGCGGACTGCGCTACGACGTGCGCTACCCGTACGACCTGCACGCCGAGGACCTGCCGGACGCCGACCGCGCGTTCGCCGCCGCGATGGAGGCGGTCGCCGACGGGCAGGCGGTGGCCGTGCTCAAGGACATCCTGCGCCGCGGCGAGGATCTGGAGCTCGTCGGCATCCACTCGCACATCGGCTCGCAGATCCACGACGCGAACGCCTTCGTCGAGGCCGCCAAGCGCATGATGCTGCTGCGCAAGACCTTCTACGCCACCGACGCGTACACGCTGCCGGAGGTCGACCTCGGCGGCGGCTACTCGGTGGCCTACACCGACGGCGAGGACTCGATGGACATCGACGTCGAGCTGCGCCGCCTGGCCGAGGCCGTCGCCGCCGTCAACCGCGCGCTCGGCATGCCCGCGCCGGTCGTCTCCTTCGAGCCGGGCCGCTGGATCGTGGCGCCCGCCGGCGTGACGCTGTACCGCGTCGGCACCGTCAAGCCGGTGCATCTGCCCGCCGGCACCGTCGACTCGCACGGCGAGCCGATCGACGAGCGCGTGTACGTCTCCGTCGACGGCGGCATGAGCGACAACATCCGCCCGGCGCTGTACGGCGCCGACTACACGGCGCGGCTGGCGAACCGCGCCGGCTCGGCGGACACGATGCTGGCGCGCGTGGTCGGCATGCACTGCGAGTCCGGCGACATCGTCGTGCGCGAGTGCCGGCTGCCCGCCGACCTGCGCCGCGGCGACGTCCTGGCCGTGCCGGTGACGGGCGCGTACGGCCGCACGATGGCCAGCAACTACAACCAGGCGCTGATCCCGGCCGTGGTCGCGGTGGGCGGGGCCGGCGCGCACGTCATGCTGCGCCGCCAGAGCGTCGACGACCTGCTCGCCCTGGACGCCGGCTGATCGCCGGGGCCGGGCGGCCCGCGGCGAATGTGAGACGCCGGCCGTCCGTGTCGGATTCGTTTCGTAGGATGAAAACCGTACGTCCCGGGCCGCCGGAGCGTACGGTTTTCGGCATTCGGCTTCGGTTAGGAAGGATGATCCGTGGCACTGCATCATGAAGCCCCAATCCGCGTCGGCCTGTTGGGCGCGGGCACCGTCGGTTCGCAGACCGCCCGTCTGCTCGTCGAGCAGAAGGACGAGCTCTCCCAGCGCATCGGGCGCGACATCGAGCTCGGCGGCGTCGCCTGCCTGGACCCGGACGAGGTGGACTTCCCGTGGATCGACCGGTCGCTGCTGACCTCGGACACGATGGCCGTGGCCACGAACGCCGACATCGTCGTCGAGCTGATCGGCGGTCTGGAGCCGGCGCGCACCTTCGTGCTCGCCGCCATCGAATCCGGCGCCTCCGTGGTCACCGCCAACAAGGCGCTGCTGGCCAAGCACGGCCCCGAGATCTACCAGGCCGCCGCCGACAAGGGCGTGGACATCTACTTCGAGGCCGCGGTCGGCGGCGCGATCCCGATCGTGCGCCCGCTGCGCGAGTCGCTGGTCGGCGACAAGGTCACCAGCATGCTCGGCATCGTCAACGGCACCACCAACTACATCCTCGACGAGATGACCACCAAGGGCCTGGACTTCGACGTCGCGCTGCGCGACGCGCAGGCCAGGGGCTACGCCGAGGCCGACCCGACCGGCGACATCGAGGGCCACGACGCGGCGAACAAGGCCGCGATCATGGCCACGCTCGGCTTCCACACCAACGTGGGCATCGACGACGTGACCGTCGAGGGCATCACGAGGATCACCGCCGACGACATCGCCGCCGCCGCCGCCGAGCACAAGGTCGTCAAGCTGCTCGCCGTCGTGGAGAACGGCGAGGCCGGCGTCTCCGCGCGCGTCTACCCGGCGCTGATCGACGAGAACCATCCGCTGGCCTCGGTGCACGGCAGCTTCAACGCCGTGTTCGTCAAGGCCGAGGCGGCCGACGACCTGATGTTCTACGGCCGCGGCGCCGGCGGCGCCCCGACCGCCTCCGCGGTCGTCGGTGACGTCGTGACCGTCGCGCGCCACATCGCGCAGGGCTGCACCGGCCCGGTCATCCCGATGTACAACGACCTGCCGAAGGCGCCGATCGAGGCGTCGAAGGCCGCGTTCGCCGTGCGCTTCCTGATCCACGACAAGCCGGGCGTGCTCGCCGCCATCGCCGCGGAGTTCGCCAAACGCGGCGTGTCCATCAACGGCGTCAACCAGGACCTCAAGCCCACGCTGCACGATCCGGGCTATTCGGGCGAGCTCCAGCAGCTGCGCATCGTGACGCACCTGACCGACGAGGCCACGCTGCGCGACACCGTCAAGGCCGTGTGCGAGCTCGACTTCGTCACCGGCGAGCCGTCGATCCTGCGCGTGCTCGACTGACGCTTCCGGGCCCGCGCCGGGCGCGGGCCCGTCGCATACCGACAACCGATGGCCTCCGGCGCCCGCGCGGCGCCGGACGGCGGAGAGTGAGGCGGCAATGACCCCTGTGACCGATCGCGTGCACGTGCGCGTCCCCGCGACCAGCGCGAACCTGGGCTCCGGTTTCGACACGGTCGGCCTGGCGCTGGACTACCACGACGAACTGACCTTCACGCTCGACCCCGCGGGATCCGGGGCCCGGGTCTGCATCGAGGGCGAGGGCGCGGACAGCCTGCCGCGCGACGAGACCCATCTGGTCGTCTCGACGTTCCGGCGCGCCTGCCGGACCTTCGGCCTGGGCCATCTCGGATTCACGCTGGAGGCGCGCAACCGCATCCCGCAGGCGCGCGGCATGGGCTCATCCGCCGAGGCGATCGTGGCCGGCATCGCCGCGGCCGCGGCCTTCGCGCAGGACGGGCCGCTGAACCGCCAGGCCATCTTCGAGCTCGCCGCCACGATCGAGGGCCATCCCGACAACGTGGCCCCGGCGGTATTCGGCGGGCTGACCGTCTCGTGGGACTTCTCGACCGCCGAGGGCGTCGGCTCGGTGCCGATCCCGGGCGGCGAGCCGCTGCACGGCGGCTTCCACACGGTCAACTATCCGGTCGATCCGGCCATCACCGCGGCGGTGTTCGTCCCCGACTACGAGCTGTCCACCGAGAAGGCTCGGCAGGCACTGCCCGCGCAGCTGCCGTACCGCGACGCGGTCTACAACGTCTCGCGCGTCGGCCTGCTGCCGGCGGCGATGAACCCCGGCCAGCTCGCCGCGCCCGCCGGCGATGCGGCCGCCGGAACCGAAGCGGGCCGCACCGAGGCCGTGGCCCTGGCCGCGGAATCGAACACGCTGCTGTTCGCGGCGACGCAGGACCGCCTGCACCAGCCGTACCGCGCCGCGCTGATGCAGCCCTCCTGGGACCTGATCGGCAGGCTCCGCTCCCACGGCTACGCCGCCGCGGTGTCCGGCGCCGGCCCCTGCGTGCTGGTGCTGCACTACGGCGACGCGCGCGAGGCCATCGACCGGCTGTCCGCCGACGAGCTGTCGTCCGGCCACTGGCGCGTGCTGCATCTGCCCATCGACCGGATGGGCGTGACCGTCGAGCGCGGCTGAGCGGCCGGCCGGGCCGCTTCGGTAGGCATTTCGGGCGTTCCGTAGGCACCCGCTGCGCGGTATCCGCGTGCGGCATGCCCGGTATTCCGCGGGGCCGCCGTCGCGGCGCCGCGGCCAGGGCGCCTACGGAACCGGATAAGTGCCTACTGAAGCCGCGACCCCGGGCGACGGGGCATAATCGCGATCCTCAACAACGGAACGCGGTCACTGTCTGACCATGCCCCCGGGCGACGGGGCGCAATCGGGGTGCGGTACAGTGGGCGGTATGACGATTCCGCTGATTCTTGCCTCCAAATCCGCCCCGCGCCGCGACGTGCTGTACTCGGCCGGCGTATGCCCGACCATCCGCGTCTCGCATGTCGACGAACCCGCGGCGCTCCGGGCCGCGGCCGCCGCGCGCGGCGTGGACGTCGAGGCGCTCGGCGTCGACGAGCGGGTGACGATTCTGGCCGAGGCGAAGGCGCAGGCCGTGCACCGCGCCTACCGCGACGTCGCCGCGACGGCCGCGGCGGCGACGGGCGAGCGCGTGACGGCGTTCCCGCTCCGGGCCGACGCCGCCGACGCCGCCGAAGCGCCTGCGGAACAGGCCGGCGGGGAGACCGGAACCCCGGTCCCCGACGGCATGCACGGCATGATGCCCGCCTCGGGCAAGGGCTCGGACATCACCCGCGACTTCTCCGGCGTGCAGGTGCCGACCAGCGTCGCCCCGATCGCGGTGGAATCCGAGGGCGTGGGGCTGACCTCCGGCGCGGTCGGCCCGCTGATCCTGGGCTGCGATTCGATGTTCCTGTTCCACGGCGCATGCTACGGCAAGCCGCACGACGTCGAGGTCGCGCGCGAGCGGCTGCGCGCGATGCGCGGCGACAGCGGGGAGCTGTGGACCGGGCACTGCCTGATCGACTTCGCCACCGGCCGCGCGGCCAGGGGCGCGAGCCGGGCCGTCGTGCGCTTCGGCGACTATTCGGACCGTGACATCGAGCGGTACATCGCCACCGGCGAGCCGCTGGAGGTGGCCGGCTCGTTCACGCTCGAGGGCTTCGGCGGCGCGTTCATCGACGGCATCGAGGGCGATCCGCACGGCGTCATCGGGCTGAGCCTGCCGCTGGTGCGACGGCTCGCCGGCGAGCTGGGCGTCGACTGGACGGATCTGTGGAACGTGGCGCGCGGCGACCACGCCCCGGCCGCCAAGGCCGAGGGGGTGACCAGCCAGGCGGCGGGCGCGGTCCCGCCGAAGGACAACGTCCGCCAGCCCGGCGACGGGTGGATCGACTGCGCGTGCGGACGCCGTCACTGGGGGCTCAACGGCGCCTCCGGCGTGCTGCTCGCGCGGCGCGGGGCCGACGGCGCGGTGACGCACGTGGTGATGCAGCACCGCGCGCTGTGGAGCGCGGAGGGCGGCACCTGGGGCATCCCGGGCGGCGCCACCGCCGACGGCGAGAACGCGATCGAGGGCGCGCTGCGCGAATCCTACGAGGAGGCGAACATCACCCCCGAGGACATCGACGTGGTGGGCACCTGGCGCGAGGACCACGGCAACTGGGCCTACACCACGGTGTTCGCCTTCGAGAGGCCGGGGCATACGGTCACGCCGCGCGCGAACGACGACGAAAGCATGGAGATCGAGTGGGTGCCGATCGACGAGGTGCCCGAACGCAGGCTGCTCACCGCGATGCGCACCGACTGGCCGCGGTTCCGCGCGCGGCTCGACGCGCTCGCCGCCGGCCGGTAGGCCGGTCGGGCGCCGGTCGGCGGCCGGCGGCCGGAACGGTCCGGCGTCGCGGGCCGGCGGCGGGCGCGCCCGGCCGGTCCGGACGGTTCGGCGATGGCGTGACCGGATGGCGGTCCGGGTCGGTGACGGCATGGCCGTCCCCGCCCGATGTGAGCGCTCACTGTGTTATCGTGGGTCTACTGGGATGGTCGCCGCCGGGGCGCCCCTCCGCGCGACGACACCGCCGTCGGCCGCGGCGTCCGGCGACGGTGCGGCGGCCGCATGACGACCGAAGGGAGAGTCACATGGTTGCGGGGCGGGGAGAGAAGCGGCCTTCGATGTTCGAGGTGGCCAAGCTGGCCGGCGTCAGCCACCAGACCGTCTCGCGGGTGATCAACGACTCGCCGGACGTCTCCGACGCCACGCGGGCCAAGGTCCGGGCGGCCATCAAGGAGCTCGGCTACCGGCCCAGCAACTCGGCGCGCGCGCTGGCCTCGCACCGCTCTCGCACCATCGGGCTGATCGCGGGCGGCCTGCGGTTCTTCGGCCCGATCTCGGCCATCTCCTCGATCGAGTCGATGGCGCGGTCCCACGGGCTGTTCATGTCGGTGACGATGGTGCACGAGGCGCTGTGCTCGCAGGCCGATTTCGAGGAGCTGTGCGAGACCTTCGATCAGCAGAACGTGGACGCCTTCATCTTCCTGACGCCCACCGACGTGATGTTCTCCGCCGCGTGCCACGCGCAGGTGCGCCAGCCCCGGGTGTTCGTCACGTCCACGCACGGCGAGCTGGGCATCCGCGAGGGGGTGTCGGCGATCCGACCGGCCGACCGTCGCCGCGTCGCGTTCGCGGGCATCGACCAGTGGGGCGCGATGGCCGACGTCATGCATCTGGTCACCGAGTACGGCCACCGCAGTACGCTGTACTTCGCGGGGCCGCGCGAGTGGCGCGACGCCGCCACGCGCGCGGCCGCCTGGAACCAGCTGTGCCGGGAGCGCGCGGTGTCCTGCACGGTGGTGCGGTGCGGGAGCTGGGACTCCTCGGAGGCCTACTCGCGCATGAACCGCCTGCTCGACGAGCACGGGCGCGCCGGCGCCGAGCTGCCGACGGTCGTGGTCACCGCGAACGACAGCCAGGCCGTGGGCGTGGCGCGCGCGCTGCACGAGCACGGCCTGAGGATCCCGCAGGACATCAGCCTGGTCGGCTTCGACGACATGCCCGCGATGGACAACATGTTCCCGCCGCTGACGACCGTCAGGCCCGACTTCGAGCGGCTGGGCACGCTGGCGATGCGCGAGGTGCTGCGCCTGCTCGGCGAGGCCGACGACCCGGCCGGACCGGCCTCCCCGCACGGGGTGCGCCTGATCCCGGCGACCGTGATGCAGCGCAGTTCGCTGGGCCCGTCCCCGCGCTGACCCGGCGGCCCGCGGCCCGCGTCCCGCATGGCGCCGGCCCCATGCCGTAGTCCCGTCCGGCGCCCGCGTTCCGTCCGGCGCCGCCGCCTCCGCGCCGCGTTCCGTCCGGCGTCCCACGTCCCGCCCCGTGCCGCCGCCCCATGCCGCCTGTTCCGGCCGCCCGCGGGCCGTCGCTCCTCCTTCGGCGCGGCGGGGGGCGGGGACACGGCGGAGTTGTCAGTTCCCGATGACATGGGTACAATGGCAACTACAAATTGTGAGCGCTAACAACATGTCGTATCCCAAGCTTGTGAGCGCTCTCGGAACCGGCGGGCGGAGCAGCCCTGCCGTTGACGTGAAGGAGTGTGACGAGCATGGCACTGGACGCCTCCGAGCAGATCGCCGGCATCGCCGAGAAGATCCGCGCGGGCAAGACCTCGCTGGGCATCGAATTCGGGTCCACCCGCATCAAGGCCGTACTGATCGACGACACCTACCGCACCATCGCATCCGGCGACTACGGCTGGGCCAGCCACCTCGAGAACGGCCTGTGGAGCTACGGCGTCGACGAGATCTGGACCGGCCTGCGCACCGCCTACGCCGAGCTCGCCCACGACGTCGAGGCCGCGTACGGCGAGAAGCTGACCCGCGTCGGCCGCATCGGCTTCTCCGCGATGATGCACGGCTACCTCGCCTTCGACGCCGACGGCGAGCTGCTCGTGCCGTTCCGCACCTGGCAGAACACCAACACCCACGAGGCCCACGAGCGCCTCTCCGAGCTGTTCCAGTACAACATCCCCGAGCGCTGGTCGATCGCCCACCTGTACCAGGCCGTGCTCAACGGCGAGGAGCACGTCGGCCGCGTCGCCTTCTTCACCACGCTCGCCGGCTACGTGCACTGGAAGCTCACCGGCCGCAAGGTGCTGGGCGTGGGCGACGCCTCGGGCATGTTCCCGATCGACCCCGCCACCCGCACCTACGAAACGGCGTTCATCGAGCGCTTCGACGCCCTGCCGGAGATCGCCGCGCAGCCGTGGCGCCTCGAGGACCTGCTGCCCGAGCCGCTGGTCGCCGGCACCCCCGCCGGCGAGCTGACCGAACAGGGCGCGCGGCTGCTCGATCCGACCGGCACGCTCGAGCCCGGCATCACGCTCGCCCCGCCGGAGGGCGACGCCGGCACCGGCATGATGGCCACGAACTCCGTGCGCCAGCGCACCGGCAACGTCTCGGCCGGCACCTCGATCTTCGCGACGGTCGTGCTGGAGCGCAAGCTCGAGCGCCTGCACCCCGAGGTCGACCTCGTCGCCACCCCGGCCGGCGACCTGGCCGGCATGAGCCACGCCAACAACTTCACCTCCGACCTGAACGCCTGGGTCGGGCTGTTCGGCCAGTTCGCCGCGGCCCTCGGCCAGCCGGTCGACGCGGGCACGCTCTACGGCACGCTGTTCCGCGCCGCCATCGCCGACGACGTCGACGCCGACTGCGGCGGCCTGCTCAACTACCCGTTCCGCTCCGGCGAGTTCCTCGCCGGCCTGCCCGAGGGCCGCCCGCTGTTCGCCCGCGCCCCGGAGGCCCGCATGACGCTCGGCAACTTCATGCGCGCCCAGCTGTTCGGCGCGTTCTCGCCGGTCAAGATCGGCATGGACGTGATGACCAAGGACGAGGGCGTCGCCGTCGACTCGCTCGTCGGCCACGGCGGCATCTTCACCACCCCGAAGGTCGCGCAGAAGATCCTCGCCGCCGCGTTCGACACCCCGATCAAGGTCATGTCGACCGCCGCGGAGGGCGGCGCCTGGGGCATGGCCGTGCTCGCCGACTACCTGTGGCGCGCCGACATGCCGCTGGCCGACTACCTGGACGAACGCGTGTTCGCCGGCGCCGAGTCGACCACCGAGGACCCGGACCCGCGCGACGTGGCCGGATTCGAGGACTTCTTCGGCCGCTTCCAGCGCGGCCTGGACATCGAGCGGGCCGCGATCGCCGCGATCCCGCTCGAGGAGGACTGAACCCCGGGCGCCGGGGCCTCCGGCGCCCCCGACATACGACGTCGCGGCCGCGGCCGACGCGGCCGACGCGACACCGACAACAGAAAGGAACATCCCATGGCAACGTTGGCTGACTACGGCCCCGAGGTCCGCGCCGAGGTCAAGCAGGTCCGCGAGGTCGTCGCGCGCCTGCACGACCAGCTGATCAAGTGGAACCTCGTGGTGTGGACCGCGGGCAACGTCTCGCAGCGCCTGCACACCGCCGACCTGATGGTGATCAAGCCCTCCGGCCTGCGCTACGAGTACCTGACCCCGAGCTCGATGGTGGTGTGCGACCTCGACGGCAACGTCGTCGACGGCACCGAGTCCCCGTCCTCGGACACCGCGTCGCACTGCTACATCTACCGCAACATGCCGGACGTGTACGGCGTCGTGCACACCCACTCCACCTACGCGACCGCGTGGGCGGCCACCGGCCAGAACATCCCCTGCGGCCTGACGATGATGGGCGACGAGTTCGGCGGCGAGGTGCCGGTCGGCCCGTTCCGCCTGATCGGCTCCGAGGCTATCGGCGAGGGCGTCGTCGAGACGCTGAAGAAGTACCCGAAGTCCCCGGCGGTGCTCATGCAGAACCACGGCCCGTTCACGATCGGCAAGGACGCGGAGGCCGCGGTCAAGGCCGCCGCGATGACCGAGGAGGTCGCGCACACGATGTGGGCCGCCCGCCAGCTCGGCGACATCATCCCGATCCCGCAGGAGGACATCGACAAGCTTAACGACCGCTACCAGAACGTCTACGGGCAGCACTGACGCGATGGAGCGTCATCCGCACCGCAGCGGGTTCGACGTACCGTCGTACGCCTTCGCCCGCCGCGGCACGGATGCCGCACGCATCGCGCCAGTGCTGCCGGCTGGTCGGCCGGGAACGGCCGGCGCTGCAGCCGGCGTCACGCACTCAACCATCCACACAGCGAAGTAAAGGAACGAAACAACAATGACTATGGAAAACCCCTTCGAGGGCAAGGAGATCTGGTTCGCCGTCGGCTCCCAGGACCTGTACGGCGAGGAGGCCCTGCGCCAGGTCGCCCAGCAGTCCGCCGAGATCGTCGACTACCTCAACGGCACCGGCGCCATCCCGGTCAGGCTCGTGCTCAAGCCGACGCTGAAGTCCTCCGACGGCGTCAAGCGGTTCATGGTCGAGGCCTCGGCCAACCCGGCCGTCATCGGCGTGATCGCCTGGTGCCACACCTTCTCCCCGGCCAAGATGTGGATCCGCGGCCTCGAGGTGCTCACCAAGCCGCTGCTGCAGCTGAACACCCAGCACCACATGGAGATCCCGTGGGAGACCATCGACATGGACTTCATGAACCTGAACCAGGCCGCCCACGGCGACCGCGAGTTCGGCTACATCGTCTCCCGCCTGGGCATCGACCGCAAGATCGTGGTCGGCCACTACACCGACCCCGAGGTCGCCGAGCGGATCGCCGTCTGGGCCCGCGCCTGCGCCGGCTGGGACGCCTCCAACACGATGAAGGTCATGCGCTGGGGCGACAACATGCGCAACGTGGCCGTCACCGAGGGCGACAAGACCGAGGCCGAGCGCGTGTTCGGCGCCTCGATCAACACCTGGGCCGTCAACGAGCTCGTCGCCGCCTACGAGGCCGTCAAGGACGACCAGGTCAAGGCCATCATCGAGGACTACAAGGCCAAGTACGACGTGGCCCCCGAGCTGCTCGACTCCCGCTACGACTCGCTGTTCATCGCCGCCAAGGAGGAGGCCGCGATGATCAACATGATGAACGAGAACGGCTGCACCGCCGGCGTCGACAACTTCGAGGACCTCGGCGCCCTGCCGCAGCTGCCGGGCGTCGGCCCGCAGCGCTTCCCCTCCGAGTACGGCTTCGGCTTCTCCGCCGAGGGCGACTGGAAGACCGCCGTGCTCGTGCGCATCGGCGCCGTGATGGGCTACGGCCTCGAGGGCGGCGCCTCGCTGATGGAGGACTACTCCTACAACTTCGTGCCCGGCCATGAGATGAACATGGGCGCGCACATGCTCGAGGTCTCCCCGTCCATCGGCACGATCGCCAAGCCGCGCCTGGAGATCCACCCGCTGGGCATCGGCGGCAAGGCCGACCCGGTGCGCCTGGTGTTCACCGGCGCCCCGAAGAAGGACGCGGTCGTCGTCTCGATGTCGGACGTGCGCGAGCGCTTCCGCCTGCTGATGAACGTCGTCGACCTGGTCGAGCCGGAGGGCTCCCTCAAGGCCCTGCCGTGCGCCCGCGCGCTGTGGAAGCCGCAGCCGGACCTCAAGACCTCGGCCGAGTGCTGGCTGCGCGCCGGCGGCTCGCACCACACCTGCATGACCACCTCGGTGGGCCGCGAGGCGTGGGAGGACTTCGCCCGCATGGCCGGCGTCGAGCTGGCCGTCATCGACGAGACGACCGAGCCGCGCGCGTTCGAGCGCGAGCTGCAGCTCAGCGAGATGGTGCATCGCCTGAACAACCAGCACTGACACGACGCGGCGCGCCCAGGTCGCCCTACCCAACGCATCAGCCGCTGTCGCCTAACGCACAATGTGCAGTTTCTCACGCTGAGGCCAAGAAAATGGCCGCTCAGCGTGAGAAACTGCACATTGTGCGTTAGGCGGGGCGGCCCGTCGCATCCGGGCATTACGGTATCATGCAAGGCACGGCCAAGGCGGGCCGCGCCCGCCCGGCCGCGAGTCGATGACGACACCGTTGCGGAAAGGCGGCCCGACATGACCCAGACGATTCCGGCGCTGGTCCCGCGCCCCCGCACGGTGGCGATGACGGCGGGGGAGTACACGATGCCGGCGTGCGGCACCATCGTCGCCCCGGAGCCCGACCTGGACGGCGCCTGCTCGCGCCAGCTGGCCGACGACATCCGCCGGCACTGCGGCCTGGAGTGGCGGCGCGCCAGGGGCGTGGCCTACAAGGCGGACATCCTGCTTGAGATCGACGGGTCGCTGCCCGAACGCGCCTACCGGCTCGACGTCGACGCGCACGCGGCCGTCGCGGTGCGCGTCGCCGGCGGATCGCGGCGCGGGCTGCGCGACGGCGTGCAGACGCTGCGCCAGCTCATCCGGCAGCGCGGCCCCGCCCTGCCCTGCCTGCGCATCGAGGACGAGCCGGCGTACGCCCGGCGCGGCTACTACCTCGACGTGACGCGCGGGCGCGTGCCCACGCTCAGGCACCTCAAGGCGTGGGCCGACCGGCTGTGCCTGTACAAGTACAACGAGCTGCAGCTGTACGTCGAGCACGCCTTCACGTTCCCCGGACTCAGCGAGATGTGGCGCGGCACCGACGCGCTGCGGCCCGACGACCTGATGGAGTTCGACGACTACTGCGCCGGTCTGGGCATCGAGCTGATCCCCTCGATCTCGACGTTCGGCCACCTGTACATGGCGCTGCGCACGCGCGGGTACGCCGGGCTCGGCGAGCTCCCGCAGGACGCCGACCGCCCGTACAGCCTCATCGAACGCCAGGAGCACCACACGCTCAACGTGGCCGACCCGCGCTCGCTGGATTTCGCCAAGCGGCTGATCGACGCCTACGTGCCGCTGTTCCGCTCGCGCCGGGTCAACCTCGGATGCGACGAGACCTTCGACCTGGGCAAGGGGGCGTCGGCGCCGCTGACGGGCCGCATCGGCGTCGGCGCCGCGTACGCGGACTTCGTGGGCGCGCTGTGCCGGCACGTGCAGGAGCGCGGCGGCGAGCCGATGATCTGGGCCGACATCGCGCTCCAGCACCCCGACATCCTGGACCGGCTGCCCGACGGCGTGACGCTGCTGAACTGGAACTACGCGCCGCTCGCCGGCCCGGACGGGTTCGAGGCGGTGGCCCGCTCCGGGGCGGAGCAGATGGTGTGCCCCGCCGTGCTCGGCTGGAACGCGCTCGTGCCGCGCATCGACGGGGCGTGGAGCAACATCGCGCGCGTCGCCGCCTACGGGCGGCGGGTCGGCGCGGCCGGCATGCTGGTGACCGACTGGGGCGACTTCGGCCATGTGCAGGACCCGCGGCTGTGCGCGCCGGGCATGATGATGGGCGCCGAATGCGCCTGGGGCGGCGGGGTCGCGCCGTCCGACGGCGGCGCCGGCGAGGGCGGGGGCGTCCCGCCCGCCCCGACGGAGGTGCTGCGGCGGATATCGCGCGCCGCCTACGGCGACCCGGACTTCGTCGGATTGCTGCGCGACGCGGCCGCGCAGGCGACGTTCGGCTGGCATGAGCTGGTGTACTGGGTCGAACTGGACCAGGGCGACGGCACCGTCAACCCGGACGTCGCCGCGGCGGCGGACGCCGGGCGCCCCGAAGGCGGGGAGCCGGTCGCCGGGGCGGGAGACCTGCCCCAGGCCCGCCGCCGGTACTGCGCGCCGATGCGGGGGCGTCTGTTCGCCGCCGGGGCGTGCAACGAGGCGCTCGACGCGATCCGGACTCGGATCGGGCATGCGCTTGCGGGCATGAGGGAATCGGCGCGCACGGACGTGGCGACGGCGGCGCTGCTGGCCGTCGAGGGGCAGCGGCTGCTCAACGAGGCCGGCCTGCTGCTGGTCCGGTCGCTCGACGCGGAGCCGGCGGATACGGCGCCGGCGGATGTAGGGTCGGCGGACGTGGAACCGGCGGATACGGCACTGGCGGCTGCGGAATCGTCGGATGCGGACTCGACGGGTCCGCATCCGTCGGCCGCCGTGGCCGACGGCGAGCGCGCCGCCGCCCTGGCCGGCTCGATCGAATGCTGGTGGGAGGCCTACCGGCGCAACTGGCGGGCGGTCAGCCGCGAATCGGAGCTGGCGCGCGCCGACCGCATCGTGTGGCGTCTCGCCGACGAGCTGCGGGCGCTGTAGCCGGCCGCATGCGCCACGCGCCGGCCCTCGGGCGTCGACCGGCGGATGCGGGCCGGCGAGCGCGAATCGGCACCCGCCATCGGTCCGGTGGTCACCCGCCGGTCGCGGCGTTCCGGCCGCGGACCGCCGGAAGACGGGGCGCGCCCACCGGTCGGGACCCGCTCGGCGCCCGCCGGCCGGGCGTCCGCGCGCCGGCTCAGCGCCCGCCGTACAGGTCGTGGTCGATCGCCGCGGCGAACACCCGCGCGACCTTCGGGCGCACCACCTTGAGCGACGGCGTCAGGCAGCCGTTGTCCTGCGTGAACCGCTCGGGCAGCACCACGAACCGGCGCACCGACTCGGCGCGCGACACCGTGGCGTTCGCCCGCTGCACGTAGTCCTCGATATCGGCGCGCACCTCGGGCAGCCCGGCCGCCTCGGCGAGCGGCATGTCGGCGTCGAGCCCGCGCGAGGGCAGCCAGGCGGCCAGCCCCTCGGGGTCGAGCGTCACCAGCGCGCCGACGAACGGCCGGCCGTCGCCGACCACCACGGCGTGCTCGACGATCGGGCAGTCGGCGATCACGTGCTCCAGCGGGATCGGCGAGACGTTCTTGCCGCCGGCCGTGATGATGATGTCCTTCTTGCGCCCGGTGATCGTCAGACGGCCCGCGTCGTCGATCTCTCCCAGGTCGCCGGTGCGGAACCAGCCGTCCTCGGTGAACGCCTCGGCGGTGGCCTGCGGCATGCGGTGGTAGCCGACGAACACGTTGCCGCCCTTGAGCTGCACCTCGCCGTCCTCGGCGATGCGCACCGACGCGCCGGGCGCGGGCTGGCCCACCGTGCCGATCACGTTGTCGTGCGCGCGCGTGACGGTGAACGGCGCCGCGGTCTCGGTCAGGCCGTAGCCCTGGATCATCGGCAGGCCGATGCCGGCGTAGAAATGCGCCAGATCCTCGTTCAGCGGCGCGCCGCCGCACGCCACGTAGCGGATGTTCGGGCCGAGCGCGCCGCGCACCGTGCGGTACACGGACGCCTCGTACGCCAGATGCTCGGCCGTCTGCCTGGGCGTGGGGCGCCCGCCGGCCTGCCGCATGCGCGACCAGGCGCGCGCCGAGGCCGCCGCCTTGAGGAACACGCGGCCCTTGAGCCCCATGCCGGCCTTGCGCGAGGCCGCGTTGTACACCTTCTCGAACACGCGGGGCACGCCCAGCAGATACGTCGGCCCGAACGAGCGCAGGTCCGGCAGCAGCGACCGGGTGTCCGGCAGGTAGCCGACCACGCCGTCGTCGGTGCCGATCGAGCAGTACTGGATGAACCGCGCGAAGCAGTGGGCCAGCGGCAGGAACAGCAGCAGCCGCGGATGGCGCTCGCACAGCATCTCGGGCAGGCAATCGTACCCGGCGCGCACGATCCACAGGAAGTTGCGGTGCGTCAGCTCGACGCCCTTCGGCGTGCCGGTCGAACCGGAGGTGTACACGATGGTGGCCAAGTCGTCCGCCGTGACCGAGGCGATGCGCTCGTCGAGCCGCTCGTCCGGCACCGAGACGCCCAGCCCCTCCAGGGCGCCCATGGCGTTGCCGTCCAGCATCAGGATGCGCCGCAGGCTCGGGCAGTCGTCCGAGACCGACTCCAGCCGGCCGTAGCGCTCGCGGTCGTCCGCGATGGCGAGCCGCACCTCGGCGTCGTTGATGATGCGCTCGGCCTGCGCGGCCGAATCCGTGTCGTAGATGGGCACGTTCACCGCGCCGATCGCGGCCAGCGCGAGGTCGAGCACGCCCCACTCCCAGCGGGTGGGGGAGAACAGCGCCACCGCGTCGCCCTTGCCGATGCCGAACGCCATGAACCCCTTGGCCGCGGCCCGCACCAGGCGGTGGAACTCGCCGGCGGTGATGTCCTCCCACCGGCCGGGGCCGGTCTTGCGCGAGGCGATCACCGTGTCCGCGCCGGTGCGGGCGATGCGCTGCGGTAGCAACGCATACAACGTGTCGTGGTCGTCGATGGCGATGGATCCCGGGCAGGTGTACTGGGTGAGCATCGTGGAACCTCGTTTCTTGGCGGATGCGGCCGGTGCGGGCGCGCGCCCGGCGCCGTCGCTGGGCGGCGGGCCGCGCGGGGCCCTGTGGCTTCCATGGTACGTGACGACGGGCGGGCCGGCCGCCCCCGTGAGCGGGATCACACCGGGCGCCGCCGGAACCGGCCCGTCCCGGTGCGCCGCCGGTCCCGGCCGGGCGCGGGCCGCCCCTCCGCCGCGGCGTCGGGGGCCGGATGTCGGGGGACGGACGCGCCCGAGGGGCGGAAAAGGGTCTGGCGCGTGGCCGCGCTTTCCGTTAGGGTGACAGGGAGTCGTGCAGAAAACGAGGTGGTCGTCGTGTTTGACAAACGCTTGTTCTCCCTGGCCCCGGGCGTCGGGCGCCTGGTCGCCGCCAAGGTGGCGTCGCTGTGGCTGTCGCTGCTCGCCGACGTGCTGTTCGCGTTCATCATGGCGGGCATGCTGACCAACGTGGTGCAGTGCGTCATCTGGCTGGCCCAGGGCTACCAGGTCGGCATCACCGTCGCCGACCTGGCGGTCATGCTGTTCGCCCTGCTGGCGGTGTGCGTCGTGAAGTACCTCACCGCGCGGGCGTCCGCGGCCTTCGGCACCGAGGCCGCCGAACGCGTCAAGATCGCGCTGCGCGAGCGGCTGTACCGCAAGATGCTGGCGCTGGGCCCCTCGTACTCGTCGCGCGTGCGCACCTCGGACGTCGTGCAGTCGGCCGGCGAGGGCATCGACCAGATCCAGAGCTTCTTCGAGCTGTTCCTGCCGCAGCTGTTCTTCGCGGTCCTCGCGCCGGTGACGCTGTTCGTCGTGCTGCTGCCGTTCAACGTGCCCGCCGCCGCCACGCTGCTGGCGTGCGCGCCGCTGATCGTGCTGATCGTCGGCGCCGTCGCGATGAGCGCCGCCCGCGTCTTCAAGAGGTACTGGGGCAAGTACACCGACATGGGCGCCGCGTTCCTCGACGACATGCAGGGCCTGGAGACGCTCAAGACCTTCGACGCCGACGCGCGCGCCGCCGCCGACATGGACGCGAAGGCCGAGGAGTTCCGCGTGATGACGATGAAGGTGCTGCAGATCCAGCTGCGCTCGCTGACCGCGATGGACCTGGTCGCCTACGGCGGCACCGCCGCGGGCATCGGCGTGGCGGTCTGGCAGTACGGCTCCGGGGCCCTCGACCTCGACGGCGCGCTGCTCGTGACGCTGCTGTCCGCCAGCTTCTTCCTGCCGCTGCGCCAGCTCGGCTCCTACTTCCACGTGGCGATGAACGGCATGACCTCGACCCGGCGCATCTTCGCGCTGCTGGACGCGCCGGAGCCCGAGCGCGGCGACGTGGCGTTGCCCGCCGGCGTTCGCGACCTGGGCGTGCGGTTCGACCACGTCGGCTTCAGCTATCCCGTCGCCGCCGGCGCGGACGACGGCGGCGACGGCGACGGCGGCGACGACAAGGCTCCCGCCGCGCTGGCCGGCGTCGACCTGACCGCGCGGCCGGGGCGCCTGACGGCCATCGTCGGCGAATCCGGCTCCGGCAAGTCCACGGCGGCGGCGCTGCTGGCCGGCACGCTGACCGGCTACGACGGGTCGATCGCCCTCGTCGCCGGCGCCGGAAGCGGGGCCGAGACCGCCTGGGAGCTGCGCGACCTCGACGCCGCCTCGCTGACCCGGGCGGTCACGCTGGTCTCCTCGCGCAGCCACCTGTTCGCCGGGACCCTGCGCGACAACCTGCTGATGGCCGACCCGGCCGCGGACGACGAGACGCTCTGGCGGTCGCTGGAACGCGCCCACGTGGCCGACTTCGTGCGCACGCAGCCCGCGGGGCTCGACATGGCCATCGAGCAGGGCGCGGCGAACCTCTCCGGAGGCCAGCGCCAGCGCATCGCCATCGCCCGCGCGCTGCTGCGCGACTGCCCGGTGTACGTCTTCGACGAGGCGACCAGCAGCGTCGACGCGGAGAGCGAGGCGTGGATCCTCGACACGATCCGATCGCTGGCCGGCCGCGCGACGGTCATCATGATCACCCACCGCATGGCGAACGCCGTGGACGCCGGGCACATCGTGGTCTTCGAGCATGGCCGGGCCGTGGAATCCGGCGACCACGTGTCGCTGATGTCGCAGGACGGCGTCTACGCCCGGCTGTTCCGCACCCAGCAGGCCGTGGAGCACGTCGGCCATCGTGGGGCCGCCCCGGCCGCGGCCGCCGTGCCGCCGGCCCCGCCGATACCGCCCGTGCGCGGCCTCGCCGGCGACGCCTCCGCCGCCGGCCGGCCGGCCGGTCCGACCGCGCAGACGGATGGCCGGGACGCCGGACGGGCCGGCGATGCGGCCGATGCGACCGGCACTGCCGATGAGCCCCACACCGCCGCGGCGGCCGATCCGGCCGGCGGGGCCCGCGGCGGCACCGGCGCGCTGGTCCGCCGCCTGCTGCGCGAGGTCGGGCCGCTGCGCCCGTACATGATCGTCGCCTGCGTGTGCGGCACCGTCGGGCACCTGGCCGCGACGTTCCTTCCGGTGTTCGGCGTGTTCGCGCTGTGCTCGATCCTGGGCTACCCGCTGTGGGGCATGGGCGTGGGCGAGTCGCTCGCCGCGATGGCCGTGTGCGCGCTGGTCCGCGGCGCGCTGCGCTACGCCGAGCAGTACATGAACCACAACGTGGCGTTCCGCCTGCTCGCGCTGTTCCGGTCCAAGGCCTTCGCCGCGATGCGCCGGCTCGCCCCCGCCAAGCTCGACGGCAAGGGCAAGGGCGACCTGATCGCGCTGATCACCACCGACGTCGAGCTGCTGGAGATCTTCTTCGCCCACACCATCTCGCCGGTGGTCATCGCGGTGGCGACCACGGTCGTCTACGCGGCGGCGCTGCTCGCGCTGTCCCCGTGGCTCGCGCTGCTGCTGGTCCTCGCCCATCTGCTGGTGGGCGTGGCGCTGCCGCGCTGGTTCGCCGGCAGCGTGCGCGACCTGGGGCCGCGCCTGCGCCGCGAATCCTCGGCGCTGGACGACGTCATGCTCGACGACATGCGCGGCCTGGACGAGATCATCCGCTTCGGAGCGGGCGAGACGCGGGTGGACGACATCGTCGCGCGCAGCCGGGCGCTGTGGCGCGACCGCATCGACCTGAGCGCGCGCAACGGGCGGTTCTCCGGACTGGGCGGCGTGTTCGTCGTGCTGGCCTCCGTGATCGCGGTGGCGGTGGCGTTCGCCGTCGTGCTGTTCGCCTTCTCCGGCGCGCACGCCGGCGCGCTGGTCGCCGGCGTGGTGCTCATCGTCGGCTCGTTCGGCCCCACGCTGGCGCTGAGCGCGCTGCCGGCCAACCTGACGCAGACCTTCGCCTCGGCCCGCCGTCTGTTCGCGCTGATGGACGAGGAACCGGCGGTGCGGGAGCACGGCACGCAGGCGCCCGCCTATGCGGGCATGGCGCTGGAGCATGTGGACTTCGCCTATCCCGGCGGCGCCGACGATGCCGACGGAGTCGACGGAGCCGACGGTTCCGCGGGCGCCGGTTCCGCGGCCGCCGCGGGCCGCATCTTCGAGGACCTGTCGATGGAGATCCCCGAACACGGCATCCTCGGCGTGCAGGGGCCGTCCGGGCGCGGCAAGTCGACGATGCTCAAGCTGCTCATGCACTACTGGGAGCCCGACTCCGGCCGGGTGACGATGTCCGGCGAGGACATCCGCGGCATCGACGCCCATCACCGCCGCCGCGTGCAGACCATGCTGGCGCAGGAGACCTACCTGTTCGACGGCACGATCCGGGACAACCTGCTGCTGGCCCGGCCCGAGGCGACCGACGACGAGCTGCGCGCCGCGCTGGGCAAGGCGTCGGCGCTCGCCCTGGTCGACTCGCTGCCGGCCGGGCTGGGCACGGCGGTCGGCGAGCTGGGCGGCCGGCTGTCCGAGGGCGAGCGCCAACGCATCGGACTGGCCCGGATCTTCCTGCGGGACGCCGACCTGGTGCTGCTCGACGAGCCGACCAGCCGGCTGGACGCCCTGAACGAGGCGGTGATCCTGCAGTCGGTGAACGCGCTGGCCGAGGAGCGCGACGCGGCGATCGTGCTGGTGTCGCACCGCGAATCGACGATGCGCGTCGCCGACGCCGTCGTGCGCGTCTGAGCCCGCCCTCGCGGCGTTCATGCCGCGCGGGCGTGAGCCGAACTTCACGGCGTTGAATACATTGGGCACGGTTGACGTACATGCCATGCGGGCGTGACCCGATGGCCGGCATGGTCTTCATCCATCCGGCGTATGGGCCCCGGATCGCCGCGGTCCGGGGCCTGTTGCCCCGGGCCGGTTCACGGGATGGAGCCGGGCGATCCTGTGAATTGGCGTTGATGCGGAATCGAACATTCGCGCCCGGTATTCCGCCGATGTCGATGTGCGCATGTGTGCGATTCCATATCGTTTCGGTTCACAGGATTTCCGTGTTTCAACTTGTGAATTAGGTAAACGTTGTATTTTCTGGGAGGACCGTGCCGTGCCCTCCCGTCCGCCGGTCCGGCGCCCGGTCCGGCGGTCCGTGCCGGGCCGATGGGTATGCTGGGATGAGAACCATGCCAAACCGAGCCGAAGGAGCAGCCATGAGCGACCAGCATCAACCCGCCGTACCGATGATCCGTCTGCGCGACGGCAACGAGATCCCGCAGATCGGCCTGGGCGTGCTGCGCATCGACGACGAGGGCGTCACCCCGGTCGTCGAGTCGGCGCTCGAGGCCGGCTACCGGCACATCGACGGCGCCGCCGGGTACAACAACGAGGGCGGCGTCGGCCGCGCGCTGGTCGCCGCGGGCTACGCCACCGGGGAACGCCGGCGCGAGGTGTGGATCACGACCAAGCTGCGCGACTCCGAACAGGGCTACGACAGCGCGCTGAGGGCCTTCGACCGCCAGATCGGCCTGCTGCGGCTGGAGTACGTGGACATGTACATGATCCACTGGCCCACGCCGTTCGACTGGCGCTCCGCCGAGACGTGGAGGGCGTTCGCGCGACTGCGCGAGGAGGGCCGCGTGCGCACGCTGGGCGTGTGCAACTTCCTGCCCGAGCATCTGGAGCGGCTGCACGCCGAGACCGGCGAATGGCCGGCCGTCGACCAGATCGAGCTGCACCCGACCTGGCAGCAGCGCGAGGTGACGGCCTTCTGCCGCGAGCACGGCATCGCCGTCGAGGCGTACTCGCCGATGGCCCGCGGCGCCGACCTGAACGCCGGCGACGGCACGATCGAGCGCATCGCCGCCGCGCACGGCGTGAGCCCGGCGCAGGCGATCCTGCGCTGGCACATCGAGAACGGCACGATCATCATCCCCAAGTCGGTGCACGCCGAGCGCCAGCGCGAGAACCTCGACCTGTTCGGCTTCGAGCTGACCGAACAGGAGCACGCCGCCATCGACGCGCTCGACGGCCCGACGCGCGCCGGGCATGATCCGCTCACCTTCTCGTACGCGTGACGGGCGGGCCGGCGCGCCTCGCCCGCGCCGCGGCATCGCCTCTTGGCCATGCGGCACCCGTCCGGGGCCGTGCATCGGATGCGAGGCCAAGGACTCCGGCGCGGACCTGGCCGGCACCTGTCCGGATCCGCGCATCGGATGACGCACCGGCCGTCGGCGCGCATGTGCGGCGGGGGAGTTCGCCGGCCGGCGACGGACGTGACCGGCAGGACCGGTGAGGCGGCCGATCCGGCCGTCGCCGGCGTGCGCGGCGGTCGATGAATGGGCGGCTCGCGCCGTCGCACGTGACGGGAAGGCCGGCGGGCGGTACAGTAGGGCGGTATGTCCGCTCATCCCCGCACACCGTCATCCCGCCGCCGTCCGTACCGCCGTCGCGCCGCCCGCCGGACGACGCGCTACGCCGCCCGGCGCTTCAACGCCTCGAACCCGCTGGAACGCCTGCTGATCCTGCTGGTTATCGCCGTCGTCGTGGGCGTCACCATCGGCATCGTCCTGCCGAAACTCAGCCCGACGGTGGGCGGGCTGACCGGCGAGTACACGGCGGTCGGCGACGCCGCCGAGACCCTGGAGACGCTGACGGTCGACGACGACCAGAGCGGCGAGGGCTACGACCGCGACCTGTTCGGCTACCGCGAGACCGACGTGGACGGCAACGGCTGCGACGTGCGCGACGACGTGCTCGCCCGCGACCTGACCGACGTGACCTACACCGACGGCTGCAAGGTCGCCTCCGGCGTGCTCGACGACCCCTACACCGGGCGGACGATCGCGTTCACGCGCGGCGCGCGGACCAGCTCGGCCGTGCAGATCGACCATGTGGTGGCGCTGGAGAACGCCTGGCAGTCCGGCGCGAAGGACTGGGACACGGCCAGGCGCTACGAGTTCGGCAATGACATGTACAACCTGCTCGCCGTGGACGGGCCGGCCAACTCGGAGAAGGGGTCGGCGTCGGCCGCCTACTGGCTGCCCACCAACGGCGACTACCGGTGCGAGTACGTGGCCCGGCAGATCGGCGTCAAGGCCAAGTACGGGCTGAGCGTGACCAGCCAGGAGAAGCAGTCGATGCTCGCCGTGCTGCACGGCTGCCCGGCGCAGGAGGTGCCGAGCAGCTGAGCCGGGACGGGTGGCCGTGGGCCAGCGCCGCGGGTACCCGCCGGATGCACGGTCGGCTCTCGGGTGGTGAGGCCGGCCTTCGGGCGGTGCGGTCGGTCCCTCAGGTGGTGCGACCGCACCTCGTCGGGCGGAGCCGATGGCGGGCCGTGCAGACCGGGCCGTCGACGGCGAGGCCGGTCCTTGTCGGGCGAAGCCGATGGACGCCTAGGGGTGTGACGGACGTCCGGGCGGAATTCCGGGACGTGCCGGGTTCGGCACGCCCCGGGAGCCCCGGAGCGGTCAGCGCTCGGCGTGCCCGACAGCGGCGTGCATGCGCCGCAGCGCGCGCTGCGTCAGGTCGCGGGTGGAGCCCGCGCCGTTGCCCTTGACGCCGAAGAACACCATGAGCACCATGCCCAGGCAGATCGCGGCGCTGATCCGCAGCGCCCACTGCACGCCGAACACGTTGGCCGCGGCGGCCACGTCGGCGCCGCCGCCGAGCGCGGCCTGGCGCATCGCGGTGAACGTCTCCATCAGGATCACCAGCACCGGGGCACCGATCGCGCCGGCGATCTGCCGGACCGTGTTGGTCACGGCCGAGCCGGCCGACACCTCGTCGGGCCTCAGGCAGTTGAGCGACCAGGTGGTGATCGGCATCAGCACGAATCCCATGCCGATCTGGCGGACGAACTGCCAGATCGAGACCCACCAGATCCACGAGTCCATCGAGACCGTGCTCATCATGACCGTGCCGAACAGCAGCGTGATCGTGCCGATCAGCGCCACGGGGCGCGCGCCGAAGCGGTCGAGGGCCTTGCCGCCGAAGAACTGGGCGATGGCCTGGCCGAGCGCGCCCGGCAGCATGATCAGGCCGCTCATCGTCGCCGAATAGCCGCGGTCGTCCTGGATGTACAGCGGCATGATCACGGTGATCGAGCTGAACGCGAAGAAGCTCAGCGCCGCGGTGATCGTGCCGATGGTGAAGCTGCGGTTGCGCAGCACCTCCAGGTCGAGCAGCGGCTCCCTGCCCGTGGTGCGGCGCCAGCGGTGGAACCGGCCGTGCAGCAGGCCGTGCGTCCCGGCGTCTTCGTCATGGTCCGGTTCGGCGGCATCGGCGGCCGCGTCGCGCGCCGCGACCCAGGCCCGCTTGCGGCTCAGCTGGCGCAGCACGAACCACACGATGCCGACCAGGCCGACGGCCATCGGCAGCCAGGTCATCGGATGGACGATCGGATAGCTTTCGATGTTGGTGAAGCCGAACATCAGCCCGCCGAATCCGAACACGGACAGCGCCACGGAGAAGAAGTCCGCCTTCACGGTCCGGTCGGTCGTGCCGAAGTTGCGCAGCCAGCCGGCCGCGAGCACCAGCGCCGCGGCGCCGATGACGGACAGCGTCAGGAAGATCGAGCGCCAGCCGTTGGCGTCGGTCTGCCAGCCGCCGAAGGTCGGGCCGATGGCCGGGGCGACGCTCATCGCCATGCCGACCATGCCCATCGCCATGCCGCGCCGGGACAGCGGGTAGATCGAGAACACGGTGATCTGCAGCACCGGCCACATCACGCCGGTGCCGACGGCCTCCAGCATGCGGCCGAGCAGCACGAGCAGGAACGTCGGCGACAGCAGCGCCATCAGCGAGCCGGCCGTGAACACCGCCATCGACGCGATGACGATCTGGCGGGTCGAGAACCGGCGGGTCAGGTATGCGGTGAGCGGCACCATCACGCCCATCACCAGCTGGAAGATCGAGGTGAGCCACTGCCCGGTGGTCACCGAGATGCCGAACTCCGCGACGATGGTCGGCAGCGCAGCGCTGAGCTGCAGCTGGGTGAAGTTGCCGACGAAGGTGATGAACGTCAGGATCGCGATGGACACCATGGCCGCGTGGGTCAGGTGGCCGTCGACGAACGATTCCTCCGGGGTGAGCGCCTGCGACAGGGGTCTGCGGTTGCGTGCGTCGGTCATGGGACGATTCTCTTCTCTCGCGCGTGACTGGGTGCGGCGGACGGTTCGAGATCATCCGTCGTGTGACCTGAACAGGGTCACGCCACGTGTGGACAACGGGGGCTGCGCCGGTCCGCCGGGCCGCCGTCCGTCCGGCCGGATACGCGAGGACCCCGCCGAAGCGGGGTCCCGTCACGGTCGCGGCGCCGATCAGTACCAGTGGTTGGCCGTCCAGAAGTTGTAGGCGCCGGTGATCGAGCCGTAGCGGCTGTTGCAGTAGCCCCAGAACCACTTGAGCTGCGTCTGGTAGTTGGTCGCCCAGTCGGCGCCGGCGGAGGCCATCTTGCTGCCCGGCAGCGCCTGCGGCAGGCCGTACGCGCCGGAGCCGGCGTTCGTCGCGTTCACGCGCCAGCCGGACTCGTGGTTGATGATGTAGACGGTCGCCGTGAAGTCGGCCTCGGTGTAGCCGTTGGCGAGCAGGTAGTCGTGCGCCCACTGCTGCATGTCGCTGGCCGGCACGGTGGTGCCGATCGACGAGGCGCCGGAGGACGACGAGGCCGACGACGATCCGGTGCCGACGAGGATCACCTCGTCGACCGGCTCCTGCTTGACGTACGAGGCGAACACGTTCGAGGAGACGACGGTGTCGCCGGCGCGGGTGACGAGGCTGGTCGTCTCCATGACGCCCTCGACGCCCTCGGTCTGCACCTGTTCGGTGCCCTCGGGCAGGGAGGAGGTCTCCTTGCGGATCGTGTTGTACGCGATGGGCTCGTCGGTGGTCTCCAGCGTCGCGCCGGCGCGTTCGATGGTGATGACCGTCGATTCGGTCACCTCGGCGTCGAGCGCGGGATCGACCGTATCGCCCGGCTCGAGCGTGATGTTGCCGGCGTCGAGCACGGATTTGACGGTGGTGAAGTCGTCGCCGAGCACGATGCGGGAGTCGCCGTTGATCTTGACGGTGACGTAGCTCGTGTTCTCGTCCACCCCCTGCAGGTCCTCGCGGACCGTGCCGCGGGAGACGCCGAGCGCGTCGGTGTCGGTGACCGAGTACGACGTGGTCCGCGGCTCGTCGGCCGCGGTGGTCGACAGATAGAAATGACGCGTGACGATGCCGCCCGTGGCCAGCAGCGCGACCGTGGCGGCCGCGGCGGCGATGCGGATCCCGAGACGGCGATTGAGACGGGGTAGGGCCAGGGTGGTCTTTCTACGATGGTTGGCCATTACGCTCCTCACGGCTATCCGGCGTTATGCACACTTTCTTCATAATAACGCCGGGGCCCGAACAACTCCCGGGCCGGACCTCTGGGGATCCGACCCGGGCGGGCCCCGGCGTGTCGTCGGTGCGGCGTCAGGCGTCCTGGCCGTTCGCGGCGTTCAGGTCCAGCGCCTTGGCCTGGGCGATCAGGTCGTCGAGGTCGGAGGCGCGCAGCGCGCCGGCCTGCTGGAACACGACCTGGCCCTGCTTGACGATCATCAGCGTCGGCACCGCCTGCACGCCGGCCGCGGTCGCGAGGTCCTGGTTCTGGTCGATGTCGACCTTGGCGAAGTAGATGTCGTCGTGCGCCTCGCTGGCCTTCTCGAACACCGGGCCGAAGGCGCGGCACGGACCGCACCACGTCGCCCAGAAGTCGACGAACACCAGATCGTTGCCGGTGATGACCTGCTCGAACTCCTGCGAGCTGACTGCATGCGTTGCCATGGGATACTCCTTATATATCGTGGTGGTCTCGCTATGAGTATGCCTCCAGCATCCCAGCACCACCCAACATCTTGAGCCGTGGGAGGAACGGCGCCGTCCGCGTTCGGCGAACCGTCACGCCGCCGTCATGCAATGGTCATGAGGGGCCACGATAATGAGGGGCATGCCAGTGATGAACGATGAGGTGCCGGACGACGGCGACTTCGACGCCGGCCGTCGGCGCGGCGAATTCGACGACATCACCCCGGAGGACTTCGCGCGCGGGACCCGCCGGGGCGATCCCCCGGGGTGGCTCGACCGCCCGCGGCTCGACGAGGTGCGCCGGTCCGTGCCGGTGGTGTACGTGGAGGTCGTGCCCGTGCACACCGACGAGCTCGGCCGGGCCACGCAGATCGGCACGCTGCTGCACGCCTCGGACGACGGCTCGATCGAACGGACGCTGATCGCCGGCCGCGTGCTGTTCCACGAGACGCTGCGTGAGGCCATCGCGCGCAACATCGCCAAGGACCTGGGCGAGATCGCGCTGCCCGCGCTGCCGATGAGCCTGCAGCCGTTCACGGTCGCCGAGTTCTTCCCCACGCCTGGCGTCAGCGAGTTCTACGACCCTCGCCAGCATGCGGTGGCGCTGTGCTACGCGGTGCCGATCGCCGGCGACTGCCGTCCGCAGGACGAGACGCTGGACGTGGAATGGATCGACGTGCACGCGCCGGCGCTGCCCGCGCTACTCGACCAGATGCCGTACGGGCACGGCGTGATCGCCCGTCGGGCGCTCGACTGGCTGGGGTAGCCGCCGCGACATGCGGCACGGTAGATATGTACCCGCCCGGGCGTCCGTCGTGTACAACGGATCGCAGGCGCCCCGCCGGCGAGACGGCGGGGCGAGTCGGCAAGCAAAGGAAGCAGACATGAGCATCGAACTGAACAACACGGTGTACCGCGAGGGGTGGGGGATCCCCCTGGTGCTGGTGCACGCCTTCCCGATCGACCACCGGATGTGGGACGACTGCGCCCGGGCCATCATCCGCCTTGCGGACGCCGAGGGCATGGAGCCGTTCCCGATCTGGGCGCCGGACATGCCGGGCGCCGGCTCCGGCCCGATCCCCGCGCCCGCGGAGTGCGGCGCCGTGGCCGCCGACGGCGCCTATCCCGAGGCGCTGGACCGCATGGCCGACGCCTATGCGGCGCTGGTGCGCGGCGCCGGGTACGACCGGGCCATCTGGGTCGGGCTGTCGATGGGCGGCTATCTGGTGATGGACGTCCAGCGCCTGCACCCGGACATGGTGGCGGGCCTGGCGATGTGCGACACCAAGGCCGACGCCGATTCGGCGGCGTCGCGGGCCAACCGCCTGCGCATCGCCGAGACCTGCGAGCGCGATCGGACCGTGGAGCCCGTGATGCACTTCGCGCGGCCGCAGGAGGGCGACTCCTCGGTGAAGCGCTCGCCGGCGTTCGTGGAGCGGTTCACGGCGTGGATCAACGAGCAGCGCCCCGAGGGCGTCGCCTGGCGGGAGCGCATGGCGGCCGGCCGGCCCGACCTGAACGACCAGCTGCCGAAGGTGAGCGCGCCGGCCGCGGTGGTCTGCGGCGATCTCGACCCGTCGAGCCCGCCCGAGGCGATGCGATCGCTGGCCCGGGCGATGACCGGCACCCGGGCCGAGGTGACGGTCGTCGAGGACTGCGGGCATTTCAGCGCCTACGAGCACCCCGACGTCGTGGCCGCCGCGCTGCTCGGCCTGGTGCGCCGCGTCCGCGCCGCGGCGTGAGCGCGACCGGGCGTCCGTGGAACCGTACACAGGGAATCGAGGCATTGACATGGGGATGTTCGCTCCGTTGGCGTTGACGCAGGTCCTGCCGTTCCTGCCGCTGGCGCAGGGGGATATCGACTACCAGTCGTCCCGGCGGTCGGAGCCCGGGCTGATCGAGGGGCTGCTGGCCCGGCCGGGCACCAAGGTGATCCTGGTGCGAGACGGCAGGCTGGCGGTGCCGCGCGGCCAGGGCGCGCTCGCCGGCAGGGACGCGGCCTCGATGCGGCTGGCCACGCTGCCGGGCGCGTACGCCGCGGACGAGCTGGCGGCCTGCCCCGAGGCGGTGGCCATGTTCCTGGGCGGCTACGGCGGCGCGCGCGACGAGCACGTGATCGCCGTGGACATCACCCGCGTGCGCGTGGCCGGCGACGCCGGCCTGGTGCCGGACGCCGTGTCGAACGGCGCCGACGACGCCTTCGACGAATCCGCAGCCGCGCCGGGGCGGGCCGGGGCGCGGCGCGCATCGCTGTTCGTGCAGGCGGTCGAGCGGTTCGACTGGGTGGATCTGCGCGGGTTCGCGCCCCACGCCCCGGCCCGCGAGGCCGGCCAGGCCACCACCGCGGCGAGCCTGGGGCGCTGGCATGCGGTCCAGCGCCACTGCCCGACCTGCGGCGCCCCCGTGGAGCCGGCGATGGCCGGCTGGGCCCAGCGCTGCACCAACGCCGAGGACGGCCGCCGCATGCTCTTCCCGCGCGTGGAGCCGGCGGTGATCACGGCGATCGTCGACGGGCGCGACCGCCTGCTGATCCAGCACAACAGCGCCTGGCAGGACCCGCGCCTGTACTCGGTGTCGGCCGGATTCGTGGAGGCGGGGGAGAGCCTGGAGCATGCGTGCCGGCGCGAGGCCAAGGAGGAGGTCGGCATCACGCTGGGCGAGGTGCGCTACCTGGGGTCGCAGCCCTGGCCGTTCCCGGCGTCGCTGATGGTGGCGTTCAAGGCCCAGGCGCTCGACACGGACATCCGCGTCGACGGCGACGAGACCGTCGACGCCCGGTGGGTGACCAGGGACGAGTACACCGCCGAGCTGGTCTCGGGCAGGATCGTGGCCCCGGGCCGCTCCGCCATCGCCCGGTACATGATCGAGGAGTGGTACGGCCGCGAATTATGAGGTCGGCGCGTCGCGTATAGTAGTTGCTCGGACTTATCGAACATGAGGGTGGACCATGGCTGACGAACATCTGTTGGATGAATTTGCCGAACCCAACAACGACGAGACGGTGATCATACCTCCGGTCGCGGGTGGGGGAGCCGCCGCCGGATACGGGGCGCCGGCGTTCGCCGCCACGGCCGACGGCGCGGCCGCCGCCACGGGTCCGTCCCGGCCGGATGCGCGCCGCCGGAACCCCCGACTGCCCCTGATCGCCGCGCTGATCGTCGTCGGCGTGCTGCTGGTCGCAGCGGTCGCCGGGTTTTTCACCGCCCGCTGGTACTTCGGCGACAAGGCCGCCCCCGGCGTGAGCCTGGGCGGCGTGAGCGTGACCGGGCAGACCCACGACGAGCTCGTGGACACGGTCGACGGCGTCGTCGCCGACACCGTCGTCACGGTCCGCGACGACGAGGGCAACGAGATCACGGCGACGCTGGAGGACCTAGGCGTGAGCGTCGACGTGGACGCCACGGTCGACGACCTGCTCAACGCCAAGGGCGCCGACGAGCTGCTTGGGCTGACGCGCGTCAACCCCTTCGTCTCGCGCGAGGTCGGGCTGCACGCCGAATTCGACGACTACACGATGGAGACCTACCTCACCGACGCCTTCGTCTCCGAGGACGAGCGCGCCGTGGCCTCGACCATCGCCTACGACCCGGCGTCGCAGCGCTATGCGGTGACCGAGGGCCGGCAGGGGCGCTCGGTCACCGCCGACGAGGTCGCCTCGGCGGTCAAGCACGCCATCGCCCATCCGGGAACGCCGTCGACGGCGACGATCGCCTACGCCGACGTGGACATGCCGATCGGCGTCGACGCGGCGAACCAGGCCGCGGCCTTCGCCAACCAGCGTCTGGACAACCCGATCGTCATCACCAACGGCAACGCCAGCGAGTTCCAGCTGCCTGCCGACGCCATCGCCTCGTGGACCGTGGTGACCAACGACCTGGAGAACGGCACGATCGACGTGAGCTACAACGAGCAGGCGGTCGCCGACTACCTGGCCACGGCGATGCCCGAGCGGCTCAACCAGGAGATGGTCACCCAGGAGGACGTGGTCAACTCCTCCGGCGCCGTCGTGCTCACCAAGGTGCGCGGCGTGGACGGCGTGACCGTCACCTCGACCGACGACGCGGCGACCCAGGTGTTCCAGGCGCTGCAGGCCGGCCAGCCGGCCACCGTCCAGGCGACGGTGGAGGTCGTCGAGCACGACACCACCCAGACGGTGGTCACGATGCGCATCGTCGTCGACAAGAGCTCGCAGACCGCCACGGTGTACAACAACGACGCGGCCGTGCGCACGTTCAACGTCTGCACCGGCACGCCGGGCTCGTTCGGCGAGACCGACGGCGGCACCTTCTACATCTACCTCAAGTACTCGGTGCAGGACATGACCGGCAAGAACGAGGACGGCTCGACGTACCTGTCCAAGGGCGTCAAGTGGGTCAGCTACTTCAACGGCGGCGAGGGCTTCCACACCGCGTCGTGGAACAACTACGGCATCGCCCACGGCGATCCGGCGAACTACGGCTCGCACGGCTGCGTGAACATGTACGAGGCCGACGCGCAGTGGATCTACGACAACTGCCCGGAGGGCACGATCGTGCAGGTCGTCGGCACCACCCCCTCCGGCCCGGTGCGCTGAAGCCCGCGTCCGGCGTGCGCCCGGCGCGTGCCGGACGCACGCCGTGCGGTACGCTTGGGCGTATGAGCGAAGCCATTGACAGCAGCATGCCCAATCTCGACGTCCCCACCCACCTGGAATACTCCCAGGACCACGTGTGGGTCGACGCCTCCGTCTCCCCGGCCATCGTCGGCCTGACCGCGTATGCGGCGAACCGCCTCGGCGAGCTGGTCTACGTCGATCTGCCCGAGCCCGGCGACCGCGTGGAGGCCGGCGACGAGATCGTCGAGCTGGAGTCCCAGAAGGCCGTCGAGCCACTGGTGTGCCCGGTGGCCGGCGTCATCCGGTACGTGAACCGCGGCGTGGCCGACGATCCCTCCATCGTGACCAACGACCCGTACGGCGAGGGCTGGATCCTCAAGATCGAGCTGGACGACGACGAGCCGGACCTGCTGACCGCCGAGGAGTACGCGGCGGTCGCCCGGTAGCCGAGCCGTCCGGCGCGCGGCCCGTCGCCGCGGCGCCCGGCCCGCCGGCCCGCCCGGTCCGCGCGGCCGCCCGGAGTCCGACCGGTCGCATGCGCCCGGGCGCGCTCCAGGCGGCCGTATGCGGCCCCGGGCATGGCGCCGTGGCGGGCGCCCTCGACGGCGCCCCGACGTACCCTGAAATTCCCCTGAATTCGCCGGCCGCCGACATCCTGTGGACATATTGTGCAGGTATAGTGAACATATGGGTACGTCACGTCGAACATCATCGGATACTGCGCAGCACGGCACGGCCGCGCCCATCCCCGCGCGCAAGGCCGTCACCACCTTCGACGCGGCGTCGCGCCATGAGCGCATCGAGGGCAAGCCGCCGCTGATCCGCGTCATGCGCCGGCTGATCACCGGGGGCGTGGGGCTGTGGGCCCGGGTGTCCACGGCCGTGGTGAGGCATCTGGGCTGGTACGGCCGCGTCGACCCCTACGTGGGGTACGGCACCGAGCGGTACTCGCGCCTGATCTGCCGCACCGTGTACGCGCCGGAGCACAGCAAGTCCGGCGCCCGGACGCGCGGCATCTGGGGGATGCTCGCCATCCCGGCCCCGCACCGCGAGGTGCGCATCGCCATCGACGGCACGCCGCTGGAGACGATGCAGGTGGGTTCGTCCGAGGTGTACGACCGGCCGGACCCGGCCCGGGCCACGCCCACCGAATACGTCTCGTCCGACGACGCCGGGTACCTCGACCTGGTCGCCGAGCACCGCCTGAGCCCGGGCGTGCACCACGTCTCCTACCGCGTGCCGCGGCGCAAGCCCGTCAGCGCGAACCTGTTCACGATCCCGGCCGGCTCGAAGGTCGGCATCATCTCGGACGTGGACGACACCATCATGGTCACGCAGGTGCCCACGCTGTGGAAGGCCGTCTACAACCTGCTGTTCCTGAACCCGCGCAAGCGCGCCCCCGTGCCGGGCATGAGCGTGCTGTTCACCAAGCTGGCGTCGCTGTTCCCGGACGCCCCGTTCTTCTACCTGTCCACGTCGCCGTGGAACGTGGAGAGCTCGATCCGCCACTTCATCGCCGACCACGGCTACCCGGACGGCCCGCTGCTGCTGCGCGACCTCGATCCGCGGCCCAAGACCTTCGTGCCCACGGGCGTGCAGCACAAGCTCGAGTTCGCCGAGCAGCTCATGGGCGACTTCCCCGGCATGCGGTTCATCCTCATCGGCGACGACGGACAGAAGGACCCGACCACCTACGCCACGATCGCCAAGCGCTACCCGGGCCGCGTGATCGCCATCGGCATCCGCCAGCTGTCGCCCCGCGAGTCCTCGCCGCTGGGGTCGGTGTCGGGGCTGTCGTCCACCCAGCCGATGCCGGTGACCGACGTGCCGGTGTTCACCGGCACGACCGGCGCGAACCTGATGAAGACGATGCTGCCGTACCTGGAACGGTACGTGGCCGGCGACGCGGCGCCGACGCGCACGCCGCCACGGGCATGAGGGCCCCTATAATCGCCTGCATGAACGACCACACTGCCATGCCCGCCGCCGCGCGCGGCGAGGCGCCCACGCGGGGCGCGACGCCCGCCGATGCGCCGACGCCCCCCGTCGCGAAGCGGGTGCCGCACGAGCGCACCTGCCACGGCGACACGTTCGTCGACCCGTACGAGTGGATGCGCGACAGGCAATCCCCCGAGGTCCGCGCCTACGTCGACGCGCAGAACGCCTACTGCGAGCGGCGCACCGCGCATCTGGGCGCGCTGCGCGCCACCCTGTTCGACGAGCTGAAGTCCCGCGTGCAGGAGACCGACATGTCGGTGCCCACCCGCATGAACGGGTACTGGTACTTCACGCGCACGCGCGAGGGCAGCCAGTACGCGGTGCAGTGCCGCCTGCCGATCCGCGGCGAGGACGACTGGACCCCGCCGCGGGTGGACGCCGCCGGCGAGCCCGGCTCGATGCCCGGCGAGCAGATCGTGTTCGACACGAACCGTGAGGCGGAGGGCCACGACTTCTTCCGCGTGGGCGGCATGGACCTGAGCCGCGACGGCCGGTGGCTGCTCTACGGCACGGACACGGCCGGCGACGAGCGCTACGACTACCGCCTGCGCGACCTGGAGACCGGCGAGGAGCTGCCGGAGCGCATCGAGGGCGTCGCCGGCGCCTGCCTGACCCCGGACGCGCGCTGGGTGTTCTACACCCTGCTGGACGACGCGTGGCGCCCGTACGCCGTGCGCCGCCACCGCGTCGGCACGCCGGTGGCCGACGACGTCGAGGTGCACCGGGAGGACGACGAGCGCTTCTGGCTCGACGTCGGCCTGAGCTTCGACGAGCGCCATCTGATCATCGGCGTCGGCTCGAAGACGACCACCGAGGTGCTGATGCTGCCGACGGCCGCGCCCGAGGGGGAGTTCCGCGCGTTCATCCCGCGGCGGGACGGCATCGAGTACGACGTGAGCTTCACCTGCTTCGAGGGCGCGGCCGAGGACGGCGGGGACATCCCGCTGGCCGTCGTGTACCACAACGCCCGCAACCCCAACTTCGAGATCGACGTGATCGACATGCGCGGCCACGAGCCGCCGTACCGCCTCGGCGAGGGCGTGTGCGTGGCCGAGGGCTCGCCCTACGGCTGCGAGGACGGCGACCTCGTCGAGCCGGGCGCGTCGCGCGAGCCGATCACCCGGCCGTACCGCAGCCCGCGCAACCCGGCGATCCTGCAGGGGGCGCACGGCCTGGGCATCGAGGGCATCGCGATCCACCGGCACTTCGTGGCGCTGAGCTACCGCTCGGACGGCCTGCCGCGCCTGGCGGTGATGACCAAGGCGGACGCGGCGCGCGACTTCCTGGCCGGCAGGCCGTGGCGGTTCCGCGAGCTGCTGCCGCCGGCGCTCGAGAACGACTGGGACGTCGCCGACGACGACGCGGACGGCGGCATGTTCGCCCCCGACGCGGACGACGCGCTCGTCGCCTCCAGCGACGACCTGTCCGGCCCGCACTCGACCGTGACCTCGTCGGACGGCGCCTCCGCCGACGGCCTGCCCGGCGAGACCCGCCGGCTGTACACGATCGGCGCCGGCGGCAACCCGTCGTACGACGCGCCGCGCATGCGCTACTCGTTCGCCAGCTACACGCGCCCCGGCGAGCTGCACGAGGTCGACCCGGCCACCGGCGAGGACGTGCTGCTCAAGCGCGCCACGGTGCTCGGGGACTTCGACCCGCGCGACTACATGGAGCGGCGCGTGTGGATCAGGGCGCGCGACGGCGAACGCATCCCGGTCTCTCTGGTGTGGCGGCGCGACGTGCCGGTCAGCGACTGCCCGATGTTCATCACCGGCTACGGCGCCTACGGCTCCAGCTCCGACCCGGCGTTCTCGGTGGGCCGCCTGAGCCTGCTCGACCGCGGCGCGCTGTACGCGGTGCCGCACGTGCGCGGCGGCGGCGAGCTGGGCCGCGCCTGGTACGAGCAGGGGCGGAGGCTGCACAAGCGGCACACCTTCGAGGACTTCGTCGACGCGACCGCCGCGCTGCAGGACGCGCGCCTGGCCGACGTCCGCCGCACGGTGGCCAACGGCGGCTCCGCGGGCGGCCTGCTCATGGGCGCGATCGCGAACATGGCGCCGGAGCGCTTCGCCGGCATCGAGGCGGACGTGCCGTTCGTCGACGCGCTGACCACGATCCTGGACCCCTCGCTGCCGCTGACCGTGATCGAGTGGGACGAGTGGGGCGACCCGCTGCACGACCGCGCCGTGTACGACTACATGAAGTCGTACACGCCGTATGAGAACGCGCCGCAGGCCGGCGACGCGGACGGCGCGGCCGCGCGCTTCCCCCGGATCCTGATCACCACGTCGATGAACGACACCCGCGTGCTGGTCGTGGAGCCGCTGAAATGGCTGGCGCGGCTGCAGTCGGCCGGCGTCGACGCCGTCGCCCGGATCGAGGTGGAGGGTGGGCACGGCGGCACCTCGGGCCGCTACAAGCAGTGGGAGGAGGTCTGCTTCGAGAACGCCTGGTGTCTGGATGTGATGCTCAACGGGCGGCACGCCGCCGAATCGGGCGCCTGACCCCCGTGTCCATCTGCTGAGCCGGGGGGCGCCGCGGCCGGTGCGGACGAGTAGTCTCGCTCACTATGAGCGAAACAACGAAGAAGTATCGGATCGCCGTCATCCCCGGCGACGGCATCGGCAAGGAAGTCACCCCGTGGGCCCAAAAGGCCCTCGAACACGCAGCGCAGGGTGTCGCCGACTTCGAGTACGAGGACTTCGACCTGGGGGCGGAGCGCTATCTGCGCGACGGCGCCATCCTGCCGGACGAGGAGCTGGAGCGCATCAAGACCACCGACGCCATCCTGCTGGGCGCGGTCGGCGACCCGCGCATCAAGGCGGGCGTCCTGGAGCGCGGCCTGCTGCTGCGCCTGCGCTTCGAGCTCGACCAGTACGTTAACCTGCGCCCCTCCAAGCTGTACCGCGGCGTGACCTCGCCGCTGGCGAACCCCGGCGACATCGACTTCGTGGTGGTGCGCGAGGGCACCGAGGGCCTGTACTGCGGCGCGGGCGGCGCGGTCCGCCGCCAGACCCCGCACGAGGTGGCCACCGAGGTGTCGATCAACACGGCGTACGGCGTCGAGCGCGTGGTGCGCTACGCCTTCGAGCTGGCGATGAAGCGCCGGAGGCACGTCACGCTGGTGCACAAGAAGAACGTGCTGGTCAACGCCGGCGACATGTGGCAGCGCATCGTCGACCGCGTCGGCGAGGAGTACCCCGAGGTGACGCACGACTACAACCACATCGACGCGGCCACCATCTACCTGGTCTCCGACCCGTCGCGCTTCGACGTGATCCTGACCGACAACCTGTTCGGCGACATCCTGACCGACGAGGCGGGCGCCGTGGTCGGCGGCGTCGGCTACTCGGCGTCCGGCTGCATCAACGCGAGCAACGAGTTCCCCTCGATGTTCGAGCCGATCCACGGTTCGGCCCCGGACATCGCGGGCCAGGGCATCGCCAACCCGACCGCCGCAATCCTGTCCGCCGCGATGCTGCTGCGCCACCTCGGCTTCGACGAGGCGGCGGCGCGCATCGACGCCGCCGTCGAGGCCGACATCGCCGAGCTGGGCTCCACGCCTCGCAGCACCGACGAGATCGGCCGCGACATCCTCGCGCGCATGTAACCGTCGGGCGCATGGCGGAAACGGGGGCGTCGCCGGGATCCGGCGGCGCCCCGTCGTATGCCGGGGTCCGGTTTCAGGGTCGGTTCAGGGGTGACTGCGGTCGTGCGGCGCCGTGCGGTGGGTTATCGTGGTGGTGTGAACGAGAACGAGAACACCGGCGCCCCGCAGGGCGGATACGCGCAGAACCCCCAGTACGCGCAGCAGCCGTACGGCCAGCAGCCCTACGGCGGGACCGCGTACGGACAGCAGTCCTATGGTCAGCAGCCGTACGGCCAGCAGGCCGGGCAGGGCTACGGCCAGCAGCCCTACGGCGGCCAGGCGTACGGCCAGCAGTACGGCCAGGCGTACGGCCAGCAGCCGTACCGGCAGCCCGGCTACCAGGACCCCAACGTGCCGTATGGCTACGTGCCGCGCAACAAGCTCGTGGCCGGCCTGCTCGGCATCTTCCTGGGGTCGCTGGGCATCCACAACTTCTACCTGGGGTACACGTCCAAGGCGGTCTGCCAGCTGCTGCTCACCTGCGTGGGCTGGATCCTGTTCGGCCTCGGCCCGCTCGCCGCGGGCATCTGGGGCCTGGTCGAGGGCGTGCTCATCCTGTGCTCGAACGTCGGCTCGCCGTGGCACCGCGACGCGCGCGGCGTGGAGCTGCATGACTGAATGCGCGGCCTGTGCAAGCAGCCCGGCGGCAAGCTCGTCGCCGTCGCCGTCGAGTCCGGCGGCGGGGCGTGGTCCTGCCGCCTCGACGGCGACTTCTTCGCGGACGGCGCCGACGACGCGGCCTGCCGCGCGCTGATCGCGGACATCGAGGCCTCGCTGGCGGCCGTGGCCGCGGGCCCGGCGGCGACGGCCGACCCGGCGGCTGTCCGGGGCTCGGCGAGGGATGCGGTGGACGGCGCGATGCGGCGCCACCCCGCGGCCCGACTGGTCGGCGCGGACGCCGCGACGATCGCCACGGCCTTCCTGCGGGCCGTCGGCCTGGACGACGCCGGGGCCCGCGCCACGGCCGGCGGCCCGGTCGAACCGCGGCCCGCCGCGCCTCCCGAACCGGACTGGCGGGCCTTCTGGCGCGCCCTCGCCCCCGTCGTCGTGCGCGACCGGCCGCGCACCCCGGAGGAGCAGATGGCGCTCGACGAGCGGTGGGCCCGCGAGGTGGCCGCCGGAAAACGCCCCGCGACGCTGCGGTTCTGGGAGTGGTCGGCGCCGGCGGTCGTCGTCGGGCGCTTCCAGTCGATCCCCGACGAGGTGCGCGTCGACGAGGCTCGGCGGCTGGGGTTCCATGTCGTGCGGCGGTGCACCGGCGGCGGCGCGATGGTCGTCGAGCCCGACGGGGTGATCACCTACTCGCTGTATGCGCCCGCGGACGCCCTCGACGGCGTCGGCGCGGCCGAGGCGTACCGCCGGTGCGACGGATGGCTGGTGGCGGCGCTGCGCGGGCTGGGGCTGGACGCCGGATTCCAGGGGCTCAACGACATCGCCTCGGCGCGCGGGAAGATCGGCGGGGCGGCGCAGCGGCGCTTCCCGGCGGCGCACGGCGGGCCGGGCGCGGTGCTGCACCACACCACGCTGGCCTACGACCTCGACGGCGCGACGATGGCCGGCCTGCTCAACACCTCCCGCGAGAAGCTCTCCGACAAGGCCGTGCGCTCGGCGCGCCGGCGGGTCGACCCGCTGCGCTCGCAGACCGGGCTGCCGCGCCGGGCCGTGCTCGACGCGCTGACGGCTGCCGCGGCGCAGGCCGGCGGCACGGCCGCCCCGCGCGGCCGGGCATACAATGGGAGGACAGACCCCGGGGAGACGTCGAACGGATGATACGGAGGAGCAATGGCCGCTGCCACACCGAATGCCATTCCCCACGACGAGAACACGCTGCTGCACACCGCATTGTTCAAGCAGGTCTCGCCGGAGCAGGCGGAGGAGCTGATCCCCGCGCTGCATGAGGCGACATTCGACAAGGGCGACTACATCTTCCGCGAGGGCGACACCGACCACCGCATGTGGCTGCTGGAGAAGGGCCGGGTCAAGCTGATGCGCGAGTCGAACGACAGGCGCGTGCAGCTGCTGAGCATCCACGCCCGCGGCGAGGTGCTCGGCGAGATCCCGGTGTTCGACCCCAACGGCGGCCCGCGCACCGCCTCCGCCGTCGCGATGACCAACGGCACCCGCGTGGCCTGGCTGGAGCACGACGCGCTGTTCGACTGGCTGGACCGCTATCCGCGCGTCGCCGTGGACATGCTGCAGGTGCTGGCCAACCGCATGCGCCGCAACAACGAGCGCATCACCGACCTGGTGTTCATGGACGTGCCCGCGCGGCTGGCCAAGACCCTGCTCGACCTCGCGATGCGCTTCGGCGAGCCGGTGGAGGCCGGGCTCAAGGTGCCGCACGACCTGACGCAGGAGGAGATGGCCCAGCTGGTCGGCTCCTCGCGCGAGACGGTGAACAAGGCGCTGATGGACTTCTCGAACCGCGGGTGGATCGCGCGCGAGGGCCGCTCGATCATCATCTACCAGCCGGGCATGCTGATCCGCCGTTCGCGCCGGTAGCGCCGGGCGCGGTCGCGCGGCGGGGCCGGCGACGTCGTCCCGCGCGCCCGCGCCCGCGGCGGCGTCCGGGGCGCGGGCATGGCAGGGGCGTTCCGCGATGCGGTCGCCCATATGCGGCCGGCATGGCATCGGGGCGGGGTGGCCGTCGGCCGATTCGGCTGATTTTCAGCCGTTTTTGAGACAATTCCCCGGGTTGTGATGAATTCGCGTCGGGTGCCGCGAAACCCCGGCGAGGTACAGCCGCCCCTTTAGAATGGGCACCATGCCCAAGAAGAAATCGATGACCGTTCGCCGCGCGCTGTCGCTGGTGCTTGCCTACGTGGTGCTGTGCCTCGCCGGCGGCGTGGTGACCAGCTTGTTCTTCCTTCCCGCCGTGTTCGGCGCGAATACGGTGGCGAGGACCATCACCCCCTCGCTCCAGGTGGAGGGCATCGATTTCGATGTGACGAGCCTGCCGCAGCAGTCGCGCATGTACGCCTCCGACGGCTCGCTGATCGCGACGTTCTATTCGCAGAACCGCGTCGTCGTGCCGCTCAAGGACATCTCCGACTACATGCAGAAGGCCATCGTCGCCAGGGAGGACCGCCGGTTCTTCGAGCACTCCGGCGTCGACGTGCAGGGCGTGCTCCGCGCGTTCGTGCAGACCTACGTCGCCGGCGGCGACATGCAGGGCGGCTCCACGCTCACCCAGCAGTACGTCAAGAACGTGCTGATGGTGCAGGCGCGCGAGGACGACGACCCGATCGGCGAGTACCACGCCCAGGAGGACACCATCGCCCGCAAGCTGCGCGAGATGCTCATCGCGGTGCAGATGGAGAAGCAGTACTCCAAGCCGGAGATCCTGCAGGGCTACCTCAACATCGCCCAGTTCGGCAGCAACAACCTGTACGGCGTGGAGACCGCGGCGGAGCGGTACTTCAACACCTCGGCGGCCGACCTCAACATCGTCCAGTCGGCGACGATCGCCGCGATCACCAAGAACCCGACGAAGTACGACCCCTCGATCGAGGAGAACCTCGAGGAGTCCCAGAAGCAGCGCGACATCGTGCTCGGGCTCATGCTCGACCAGGGGTACATCTCGCAGGCCGAGTACGACGAGGCCGTCAACACCCCGATCCAGGACACGCTGGACATCCAGTCGGTCAACCAGGGCTGCCAGTCCGCCGGCGACGCGGCGTTCTTCTGCTCGTACGTGACGACGAAGATCCTCAACTCGGAGGAGTTCGGCGAGACCGAGGAGGACCGGCGCAAGCTGCTCAACGAGGGCGGCCTCGACATCTACACGACGATGGACGTGAACGCCAACAGCGCCGCCATGCAGGCGGCCCGCGACACGATCCCGCCGGAGGACCTCTCCGGCATGGAGGTGATGATCGCCGCGATCAGGCCCGGCACCGGCGAGGTGCTCGGCTTCGGCATCAACCGCTACTACGACGCCACCGACGCCGCGGCGACCGACCAGACCAAGACCTCGATGAACTACATGGTCGACCAGGTCGACGGCGGCGGATGGGGCGTCCAGGTCGGCTCGACATGGAAGCCGATCAACATGGTCGCCTGGCTGCAGCAGGGCCGGTCGATCAACGAGAGCCTGCGGACCTCGACGTCGTACTCGCTGAGCAGCTTCAACTGCAACGGCTACAGCTTCGCCAACACGACATGGCACGTCGAGAACTCCGGCGGCGGCACCGTGAGCCCGGAGACCCCGCTGCAGGGCCTGATCCGCTCGCACAACACCACGCAGGCCTCGATGGCCTCGCAGATCGGCCTGTGCGCGATCGCCGACGCGGCCACCGCGGTCGGCTACCACAACGCGCCGGCCACGGCGATGGACGTGTACTCGGACAACTCGTTCAACGCGCCGATGACCATCGGCTCGGTGCAGGCGTCGCCGCTGACGATGGCGAACGTCTACGCCACGCTCGGCGCCAACGGCGTGGCCTGCACGCCGATCGCGATGACCAGCGTGACCGACAAGAACGGCAACGAGATCGACGTGCCGGACGCGAACTGCCACCAGGCCATCGACCCGGAGATCGCGCAGACCGTGGCCTACGCGCTCAACCAGGGCGTCGTGACCGCCGGCGGCGAGGCCGCGACCACGCAGCTCGACAACGGGCGCAAGACCTTCGCCAAGACCGGCACCAACGAGAACACGTACATGCTGACGGCCGGATTCGTGCCGAACACCGTGGCCGCGTTCGTCGCGGTGGGCGACGCCCAGGACCCGATCAACAACAACTTCGACTACAAGACCATCAACGGCGTCTACCACTCGAACTGGTACGGCATGTACATCGCGACCCCCGCGTGGAAGCAGTTCATGAACACATACCTGGCCGCGATCAACGCGCCGATCGACAACGACTACGGGCAGCCCGCCGCCCGGTATCTGACGGCCGGCGGCGTGCGGTCGTCGCAGTCGTCGTCCGACGCGGACGGCGCGTCGGACGAGGCCGCGACCGACGAGACGCAGTCCGCGGACCAGTAGCCGGGGCCCGCGATTACGTAGTTGGAGAACGCCCGCCGAAACGGCGGGCGTTCCGCATACAATGAGGGCATCAGCGCGAAGGAGGACGACGATGCCTGCAGACAGCATCATCCATGACAATTTCGACTTCCGGGGCTTCTCCATGCCCCGCAAGGACGGCGAGCCCGACGGGCGGGCGTCGCGGACCCCCGACGACGGGCCACGCCGCGAGCCGAAGAAGGACGGGCGCGCCCCGGGCAAGGGCGGCAAGTCCGCCAAGGGCAAGGGCAAGGGCGGAAGCAAGGCCGCCAAGCAGGCGAAGGCGTTCAAGGACGGCACGCCGATGGACGGCAAGGCCCCGCTGCTGTTCACCCCGATGACGCTGCGCGGCCTGACGGTGCGCAACCGCATCTGGCTGCCCCCGATGGACATGTACTCGGCGTACGCGTGGGACGGCAGGCCCACGCCGTTCCACTACCAGCACTACGTCTCCCGCGCGCTCGGCGGCTTCGGCATGATCATCGCCGAGGCGACCGCGGTGTCGCCCGAGGGGCGCATCAGTCCCAAGGACGTCGGGTTGTGGGACGACGGGCAGATCGAGGCGTGGCGCTGGATCGTCGACGACGTGCGCAACGCCGGCGCGGCGATGGCCGTGCAGCTCAACCACGCCGGGCGCAAGGGCTCGGGCGGCTGCTTCGGCGTCGGCCACGAGAACGGGAGCGTGCCGCCCGAGGAGGGCGGCTGGCAGACGGTCGCGCCGAGCGCGAAGGCCTACGGGCGGTACGCCGCGCCGCGCGAGCTGAGCGTGGACGAGATCCACGGCGTCGTATGGCAGTTCGCCCAGGCGGCGCGCCGCGCCGTGGCCGCCGGGTTCCAGGCCGTCCAGATCCACGGCGCGCACGGCTACCTGATCTCGCAGTTCCTCGACCCGCTCGTCAACGAGCGCGAGGACGAATACGGCGGCGGGTTCGAGGGGCGCATCCGCCTGCTGGTGGAGATCGTGGACGCGGTGCGCGCGGCCATCCCCGAGGACATGCCGCTGATGGTGCGACTGTCGGCCACCGACTGGGCCGCCGGCGGCTGGGATCTCGACCAGAGCGTCATGCTGACCCGCGTGCTCAAGGCGCACGGCGTCGACCTGATGGACGTCTCGACCGGCGGGATCGTGCCGGACGTCACGATCCCGGTCAAGCCGAACTACCAGGTGCCGTTCTCGGCGCGGATCCGCGAACGCGCCGACGTGCCGACCACGGCGGTCGGCCTGATCACCAAGCCCAAGCAGGCCGAGAAGATCCTGCGCGCCGGCGAGGCCGACGCGGTCGAGATCGGGCGCGCCGCGCTGCGCGACCCCTACTGGCCGATGCGCGCCGCCCACAAGCTGGGCGTCGCCGCCGAGGACGTCCCCTACCCCGACCAGTACGTGCGCGGCGCCTACCGCTGATGCGCCGCATCGTATGACAAGGGGGCTCTTCCGGTTTTCGTGTGTGTGATGGGAGAGCCGTGGGGCATCATGGTTGGTTGTGAAGAAGATAACCGAAGATGTCTCACGGCCTGTACGCGAGTTTAACAGGTTCGACGGGGATGCGTTGT
>NZ_JAHBBD010000018.1 GCF_019331775.1 Bifidobacterium phasiani
CCATCCACCAGTACGTCGACGAGGCCGACGGCAGCTACAGCGACGCTAACTATACGAGCAACAACAGCACCATCAGCATCGAGCACGAGGGCGGCATGGCCCAGGGCGCCGTGTGCACCAGCGCATGCGTGGAGGCCAGCGCCCGCCTGTGCGCGGACATCGCCCGCCGATACGGGTGGGACCACCTGTGGCACGACGGCACCAACGGCAACGTATGGCTCCACCGGGAGATACCCGGCACCGACCACGCCGGATGCCCGGACCTCACGCCCAACGGCCTGCCCTACCAGCAGGTCATCGACAAAGCAAACGCCATCCTGGAAGGAGACGACATGGCAATCAGCGACGACGACATCATGCGCATCTGGACCCACGTGCTGCCCAACGGGCGGCACGCCCGGGACATCATCAGCGACGCGACCAGCGACATCATCCGCATGCACGACTCGGGCATCACCGAGGGCCAGTGGGTCCACACCCTGCCCAACGGGCGCAAGGCGCGAGACATCATCAGCGACGCCACCAGCGACGTGATCCGCATACACGACACCATGATCCCGCAGCTGTCCGCGCAGGTCACCGCGCTCACCGCCGCCGTCGAGGCCCTCAGCAAGGCCATGGGAGCCGACCCCGACCAGATCGCCCAGACAGTCCAGCAGGCCGTCAAGGACAAGCTGGACAGCCTCCAGATCACCATCACCGCCACCGACGAGGACGATTAGACCGCCAGTCTGACCGCATCCATGCCCGCCCGCAGCCGCGAGTCGGGCATGGCCACGTAGATCTGCGTGGTCTCGACAGACGCATGGCCCAGCAGCCTGGACACCAGCAGCAGGTCATGCGTCGCCTCGTACACCGTCGTCGCGTACCTGTGCCGCAACGTATGCGGCCCCCACCCGTCTGGCAATACCCGGCGCAGGTGGCGGGACACGTAGGATTTTTCGACATGTCCCGACCACCTGCCGGGGAACAGCCAGCCGCCGGCGGCGATTATCGTGTCGGCCAGGTCTCCGTCGATTGGCACGATACGTTGTTTGTCGCCTTTGCCACGCACGACCAGCATGGCACCGTCCGGCATGGCCAGCACGTCGTCTGATCTGACCGACGCTATCTCGGACAACCGCAGCCCCGCCTCCGCTCCCAGCCGCAGCATGAGCCGTTCGACTGGCGTCGCGTCATGCAGCGCCTGCCGGATGTGTCTGTCAGGGCACGGGCGCGGATGCGGTTTGGGCCGGCGTACCCTGGGCAGTATCGACGCGGGATTGTCGTCGCGCCTACCTGCTTGCTGCATCCAGGAGAAAAAGCTGTTGGCCGTGTTGCGATACCCCTTGCGTGTCTCGGGCCGCCAGTCCTGCGCGGCCATCCACCGCACCAGTTGCTCGCCGGTCACCTCGCCTGGCGGCGTATCCAGGCCGCGGGCGATATGCGTCATCTTGCACCGCCGGCATCGTATCGTCTCAACGCTTAGGCCCGCCGCCTTCAATGAGCCGAGCCAATCGGTGATGTCTTCCCTCCACTGCGCAGGAGGCTGCGTTTGCTTCATAGCCATGGCCGGCATCCTTGACGGCCGCCGCAGCCTTTACGCCGCTAGAATAAACTTCAATAATGAGGCTTCATGGATTTGAACCGTGGACCTCTGGCCAACTATGTTGCCAGAGGTCCACGGTTCAAATCCATGCCCCGCTACCACATATATAAAGGCCGGGAACCACAGGTTCCCGGCCTTTGTCGTTTCATGCCCGCCGACGGGCCGGTTCCGCCGGCGGGCACGGGCCTCACCTGCCGCTGCGGCGGGCTATCGACACGACCATCGCCGCCGCGGTCGCCAGGGCCGCCAGCGCCACCAGGGCGACCACGCCGACCGACACGCCGGTCCGCGGCAGCGTCACCGGCTCCGGCGCCTCCGGGCGGACGGTCACGACCTCGCTCTCCACGCCCAGCTCATGGGTGGCCAGCACGTCGCCCGACGGCGAGAACAGCGTGGCCCGCCAGTGCACCAGACCCGGCTCCGGCGAGCGCGTCTGCGGACTCGACACCGTCTGGTCCCGCAGCGTGTGGTCCACCGCCACCCGCTCGGGCCCCATGAGCAGTCCCCGCGCGTCCGGGGCCTGATCCTCGCCGACCGCGCGATAGGCCTCGAACTCCATGTACGCCCCTTCCGGCACCGTGCCGCGGATCCGCGCGGCGTCATGGAACGGCTCGCCGACCGCCACCTCCGCCGGATCGACCTGCGTGACGATCGTCGGCCCGTCCGGACGCGCGAACTCCTCGACGCGGGTGCGCTCCCAGGCGTCGTCGTAGGCGCTGGCGGCGGGCATCACCCTGTCGTCGCCCTTGAAGCTCCATATGAACACGTACCAGCCGTGGCGCTCCGCCGTGATGTGCACCGGGTCGCCGTGGGCGTCCGGCGCGCCGGCGCCGACGCGCAGCGTGCCGTCGACCGCCGGGTAGTCCCAGGTGCCGACGAGCCTGTGGTGCTCGTCCTGCGCGGGCGGCCGCGCGCCGTCCGGCCGGTACGCCCCGTCGTTCGCCGGGTCGTCCGGATCGCCGGCCCACCACACGCTGACCTGCGCGTACGGCTCGTCCGGCCCGATGCCGTAGGTCTCGTCGCCGGCGAACGCGCCGTGGTCCTCCGGGAACCCGCGGACCGTGATCGTGTCGCTCAGCTCGGCCCCGACCGCGGCCGAATGGTCGGTCACGACGGAGGACACGGCCACCCTCGCGCGGTTGGCGTTGGTCTCGGGCGCCTCCAGGAACGGGCTGACGACGTCGCGCAGCACGTAGGCGCGGGCCCGGTCGCTCTGCCGCGCCGTCTCGAACGCCCACACCCAGGTGCCGAACCCGCCGGATCGAGGCGCCTGATACGGGCGGTCGCCGCCGGGCTCGGTCACGGCGCGGACGGCCCGCGTCTGCCCCGGGGCGTCGAACGTCGCCTCGCCGTAGGCGGCGGGCTCGTACCCCATACCGGCCAGCCGCTCCAGGAACCGCTCCGCCGCGCCGGGCTCCCCCGCCGCGCCGCCGTCCGCGGAGGCCTGCGCGTCGGGGGTCACCATCCCCTGTTCGAGGTCCCCGGCGTCCAGGCCGTCGAAGTACCAGCCGCTGGCGGTCAGCTCCAGCCCCTCGGGCCAATGGCTGTCCTCGCCCCGCACGCCCGAGGTCACATGGTCGACGACCGGCCGCCCGGCGTCGACGACCCGCCGCTCCGCCCGTGTGGCGATCGACGGGGTGAAGTCCTTGCGCACCGCGAACCGCACGCCGTCGCCACGGCTGCGCTCGGCGCCCGCGAACCTCACGTAGTCCTGGTTGCTGACCAGCTGCTGCAGCGCGGGACGGTCGTACTCGACGTCCGCCCGCACCTCGCCGGCCCCGTCGGCCCGCCAGGCGTGGCGGATGGGCCGGGTCCCGGACACCCCTTCGATCCAGGACCCGCCGTCCTCGAAGCGCGCCGGGCCGCTCAGCGTCACGCGGTACGGCACCCCGGCGACCAGGCCGCCGGATCCGTCGACCACCGCCACGTCCACCGCGCCGGAGCGCAGCCCCTCCTCGTAGGCGTAGGTCGCCCGGGCGCCCGCGGGCATGCCGGCGCCGGCCTCGTCCCACAGCCGGCCGGCCACGCCCTCCAGGTCGGGGTGCTGCGCGCGGATGCTGCCCCAGTGCAGCTCCCACTGCGCCGGATCCAGGTCGAAGTGGCGGTGCGCGAGCACGCCGATGCCGGCGTGGATCATCGGGTCGCGCGAACCGGCGTACCGGTCGGCCAGCCAGGCAACCCGGCGCGCCGCGTCGCCGTCCGGGATCGGACGCTCCTCGCCGTAGGTCATGTCCGCCGGCTTGCCCGCCTCGATGCAGTAGACGTGGCCGCGGTCCGACGTGCCGATCGCCCCGATATACAAGGTCTGCCCGTCGTGCCGGTAGGTCAGGAACGTGCCCGGGTGGGGCGGGGCGAGCCCGGCGGCCCGCGCGACCCCCAGCGGCGCGGCCGCCGCCACGGCGAGCGCCACGAGCGCCGCCACCGCCAGCAGGCACAGGCGCAATGCTCTGTTCATCTGTGGTCCTTTCGATCAGGTCCCGCATCCCCTCGATACGGGCCGTGCTCCGAGCCTGCCGCACACGGGGGCTCCCTGTACAGCGCCCCCGGGCGTTGTGGTCGAAGGCCTGCCGGTTCCGGCGTGTTGTGGACAACCCGGCGGCGGCCTCCATCCACATTCCGGGCGTCGCCGGGCGCCGGGCAAAAAGTTGTCCACATCCCCACGCCCCTGCCTCGTTTGCGCGGCGCCGCCTCTACAATGGGCACTATGACAGCAAACAACAGCGCGAGCACGCGCACCACCGAAAAGAAACCCACCACCGCGGGCAGGACCCGTCGCTCCGCCAAGGCCTCGTCGGCCGCCGCGTCGAGGGCGACCGCCAAGAAGGCCATGCCCGGCGAGGCTCCCGCGCCGTCCATCCCCGTGACCTCCCCCGAGCAGTTCGGGCGCATCGTGGTCATGGACATCACCCCGAGCGCCGAGCAGGGGGTCTTCCCCGCGCGCGTCGAGCTCGGCGAGCCCTTCGAGGTCACCGCCCAGGTGTTCATCGAGGGCCGCACCAAGGTCGGCGCCACCGCCGTGCTGCGCAACCCGCGCGGCCGCGAGATGCAGCGCGTCGCGATGACCTGCGTGAACCCGGGCCTCGACCGCTGGACCGCCACGCTCAAGGCCGGCGAGCACAGCGACCTCAAGCCGTGGGACGAGGACTACCCGGCCGTCCGCCGCCAGCTCGGCGAGTGGACCGTCACCATCGAGGGCTGGGAGGACACCTACGCCTCCTGGCTGCACGACGCGCGGATCAAGGTCCAGGTCGGCGACGACGTCGAGAACGCGCTGACCAGCGGCGCCGAGCTGCTCAGCCGTTGGGCGCACACCGAGGACGCCCATCTGAGCGCGCGCGACCGCAAGCACCTCGAGCAGGCCGCCGAGCGCATGTCGGACCGCGAGCGCCCGGCCGAGGCGCGCCTGGCCGAGGCCGACAACCCGCGCATCGAGGCGCTGCACGGGACGCACCCGCTGCGCGACGGCATCGCCCCCAGCCGCCCGCGGACCTTCAAGGTCGAACGCCCGAAGTCGAGCTTCGCCGCGTGGTACCAGTTCTTCCCGCGCTCCGAGGGCGCCTACTACGACGAGGAGCACGGCCGCATCGTCCAGGGCAACTTCCGCACCGCGATGACCGGCCTCGAGCGCGCCGCCGAGGAGGGCTTCGACATCGTCTACCTGCCGCCGATCTTCCCGATCGGCGTGACCAACCGCAAGGGCCGCAACAACTCGCTGGTCGCCGGCCCGAACGACCCGGGCTCGCCGTTCGGCATCGGCTCCGAGCTGGGCGGCCACGACACGGTCGACCCGCTGCTGGGCACGATGGACGACTTCAAGGCGTTCGTCGCCCGCGCCCACGAGCTGGGCCTGGAGATCGCCCTCGACTTCGCGCTGCAGTGCTCGCCCGACCACCCGTGGGTCAGGCAGCATCCGAACTGGTTCCGCACCAAGCCGGACGGCACGATCGCGTTCGCCGAGAACCCGCCGAAGAAGTACCAGGACATCTACCCGATCGACTTCAACGCCGACATGCCCGGCATTGAGCGCGAGGTCGAGCGCGTCATGAACCTGTGGATCGACGCGGGCGTGACGATCTTCCGCGTCGACAACCCGCACACCAAGCCGGTCCGCTTCTGGCAGGACGTGATCGCCGCGGTGACCAGGAAGCACCCCGAGGTCCTGTTCCTGGCCGAGGCGTTCACCCGCCCGGGCATGATGCGCGCGCTGAGCTACGTCGGCTTCACGCAGTCGCACTGCTACTTCCCGTGGCGCAACACCAAGGAGGAGCTGGCCGAGTACCTCGGCGAGACCAACGGCGACGGCGCCTACTACCAGCACAACACCTTCTGGCCGACCACGCCGGACATCCTCACCGCCTACGTGCGCGACAACGGCATCGCCGGCCATGCGGTGCGCGCCGTGCTCGCCGCGATGGGCTCGCCGTCGTGGGGCATCTACAACGGCTACGAGCTGATCGAGAACCGCCAGCGCCCCGGCTTCGAGGAGCAGATCGACAACGAGAAGTACGAGATCAAGGTGCGCGACTGGAAGGAGGCCGACAAGTACGGCATCGCCGAGCTGCTCGGCGCGCTCAACGAGATCCGCCGCAGGCACCCGGCCACCCGCAGCTACCACAACCTCACGGTGCTGCCGACCTCGGATCCGAGCATCCTCGCGTTCGCCCGCCACACCCCGGCCGAGCTGACCGGCACCGGCCAGGCGGACACGCTGATCGTGGTCGTCAACCTCGACGGCCACAACGCCCACCAGTCGACCGTGCACATCGAGCTGCCCGAGCTCGGCCTGCCGACCGACCGGCCCGTCACCGTGCGCGACGAGCTGACCGGCCGCGAGTTCCAGTGGGGCTGGGACAACTTCGTCTCGCTGGCCCCGTGGGCCGACGTGGCGCACATCCTCAGCGTGCAGGGCTGAGCGCGTCGACGCCGCCGGCTAGACTGACCGCTTGACGCGCATGGCAACATGCATCGGGGGCCGCATCCGCGGCCCCCTTTTTCGTGCCCGCCGGGCCGGCGCCCCGCCGCGGCGCGACGCGGCGCACGCGGTCCGGCCGGGCGCGCGGCGGGTGGGGTATCGTTGGTAGGTGGAATATCCATACGTCTTTTAAGGAGAAGACAATGGCAGAAACCTTCAACGTCGTGGTCGAGATCCCGCGCGGCTCCAAGAACAAGTACGAGGTCGACCACGAGACCGGCCGCGTGTTCCTGGACCGCACCCTGTTCACCTCGATGGGCTACCCGGACGACTACGGCTACATCGACGGCACCCTCGGCGAGGACGGCGACCCGCTCGACGCGCTGGTCATGATCCCGAACTCGGTGTTCCCGGGCTGCGTGGTCGAGTGCCGCGCCGTGGGCCTGTACCACATGGTCGACGAGGCCGGCGGCGACGACAAGGTGCTGTGCGTGCCCGCCGACGTGCGCTTCGACGACATCAAGGACATCGACGACGTCTCGGAGTACCACAAGGCCGAGATCAAGCACTTCTTCGAGCAGTACAAGGCCCTGGAGCCCGGCAAGGAGGTCATGCCCGGCGACTACTGGGCCGGCGTCGCCGAGGCCGAGAGGCAGATCGTCGCCGCCAAGGAGCGCCTCGCAGCCTCCGAGGCCGAGTGAGTCGCCCTTTCCCCCGACATACGCGAAACGGCCGTGCGTCCCCCGATCCGGGGCGCACGGCCGTTTTTGCGTAGGACGTCGCGCTCACGGCGCGGACGCGGCGACCGGACGCAATAGCGTAAACGCGACAGCCCGAGCGCCACAGCCCAGGCGTCACAGCCAGGACGCGACAGCCCGAGCGCCGCCGCCCGGACATCACCGCCAGGACGCGGCCAGCCCGCTCGTCACCGCCCGGGCATCACAGCAGGGCGACGACGAGCGACGAGATCGCGACCACCGGACCGAGCAGCATCACCGGGATCAGCCCGATGCCGATACCCGGACGCCGCGCGCCCTCCGGCGGGTTCGCGTCCCCGGCCCACAGCCGCGAGCACGCGGCCAGCGCCGCCGCCACGACGACGATCACCGCGACGGCCGCCCACACCGCGACGGAGCCGGTGGAGCGTCCGGCCTCGATCAGATCGGGCAGGAAGCACCATCCGGACACCGCGATGCAGGCCACGCCGCCCGTCACCCCGTGCGACAGCGAGCGGATCAGATGCGAGCGCTCCTCGCGCGCCATCTGCCGGGCGAACGAGACGATGACCAGCGCCACCAGCAGGCCGCAGGCGCCGGCGGCCCAGACCTCCTGCGGATGGCCGGCTTCGGCGACGCCCTCGGCGCCGGTCGCCACGGCGGGGAAGATCACGGAGCGGATCGAGGGCACCAGCGCGAACGCCAGCGACGCGACGGCGGCGACGGCGGCGATCACGCGTCCGGCCAGGCCGTCGCGCAGCGGCGAGCAGACCAGGAACGCCGCCAGCGCCAGCAGCACGCCGGCCGCCGTGACCGGCACGCTGACCGCGGCGCCGGGGTCGCGGGCCGGGGTGAGCAGGGAGCACGCCGCCAGCACCGCGTACGCGATGATCTGCGCGGCCGCCGCATCCACCTTGACCGGGGTGCCGGCGCCGCGTTCCGTCAGGGATTGCGCTGCGACCATGATCGCCTCTTTTCTCGACGTTCGACCGACTCGATACTGGTACCAATGTAGTCGCAAGTGCCCACAATGCGTCCCCGCCGCGGCGTTTGTGGGGCGCGGCAAGTACAATCCTTGCAGTACCGTTCTTCACCAACGGTTCACACGGCGTATCCATGGGCGGCGATGGGGTACGGCCGGCGAAGGGAGGCTTATGACGGATCTTACGTTGATGACGCCGGCGGACGACCCCGCCTCCGTCCTGCCCTCGCTGGCGCTGCTGTCCCACCGCGTCCGCGTGCTGCCGCTCGACGCCGCCAGCCTGGTGCGCATGCCCGAGGACACGATCCTGTTCGTCGACGCGCGCGACGACCTGGCCAGCGCCAAGACGATCTGCCGCATGGTCCACGCCACGGGGCTGAGCACGCCCATCATCCTGGTGCTCACGGACGGCGGGTTCCCGGTGGTCAACGCGCAGTGGGGCATCGCCGACATGGTGCTCTCCTCCGCCTCGCCGGCCGAGGTCGAGGGCCGGCTGCGGCTGGTCTCCGAGCGCGGGGCGATGGCGCCGGCCGCGGCCTCGCCGGACGCGCTGGACGCCGACGCCCAGGCGAGCAGCGGCCAGCTGCGCTGCGGCGACCTGGTCGTCGACACGAACGGCTACACCGCCAGCCTGCGCGGCCATCCGATCGACCTGGCGTACAAGGAGTTCGAGCTGCTCAAATACCTGGTGCAGCACCCGGGCCGCGTGTTCACCCGCGCGCAGCTGCTGCAGGAGGTGTGGGGCTACGACTACTACGGCGGCACCCGCACGGTCGACGTGCACATCCGCCGCCTGCGCGCCAAGCTGGGCGGCGAGTACGAGCATCTCATCGGCACGGTGCGCAACGTCGGCTACCGCTTCGACCCGCCCGAGGCCGACGCGTCGGCGGCCGACGCGCGGCGCGACGCCTGAGGGGCGTGCCGGCCATGCCGAGGGAATCGAAGCGGGCGCGCCTGGCGCGCATGCACGACGAGTACGCCATCCTGTGCGAGGTCTTCCCCGAGCCGCGCTGCGCGCTGGACTTCGAGACGCCGCTGCAGCTGCTGGTGGCCACCGTGCTCAGCGCGCAGACCACGGACCGGCGGGTCAACACCGTCACCCCCACGCTGTTCGCCGAGTACCCCGACGTCGAGGCGCTGGCCGCGGCCGACCCCGAGCGGGTCGAGGACATCATCCACCCGATCGGCTTCCACCACGCCAAGGCGCGCAACGTCATCGGGCTCGCGCGGCGGATCGTCGAGCGCTTCGGCGGCGAGGTGCCCTCCACGATGCAGGAGCTGGTCACGCTGCCGGGCGTGGGGCGCAAAACCGCCAACGTGGTGCTCGGCAACGCGTTCGGCGTCCCGGGATTCCCGGTGGACACGCACGTCATGCGCGTGACCGGGCGCCTGCGCTGGCGCGAGGACTGGGCCGCGGACCCGCCCGACCCGGTGCGCATCGAGCGCGAGATCACGGCGTGCTTCCCGCCCGGGGAGTGGACCGACCTGTCGCACCGGCTGATCCTGCACGGGCGCGCCACCTGCCATGCGCGCAGGCCGGCGTGCGGCGGCTGCCCGCTGAGAGCGACCTGTCCAAGCGCCGAAAGCGGCATGGGCGTCTCCTAAGAATTCATCGGTTTCTCCCCGGCGGCTCCCCGAACGCGTCCCCAGGACCCGGCATCTGCGGCTAGACTCGGAACCATGCACGGAAACAGGAACGGTTCGCTGCGCAGGTGGGCGGTGTTCGTGGCGATCACGGCGGCGCTGGGGCTGCTGGTATGGCTCGGCTGGTCGGTGCTGCGGCACCGCGACCTGCTGCCAGACGTCACCTCGGTGACCTCCGACTCGTCGGTCACCGTCGGTCTGGTCGGCGCGCCGTCGTCGCTCGACATCCGCACCGACGCGGACACGGCCGTCGAGCAGGCGCTGCTGGGCAACGTCTACGAGACGCTGGTCGCGCGCCAGCAGGACAACACGCTCTCCCCCGGGCTCGCCGAGCGCTGGGAGGTCTCCGAGGACGGGCTGACCTACACGTTCACGATCCGCGACGGCGTGCGCTTCTCGAACGGGGACGCGCTGGACGCCTCGGACGTGGTCTGGTCGCTGCAGCAGATCGTGCAGCACGCCTACCAGGGCGCCGACGACCTGACGCGGCTCAGCGAGGTGAGCAACCCGGACGGCTCGACCGTCGTCGTCACGCTCAGCCGGCCCGATCCCAGGCTGCTGCGGTCGCTGGCCGGGCGGGCCGGCATCGTGTACGACGCCGAGGCCGACATCGACTACGGGCGGCAGGCCGTGGGCTCCGGCCCGTTCACCGTCGGGGACTTCCGCACCGGCGTGAGCATCGGGCTGCGGCGCAACGACGCGTACTGGGGCGACCAGGCGGCGACCGCGACGATCACGCTGCGCTACTACGCCGACGAGGACGACATGGTGACGGCGCTGCACGACGGCGACGCGACGATGGCGGTGGCGCTGAGCGCGTCCACCGCGCAGACGCTGAGCGAGGACCCGACGCTGAACGTCGCGGCCGGGCAGAGCCTGTCCAAGACGGTGCTCGCGTTCAACAACGACGCCGACTCCATCCTCTCCGACTCGCGCATGCGCCAGGCGCTGCGCTATCTGGTCGACAACGAGACGCTGGCCAACACCCAGCCCGGCGCCGCCGAGGCGCTGGGAGGCCCGATCGGCCCGCTCGACCCGGGCTACGAGGACCTGACCGGCCTGTTCCCGCACGACGTGGACCAGGGCGCGGCGCTCGCCTCGTACTTCGGCACCGGCTACTACAACAACGGCCTGCGCCTGGTCGTGCAGGAGCGCCACCAGGACCTCGCCGAGGCGATCGAGACGCAGATCGAGCAGGGCGGCGTGCCGGTCACGGTGCAGGTGCTCGACGAGGCCGACTACCGGACGACCATCGACGCGCGGCAGTTCGACATGACGATCATGACGGTGACCGGCGACGACACCGCCGACGCGTACGCCGACCCCTCGTCGTTCTCCCACTACACCGACGCCGTCGCCCAGGAGCAGTACGACGCGGCGACCTCCGCCGCCAACGAGGCGGACTACATCAGCGGCATGGCGGCGTTCGCGCGGACCGTCAGCCAGGACGCGGCCAGCGACTGGCTGTACTCCTGCAACTCGTACGTGGCGGCCAAGCCCCGGCTGACCGGATACCCGACCAACATGGTCGAGTCCTGGCTGCCGCTGTCCGGCGTGACGCTCGGCTAGCCCGCCGGGGCCGTTGTCACAACGGATTTCTAGACTAGCCCTTATGACTGAGAGCCAAGACAACATCATCAACGCGCATCTGACGCCCCTGCCCGACAAGGTGGGCGTCGACGGCCTCGAGGACAAGTGGCGCGGCGTCTGGGACGGCACCGGCGTCTACAGGTTCCGGGGCACCCGCGACCGCAAGGCCGTGTACTCCATCGACACCCCGCCGCCCACGGTGTCCGGGTCGCTGCATGTGGGCCATGTGTTCTCCTACACGCACACCGACGTGGTGGCCCGCTACAAGCGCATGCGCGGCTACGACGTGTTCTACCCGATGGGCTGGGACGACAACGGCCTGCCCACCGAGCGCCGCGTGCAGAACTACTACGGCGTGCGCGTGGACACGTCGCTGAAGTACGATCCCGACTTCAAGCCCCCGTTCGAGGGCACCGACGGCAAGAAGATCGACGCCAAGGACCAGGTGCCGATCAGCCGCAAGAACTTCATCGAGCTGTGCGAGCGGCTGACCGCCCAGGACGAGCGGCAGTTCGAGGCGCTGTGGCGCAAGCTCGGCCTGTCGATCGACTGGTCGCAGACCTACCACACCATCGGCGAGCACCCGCAGCGCGTCGCGCAGAAGGCGTTCCTGCGCAACCTGGCGCGCGGCGAGGCCTACCAGCAGGAGGCCCCGGGTCTGTGGGACGTGACGTTCCAGACCGCGGTGGCCCAGGCCGAGCTCGAGTCGCGCGAGTACCCCGGCTTCTACCACAAGGTGGCGTTCCACTTCGAGGACGGCACCCCGATCTACATCGAGACGACCCGCCCCGAGCTGCTCGCGGCCTGCACCTCGCTGATCGCGAACCCGGACGACGAGCGCTACCGGCCGTACTTCGGCCAGTACGTCTACTCCCCGCTGTTCAAGGTCAGGGTGCCGATCCTCGCGCACCCGGCCGCCGAGATGGACAAGGGCGCCGGCATCGCCATGTGCTGCACCTTCGGCGACGTGACCGACGTGCAGTGGTGGCGCGACCTGAACCTGCCGCTGCGTTCGATCATCCAGCGCAACGGCCGCATCGTCATGGACGTCCCGGACTGGATCGAGGACGAGGCCGGCCGCGAGCTGTTCGCGCGGACCGCCGGCAAGACCACGTTCTCGGCGCGCAAGATCGTCGTCGACGCGCTGCGCGAGTCCGGCGACCTGGACGGCGAGCCGACCCCGACCACGCGTATGACGAACTTCTACGAGAAGGGCGACAAGCCGCTCGAGATCGTCACCTCGCGCCAGTGGTACCTGAAGAACGGCGGCACCGACGCCAAGCTGAACGCCGAGCTCATCGAGCGCGGCCGCGAGCTCGAGTTCCACCCCGACTTCATGCGCGTGCGCTACGAGAACTGGGTGAACGGCCTGAACGGCGACTGGCTGATCTCCCGCCAGCGCTTCTTCGGCGTGCCGTTCCCGCTGTGGTACCCGGTCAAGGCCGACGGCACCCCGGACTACGACCACCCGATCACGCCGGGCGAGGACCGCCTGCCGATCGACCCGACGACCGACGTGCCGGAGGGCTACGACGAGTCGCAGCGCGACGTGCCCGGCGGCTTCACCGCCGAGCCGGACATCATGGACACCTGGGCGACCTCCTCGCTCACCCCGCAGATCGTGACCCGCTGGGAGGAGCCCGGCGAGGAGAACCAGGCGCTGTTCCGCGCCACGTTCCCGATGGACCTGCGCCCGCAGGGCCAGGACATCATCCGCACCTGGCTGTTCTCGACCGTCGACCGCGCGCATCTGGAGAACGGCTGCCTGCCGTGGGCGCACGCGACGCTGTCGGGCTGGATCCTCGACCCCGACCACAAGAAGATGTCGAAGTCGAAGGGCAACGTGGTCGTGCCGAACGAGCCGATCGACAAGTTCGGCGCCGACGCGGTGCGCTACTGGGCCGCCTCCGCCAAGCTCGGCCTCGACGCCACCTACGACGAGGGGCAGATGAAGATCGGCCGCCGCCTGGCCATCAAGCTGCTCAACGCCACCAAGTTCGCGCTGGCGATCGGCCGCGAGGACGAGAGCCACCACGTCGGCGAGGCCGCCTCGGCCGCGTGGGACCCGGCCGACGTGACCAACCCGCTCGACCGCGCGATGATGGCCAAGATGACCCTGGTGGTGCGCCAGGCCACCAAGGCGCTCGACGAGTACGAGCACGCCAAGGCGCTGGAGACCATCGAGAGCTTCTTCTGGCAGTTCTGCGACGACTACATCGAGCTGGTGAAGAACCGCGCCTACGGCACCCCGGACGCCTCCGGAGCCGCGCCGGCCGAGGCCGACGTGCGTTCGGCCCGCACCACGCTGGGCCTGGCGCTCGACGCGTTCGCCCGCCTGTTCGCGCCGTACCTGCCCTACGCCGCCGAGGAGGTGTGGAGCTGGATGCACGAGGGCGAGGGCTCGGTGCACCGCGCCGCATGGCCCGACGCGGCCGTCTACGCGCAGGCCGCCGGCGACGCCGCTCCGGACACGCTCGATTGGGCCGGCAAGGCTCTGGCCGAGCTGCGCCGCATCAAGTCGGAGGCGAAGGTCTCGATGAAGACCCCGATCCTCGGCGCGACGCTGGCCGCCGGCGCCGACGGCGTGCGGGCGATCCGCTCCGTGATCGACGACGTCGCGCAGGCCGGCCGCGTGACGGGCCGCATCGACCTGGTGGAGAGGGAGGTCGCCGACGACGCCTCCGCCGAGGAGGCCGGGCGCGTGACCGTCGAGAGCAGCGAGCTCGGCGAGCCGCCCGCCAGGAAGCCGAAGCGCTGACGCCGGCGCAGGCCGTATAACGAGCAAGGCCGTACGCCCCGGGACGCCCGGGCGTACGGCCTTGCTCGCATATACGGGGGATCAGGTCATGCGGGAATCAGGCGAAGACGTCGAGGACGCCGGGGTCGCCGCCGGCGTCGGCGATGCGCTGGTGGCGCTTCTTCGCCTCGGTCACCACGAACTCCCGGTAGATCTCGGCGATCTCCGGGTCGAGGCCGGCCTCGACGGCGAGGCGGCGCAGACGCTCGATCTGGTACGCCTCGCGCTGGTGGTCGGCCGGCGCGAACCCGGCGCGCGCCTTGAGCACCCCCACCTGCGACGTGTACTTGAACCGCTCGGCCAGCAGCGCCACGACCGCCATGTCGACGTTGTCGATGGACTGGCGTAGCTGCCTGATCCTCGCGACCTCCGAGGCCACCTCGGGGTGGGCCGCGGCCTCGGCCGCGTCGATGGTCGTGTCCTTCCAGTCACCGCTGTCGTTATCGCTCATGCCACCAGACTACCGCACCACCCCCGCGGCCCGCGGCAGCGGCCGGTCAGCGCGTGAAGTACGTCTGCAGGATCATCGTGGTCTCGGTGCTCACCGGGACCGTGCGGTGGATCAGGTTGAGCAGCTCCTCGAGCTTGGTCGGCGAGGCCACGCGGACCACCAGCATGAAGCTCGGCGCCCCGGCGATCGAATAGCATGACAGGATGCCGGGGATGCCCTCGAGCTTCTCCGGGATCGAGGCCTCCTCGCTGTAGTCGAGCGGCGTGACCGCCACGAACGCGCCGATCGGCAGGCCGCGCATCTCCTGGTCCACCACGGCCCGGTACCCCTTGATCGCCCCGCGTCGCTCCAGCTTCTGCACGCGCGACTGCACGGCGGACACGGACAGCCCGGCCGCCTCGGACAGCTCCGAGAGCGTGGCCCGCCCGTCGGCCTCCAGCAGGTCGAGGATCAGGACGTCGGTGGCGTCGATGGACGCGCCCCCGCGACCGCCGCCCTCGCCGCCGGCGCCGTTGTTCGATGCGCTCATTGGTTCCTCCCCTTCCGATGTTCGGCGCAATCATACGCCGCACCGCATATGTCGTTCCCATCCATCAGCTTACCCGATTGCCGCGGACCGTCGTGGACGTCGCGGCGCCGCCGCGCGCGGCACATGGGGCCGATGGGGCGCGGAGTGTCCCCCATTGACGCACTATGCAATATTTTTTATGATAATTTTTGGTTTAATCGAATATTTTACTTTTCGGAGGTGGATTGTGCAGAAATTATCAACAAGCGCGCTGAACATTCCCCGGTCCGGCATCCGCGACGTCTTCGACCGCGTGGACGCGGTGCCCGACGTCATCTCGCTGTGCGTCGGCGAGCCGAGCGTCACCGCGGCACCGCACATCGTCGAGGCGGCCTGCCGGTCCATCCGCGAGGGCATGACCACCTACACCAACGTGCTCGGCATCCCGGAGTTCCGCGCCGCGGCCGCCGACTACACCCGGCGCGTCAAGGGGCTGCGCTACGACCCGGACGCCGAGGTCCAGGCCGTCGACGGCGCGACCATCGGGCTGTACCTGGCGCTCAAGGCCGTCGTCGACCCCGGCGACGAGGTCGTCATCCCCGCGCCGTACTTCACCTCGTACGCGGCGGAGGTCATGCTGTGCGGCGGCGTGCCGGTGCCCGTGGCGCTGCGCCCCGAGCACGGCATGCGCGTGAACGCCGACGACATTGCAAGCGCGGTCACGCCGCGCACGCGCGCCGTCATCATCAACTCGCCGGGCAACCCGACCGGCGCGGTCACCACGGCGGCCGAACTGGCCCGGATCGGCGAGGTCTGCCGCCGGCACGGCCTGTGGGCCGTCTCGGACGAGGTGTACCACCCGTTCGTGTTCGACGAGGACGCCGCGGCCCCGGCCGCCGGCGGCACGGACGGCGCGGACGGCGCGTGGCGCCCGGCAATCCCGGCGGCGCCGTCGATCGCGGCCGTCCCCGGCATGCGCGAGCGCACGATCATCGTCGAAAGCCTGTCGAAGACCTTCGCGATGACCGGCTGGCGCATCGGCTACCTGCTCGCCCCCGCCGCGGTCATCGAGCAGACCAGCAAGATCGCCGAGCTCATGCACTCCTCGGTGAACTCGACCGCCCAGTACGGCGGCGCGGCCGCGCTCGCCGGGCCGCTCGACCCGATCGTCGCGATGCGCGAGGACTACCGCGCCAAACGCGGCATCGTCCTGGACGGGCTGGAGGGCTGCGAGGCGCTGCGCCCGACCGCGCCGCAGGGCGCGTTCTACGTGTTCGCGGACGTGCGCCCGACCGGGCTGGACGACGAGACGTTCGCCGAGCGCCTGCTGCGCGAGGAGCGCGTCGCCGTGGTGCCGGGCCGCGCGTTCGGCGACGAGGGCGCGGGGTTCGTGCGGCTGTCGTACGCGGGCGACGCCGCCGAGCTGCGCGAGGGCGTGCGCCGCATGCGCGCGTTCGCCGAGCGCGCCGCGGCCCGCCGCACCACACGCCGCGACCTGGCGCCGGTCGCCTGAGCCGACCAAGCCTCTCGGTATCCGTCTGCGACCCGTCCGAGCCCGGCTGAGCTCGTCCGAGCCAGCCTGAGCCTACCGGTATCCATCCGAACCCGCTTGAGCCCGTCCGAGCCCGTCTGTGACCCGCGACGGGGCCGAGAGACGGGACGCCCCGCCGCGGCCGTCCCGTCTCGGTCGCACCGGCTGGGCTGCTTCGTCTCGACCGCGGCATATCCGGCCACGTCGCCCCGGCCGCACCATCTCGACTACACCACATCCGGCCACATCACCTCCGGCCACGTCGCCCCGGCGCGCCGTCCCCGGCCATCCCGAAAAACGGAACGACCCGTGCCCCACAATCGTGGGGCACGGGTCGTTCCGTCGCCGGCCGGCGCTTCCGCCGGCGGACGGGTCAGTTGCCGTTGATGGCGCTGGAGTTGCTCTGCTGGACGATCGCGGCCAGGAAGTCGCGGTTCGTCGGCGTCTTCTTCAGGCGCGGCACCAGCGTCTGGTAGGCCTGCTCGGGCTCCAGGCCGCCGAGCAGACGGCGCAGCCGGTAGACCACCGACAGCTCGTCGGGCGGCGTGATGAGCTCCTCGCGGCGGGTGCCGGACGAGTTGACGTCGATGGCCGGGAACAGGCGCTTGTCGGCCAGCTCGCGGCTGAGCTTGAGCTCCATGTTGCCGGTGCCCTTGAACTCCTCGAAGATGACCTCGTCCATCTTCGAGCCGGTCTCGACCAGCGCGGACGAGATGATCGTCAGCGAGCCGCCGTTCTCGATGTTGCGGGCGGCGCCGAAGAACTTCTTCGGCGGGTACAGCGCCTGCGCGTCCACGCCGCCGGACAGGATGCGCCCGGAGGCCGGCGCGGCGATGTTGTAGGCGCGGGCGAGGCGGGTCATCGAGTCGAGCAGCACGACCACGTCCTGGCCCAGCTCGACCAGGCGCTTGGCGCGCTCGATCGCCAGCTCGGCGACGGTCGTGTGGTCGGAGGCCGGGCGGTCGAAGGTCGAGGAGATGACCTCGCCCTGCACGGTGCGCTCCATGTCGGTGACCTCTTCGGGGCGCTCGTCCACCAGCACCACCATGAGGTGGACCTCGGGGTTGTTCGTGGCGATGGCGTTGGCGATGTTCTGCAGCGTGATCGTCTTGCCGGCCTTCGGCGGGGAGACGATCAGGCCGCGCTGGCCCTTGCCGATCGGCGCGACGATGTCGATGAGACGGCCGGTGAGCTTGTTCGGCGTCGTCTCCTGCTTGAGGCGCTCCTGCGGGTACAGCGGGGTGAGCTTGGCGAACTGCGGGCGGTTCGCCGCCTCCTCCACGCTCATGCCGTTGATCGAGTCGATGGCCTGCAGCGGCACGAACTTCTGGCGCTGGTTGCGGCGCTCGCCCTCGCGCGGCGGGCGGATCGTGCCGTGCACGGCGTCGCCCTTGCGCAGGCCGTACTTCTTGACCTGGCCCATCGAGACGTACACGTCGTTCGGTCCGGGCAGGTAGCCGGAGGTGCGGATGAACGCGTAGGAATCCAGCACGTCGACGATGCCGGCGACCGGCACCAGGTCCTCCTGCGGCTCCTCGCGCTCCTCGAGATCGCGGTCGCGGCCGCGGCGGCGCTGCTGGCGGCGGTCGTTGCCGCGGTCGCGGCCGCGGCTGCGGCGCGAGAACTCATGCTCCTCGCCCGCGCCGGACTCGGCGGGCTCGTCGCCCTTCTGGCCGGGCAGCGAGGCGAGGATGTCGTCGAGATCGTGCACGTTGCCGTTGCCCTCGCCGGCTGACTTGCCGCCCTCGCGGCGCTCGCCGCGGGACTGCTCGCCGCCGCGGCGGCGACGACGCATCGGCTGCCCCTCGTCCTGCCGGTCGTCGTCCTGGCGGCGGCGCTCCTGGGCCTCGTCGCGCTTCGATTCGGCGGGCTTGAGGTCCAGCTCGTCCAGCAGCGTGGCGGCGATGTCGTCGGAGCGGCGGCCGTGCGAGGCGCGGCGGGAGCCACGCTCCTCGCCCTTGCGGTCGCGCTCGCGGCGCTGGCCGCGGGCGGACTCGCCGTCACGCCCGGCCTCCTGGACGGCGCGCATCGCCGCCTCGTCGACGGCGTCGGCGGCCGGAGCGGCCTGCTCGGCCGGGGCCGGCTCGGGGCGTCCGGCCGGGGCCTGGACCTGCGGGGTCTCCTGCGACGGCGCGGCCTCGGACGGCGCGGTCTTCACCGGCGCGTCCGGCACGCGGACGGTCACGCCCTCGGGCGCCTCGCCGCCGCTCCGGGCGGCCTGCAGGGTGGCCAGCAATTCCGGCTTACGCATCGTCGACGTGCCGCGAAGCCCCATCTGCTTGGCGAGCTCCTTGAGCTCTGGCAGTCTCATATCTTCAAGATTCTGGCTATTTGCCACTGCTAATACCTTTCCTTCGCCGTACCGGGCATGCCGAGGACGGCTGGTAAAAGATTGCGGAAGAACCGCTGTCGAATGTTCTGCATCTCAACACGACGCGAAAGAACTCTGAATACCATACAACGCCGCCGCGACCAACGCAACACCGCGCACCCGTTCGCCCAACGGGAAACGGGCGTGCGGCGCCCCGGTATGCGAACGCCCGCCGACGGGCCGGGCGGACCGGCGGATCGGCGGGCGGGCGCGGGGCGGCGTGCGGGACGCCGCTACTTCTCCTCGTGGTAGGACTTCTCGGTGTTCACGCTCCACACGTTCCTCTTCGAGGTCCTGCCGGACTTGATGTTGCCGACGGCCTCGATCGCGGTCGCCATCGAGTGGTCCATGTTGTTGTAGCGATGCTGGCCGTTGCGGCCCACGCAGTACAGGTTGCCGAACGAGTCGAGGTACTCGACCAGCTCGTCCATGCGGTCGTAGGTGTCGAAGTAGGCCGGGTAGGCCTTCCTGACGCGCTCGCGGTGCGAGTCGATCACGTCCTGCGGGCCGTTGATCACGCGCATGCGGGTCAGCTCCTGGATCGCGAAGCGCGTCGTCTCCTCGTCGCTCATGCTCCAGAAGGAGTCGCCCTCCTCGCAGAAGTACTCCAGGCCGATCCACACGGTGTCGTCCACGTCCTTGACCAGGTACGGGCTCCAGTTGTTGAACACCTGGATGCGGCCGACCTTGTAGCCCGGATCCTGCACGTAGATCCAGCAGTCCGGCACGATCGGCGGGTTGCCGAGCGTGGGGATGTCGGTGGTGTTCTTCAGCCGCAGGTGCTTGACCAGCAGGCCGACCGTCACGAAGTCGCGGTACGGCAGGCCGTTGGCGATCTCGGTCATGTCGCCGGGGACGGGCCTGTCGCCGTCCTTCGCGCCCTCGCCGAGCGCGTTCACCAGGTCCTTGACCGGCATCGACGAGATGAACTCGTCGGCGGGCAGCTCGACGCGGTTGCCCTCGGAGTCCTCGTACACGACGGCGACGATGTGGCCGCCCTCCTGGCGCACCTCGACGACGTTCGCGTCGGTGACCACCCTGACGCCCGCCTTCTCGCAGCGCTCCTCGACGGTCTCCCACAGCTGGCCGGGGCCGAGCTTGGGGTACCAGAACTCCTCGATCAGGCTGGTCTCGACCTTCGAGGCGTCCTGCTTCTTCGGCAGCAGCTTGGCGAAGGCGTTCTTGAGCACCTCGACCACGCTCAGGCCCTTGACGCGCTGCGCGCCCCAGTCGGCGGAGATCTGCGAGGGATGGCGGCCCCACAGCTTCTCGGTGTAGCCCTCGAAGAACATCGAGTACAGCTTGCGGCCGAAGCGGTTGATGTAGAAGTTCTCCAGATTGTCCTCGGGCAGCTTGTGCACCATCGACTTGAGGTACGAGAAGCCGGCCTGCAGCGTCAGCTTCGGGCCCATGGCCTTGAGCGTGTTCGGCGACAGGCTGATCGGGTAGTCGAAGAAATGGCGGTTCCAGTAGATGCGGGAGACGCGGTGGCGCTTGAGCATCACCGCATCGGTCGTCTCCGGGTCGGGGCCGCCGGGCTCGAGGTCGTGGTGGCGGCCGAGCTTCCTGTCGTCGTAGCTGGGAGCGCCCTGCAGCGGCAGGACGTCGCGCCACCAGTCCATGATGCGCTCGTCCTTGGAGAAGAAGCGGTGGCCGCCGATGTCCATGCGGTTGCCGTTATGTTTGACGGTGCGCGAGATGCCGCCGAATTCGCGGGTCGCCTCGAGCACGGTCACGTCGTATCGCTCCGCGCCGCCGTCCTTGATGAGTTCCCAAGCGGCGGTCAGACCGGCGGGGCCGCCGCCGATGATCACCACGGTCTGCTTGTTCGTCACGGTTCTTCTCCTTGTAGTACTCCGAAATCACGCATAGTTTACCCAAAACGCAGGCTCCCCACACCTGCGGTCGGGGAATCATCACCATGTGGCCACGCATCGCGCGGACGCGGCCGGTTCCGGCCGCGCCGATCGCGGGTCGACGGCCGTCGATGCGGGATGCGGATCCCGGCGGCCCCGCCGCCGTGCGGGACCGCCGTCAGTGGATGTCGTCGGGGATGTCGATGTCGGTCTTCTGGACCTCCTCGACGTTGACGTCCTTGAAGGTCACGATGCGCACGTTCTTCACGAACCGCGAGGAGCGGTACACGTCCCACACCCAGGCGTCGGTCAGCTGCACGTCGAAGTAGACGTCCTGGCCGGCAGAACGCACGTTAAAGTCCACCTTGTTGGCCAGGTAGAACCGGCGTTCGGTCTCCACCACGTAGGTGAACAGCTTGATGACGTCGCGGTATTCGCGGTACAGCGCGAGTTCGGCATCGGTTTCGTAGTTGTCGAGGTCCTCGGCACTCATCACATACCTTCCGTATTGCGTTTGCGTCCGCGTCCAAGGATACGCCACCAGGCGTTCTTCGACGGCTTGCGCTCGGACGCGCCATACGGCCAGTTGCTCTCCTCGTCCGCGTCCGCGGACGCCTCGGGGCCCGCATCGATGCGCTCCGGCTCGCGGTAGCCGGCCGACGCGGCCGGTGCGCCGCCGGTCTCGCCGGTCGCATCGGCCGTGGCGACGGCCTCGGGGGCCGCGGCGTCATCCGCGTCCACGCCACGCCGCGCCGGGGCCGGGGCCGGGGACGCCTCGGGCGCCGCCTCCTGAGGACGGCCCGCGTCGGCCTGCGCCTTGTCCACGACGACCGAATGCTTGCGGATCGACACCGAGTGCTCGCGCATGCTCAGCGCCTCCTTGACGCCCGGGTTGTCCTCCAGCACGTGCATGCCGAAGGCGTCGAGCGAGCGGATCGGATCGTACTCGTCGGCGAGCGTGTCCATGACGATGAGGTCCTGGTACTTGCCGTTCTCCGCGTCCCACAGGGCGTCCCGGGAGGTGCCGGACGGCACGAAGCCGAGCGACTGGTAGACGGAGATCGAGCGCGTGTTCTTCTCCGGCACGCCCACCCAGATGCGGTGCAGGCCCAGGCCGGCGGGCTCGGGGGCGAATCCGAAGGTCATGACGCGCGGCATCGCGTCGCGCGAGTAGCCGCGGCCGCGGTAGTCCTTGCCCAGCACCACCTGGATGCGGGCGGAGCGCGACCAGCCGTCGATGTCGATCAGGAAGATCATGCCGATGACGTTGTCGGTCGAACCGGCGTCGACCACGCCGTCGTCGTCATGGCCGGCGTCGGTGAGCAGCGCCCAGGCGATGGTGCGCCGCTCCTCGGGGTCGCCCACGCCGAGCTCGCTCGAGGGGCGCCCCTCCGACCACGCCACCGAGCGCCTGACCCAGGCGTGCACGACGGCGCGCTCGGCCTGGCCGTCCTTGCCGGTGATGCGCGAAGCGCCGCAGTATGCCCCCAGTTCATCCATACGCGGCAGGTCCTCCACGGCCGCCGGACGCAGATGCACCATCTCGCCCCTGATCGGGGGGATCGTGATCCGCTCCGGCAGCTCGCGTGAGACCGGTTCGTCCAATGGAGGTTCAGCATTCTGGCACATTGCTTACATTCCTTGTCCGTGTGCTGTCAACAGTGCTTTCGACGGTATTCTACCTATCTCAAGACTTGCTGAAAGCATTGTGTGCTAGGCGTGAAGCTTCTCCATGACGATCTTGTTGACCGCCTTGGCGTCGGCCTGCCCCTTGGTGGCACGCATCACCGCGCCGATGATCGCGCCCATCGGCTTCATGTTGCCGGCCTTGAGCTTCTCGACCACGTCGGGGTTGGCCGCCATGGCCTCCTCCACGGCGGCGACCAGCGCGCCGTCGTCGGAGACGACCTGGTAGCCGTGCTTGGCGACGACCTCGGATGGGGTGCCCTCGCCGGCCAGCACGCCGGCCACGGTCTGCTTGGCCAGCTTGTCGTTGAGCTTGCCGTCGGCGATCAGCTTCTCGACCTCGGCCACGTCGGCCGCGGTGATCGGCAGCTCCTCCAGCGAGACGCCCTTGGCGTTCGCCTCGCGCGACAGCTCGCCCAGCCACCACTTCTTGGCGCCCGAGGCGCTCGCGCCGGCGGCGACGGTCGCCTCGATGAGGTCGAGCGCGTCGGCGTTCACCACGTCGCGCATCTCCAGGTCGGAGAAGCCCCACTCGCCCTGCAGGCGGTTGCGGCGCTCGCGCGGCATCTCCGGCATCTCGGCGGCCAGACGCTCGATATGCTCCTTGGTGATGTGCAGCATCACCAGGTCCGGATCGGGGAAGTAGCGGTAGTCGTCGGCGTCCGACTTGACGCGGCCGCCGGCGGTGGTCTGCGAGGCCTCGTCCCAGTGGCGGGTCTCCTGCAGGATCTCGCCGCCCTCGCTCAGGATCGCGGCCTGGCGGCGGATCTCGTACTGGATCGTCTTCTCGATGCCGCGGAACGAGTTCACGTTCTTGGTCTCGGAGCGGGTGCCGTACGGGTCGGTGGGCTTGCGGCGCAGCGACACGTTGACGTCGGCGCGCATGTTGCCCTGCTCCATGCGGGCGTGCGAGATGTTCAGCGCGCGCACGATGTCGCGCAGCGTGCGCATGTAGGCGCCGGCGATCTCCGGGCCGCGCTCGCCCACGCCCTCGATCGGCTTGGTGACGATCTCGATCAGCGGCACGCCGGCGCGGTTGTAGTCGACCAGCGAGTGGTCGGCGCCCTCGATGCGGCCGTCGGCGCCGCCGACGTGCGTGTTCTTGCCGGCGTCGTCCTCGATGTGGGCGCGCTCGATCGGCACGCGGAAGATCGTGCCGTCGTCCAGCTCGACGTCGAGGTAGCCGTTGCCGTTGGTCGGCTTGTCGTACTGGGAGATCTGGTAGTTGCGCGGCATGTCCGGGTAGAAGTAGTTCTTGCGGGCGAACTGGCTCCACTCGGCGATCTCGCAGTGCAGGGCCAGGCCCAGCTTGATCGCGTAGTCCACGGCGGCCTCGTTGAGCACCGGCAGCGAGCCGGGCAGGCCCAGCGAGACCGGGGTCAGCTGCGTGTTCGGCTCGCCGCCGAACTCCACGTGCGCCGGGCAGAACAGCTTGGTGTTCGTGCTCAGCTCGACGTGCGTCTCCAGGCCGATGACCGGGTCGAACTGCTTGACGGCATCGGCGTACTTCATGAGTTTCTCAGCCATAATGTCTTGCTCCTCCGATGCTTACTTGTCCAGGCCCTCGAGCCACGGCGTGCCCAGCGACCGCCAGATCGGGCCGCCCCACTGCTCGTTCAGCGCGGCCTCGAGCGCCGCGGCGGGCTTGTACATCACCTCGTCGCGCTGCTGCGGCGCGATGAACTGGATGCCGGCGGGCAGGCCGTCGTCGGACAGGCCGGACGGGATGCTCATGGCCGGGGTGCCGGCCAGGTTCGCCGGGATCGTGGCGATGTCGTTCATGTACATGGCCAGCGGGTCGTCCATCTTCTCGCCGAACCTGAACGCGGTGGACGGGCTCGTCGGGGAGACCAGCACGTCGGCCTGCTCGAAGGCGCGCTCGAAGTCGCGGATGATCAGCGTGCGGACCTTCTGCGCGGAGCCGTACCAGGCGTCGTAGTAGCCGGCGGACAGCGCGTAGGTGCCCAGGATGATGCGGCGCTTGACCTCGTCGCCGAAGCCGGCCTCGCGGGTGTAGGCCATCATGTTGGCGGCGGTCTGCGGCACGCCCTCCGGGGGCATGACGCGCAGGCCGTAGCGCATGCCGTCGTAGCGGGCCAGGTTCGAGCTGACCTCGGAGGGCATGATGATGTAGTACGCGCCGAGCGAATACGGGAAGTGCGGGCAGGAGACCTCGACGATCTCGGCGCCCATCTCCTCGAGCTTCTTGACGGACTCCTCGAAGCGGGCCTGCACGCCGGGCTGGAAGCCCTCGCCGCCCAGCTCCTTGACCAGGCCGATGCGCATGCCGGTCAGGTCGCGCCTCATGCCCTCGCGGGCCGCGGCGGCCATCGGGCGCACCGGGGCCGGGATGGAGGTCGAGTCGCGGCGGTCATGGCCGCCGATGATCTCCTGCAGCAGCGCGGAGTCGAGCACGGTGCGGCTCACCGGACCGATCTGGTCGAGCGAGCTGGCCATCGCGATCGCGCCGAAACGGCTCACGCCGCCGTAGGTCGGCTTGACGCCGACCGTGCCGGTCAGCGCGCCCGGCTGGCGGATCGAGCCGCCGGTGTCGGTGCCCAGGGCCAGCGGGGCCTCGAACGCGGCCACCGCGGAGGCCGAGCCGCCGCCCGAGCCGCCCGGCACGCGGTCGGTGTCCCACGGGTTGCGGGTCGGGCCGAACGCGGAGTGCTCGGTCGAGGAGCCCTGCGCGAACTCGTCGAGGTTCGTCTTGCCCAGCAGCGGCATGCCCGCGGCCTTGAGCTTCTCGATCACCGTGGCGTCGTACGGCGGCACCCAGCCCTCGAGGATCTTCGAGGCGGCGGTGGTCACGATGCCCTTGGTGACGATCATGTCCTTGATGGCGATCGGCACGCCGGCGAGCTCCGGCAGCCCCTCCGCGTCGCCCTTGGCGTTGCGCTCGTCGAAGGCGTCGGCCTGGGCGCGCGCCTCGTCGGCGGACACCGCCAGGAACGCGTTGATGCTCGGCTCGGCGGCCTCGATCACCTGCAGATGGGCCTCGACCAGTTCGCGGCTGGAGACCTCCTTGGCTCGGATCTTCGCGGCCATCTCGGCCGCGGACAGCTTCACGAGTTCTTCGGTCATCTCACTCCTCCCCCAGGATGCGCGGCGCGACGAACATACCGCTCTCGGACACCGGGGCGCCGGAGACGGCCTCCTCCTGGGTCAGCGGGGTCTCGGCGACGTCGGGGCGCAGGTACGCCTCCAGCGGGACCGGGTTCGCGGTCGGCGGCACGTCGTCGCCGGCGACCTCCTGCACGGTGTTGATGGCGTCGGCGATGACGTTCAGCTCGCCCTGCAGGCGGCCGATCTCCTCGTCGGTCAGCGCGATTCGGGCCAGATCGCCCAAATGCATAATCTCTTCGCGTGTGAAAGTTGGCATGCCCTCAACTATATGTGCGCCGTGTGACACGCGAATTACCACGCCGGATCGCCGGAAAGGCCGGTTATTTCACGTCGCTGCGGCGCACGACGAGTACGCCGATGGCGTAAATCAGCGCGGTCCACGCCAGGACGATGAGCCCGCCCTGCCACCAGGTCGGCTCGAACACGGTCGAGGCCGCGGCCTCGACGGGCGCCGACGCCGACGCTCCCGCGCCCGCCGCCTCCGCCGAGACCGACACGCTCGCCGCCGACGAGGACACCGCCGTGTCCACCCCGGCCGTCAGGAAGGTCGCGGCCGCGCGGTCGGGCAGGCACTGCGCCACCGACTGCACCCAGGCGAAGCCGTCGCCGGCCAGCGACGCCATCGACAGCGCGGACGGCACGATCATCAGCAGCCCCACGACCGAGAACACGCCGCCCATCGTGGAACGGCAGATGCCGCCGAAGCCCAGCGCCATCACCGTCATCAGCGTCAGCAGCAGCGCGCCGCCGAGCACGCTGACCCACGGCAGCGCGCGCTGCGAGTCGTCCAGCGGCGTGAGCCCGCCCGCGGAGAACAGCGCGGCCGATGCCCACCACGCCAGCAGCAGGCCGGCCAGCGATGAGACGAAGGTGATGGCCGCGGCCACCAGCGCCTTGGCGTTCATGAACATCACGCGGCGCGGATCGACGACCAGCGAGGCCTGGATCGACGAGGTCGTGTACTCGGTGGCCACCGCCATGACGCCGAAGATGCCGGTCACGATCATGCAGGTGGGCACGAACGCCGAGACGCACGACCACATGAACCCGGCCGAGACCGGCTGAGGGTCGGCGACGGTCCGGCCGGTCTCCGGGTCGATCGTCGAGACGAACGAGATGGCCCAGGCCATGATCGCGGCGCCTGCCGGCAGCAGCAGCGCGGTCAGCAGCGACAGGACGGCCGTGGACTTCAGGCTCAGCATCTTGCACAGCTCGCCGCGCACCGCGCCGGCGAAGGTCAGCCGGCTGCGGACGGCGACGGCGCGCGGCGCGGGCGTGCGGCCGGTCCTGGCATGTGCGGCGTGCGATCCCCTGGTCATCGCTGTCCCTCCTTGGTGTCCTCGACGATGAAGCTCGGCCGGTCGACCGGGCGCGGGGCCAGGTCGTGACGCACCGGGGCCGGGCCCTGCCGTGTCGGGGCCGGCTGCGACGGCGGCGCCGGGTCGTGACGGCGCCGCGGCGCCGTCGGTTGCTGGAGCGCAGACCGCGACGCCGTCGACTGCGGATCCGCCGGTTGCGTGATCGCAGGCCGCGGATCCATCGGCTGCGAATCCATCGGTTGCGGGACCGCCGGCTGCGACGGAGTCGCCGGTCCGCCCAGCGAGCGGCCCAGGTACTCGGCGCGCGCATGGGTGAGCGTCATGTAGGCGTCCTCCAGCGAGGCGTGCTCCTGCACGAACAGGTAGGTGACGAGCTGCGCGGCGGCGAACACGCGGGCCGCGGCCCGCAGGTCGGCGCCGACGATGCGGAACGCGGCGCCGTCCTGCGGGTCGCCGGCCTCACGCTCGATCGGCGTGAGCGTGACCTCCGGCGAGCGCGCGAAGATGGCGCGGAGCTTCTCCGGCTCCGGGGTGATGACGCGCAACGAGCGCGACGAGTGCTCGGCGACGAAGTCGGCGACGGTCGTGGTCTCCAGGATGCGGCCGCGGCCGATGATGACCAGGTTGTCGGCGGTGAGCGCCACCTCGCTCATCAGGTGGGAGCTGAGCAGCACGGCGCGGCCCTGGCCCGCGTAGTAGCGGCACAGGTCACGCACCCACTTCACGCCTTCGGGGTCGAGACCGTTGATCGGCTCGTCCAGCACCAGGTTGTGCGGGTCGCCGAGCAGCGCCGCGGCGATCGAGAGCCGCTGGCTCATGCCCAGTGAGAACGAGCCGGCGCGGCGCCTGCGCACGCTCGCGATGCCGGTCAGGTCCATCACCTCGTCCACGCGGCTGGACGGGATGCCGTTCGACAGGGCCAGGCTGCGCAGGTGCGCGTAGGCGGTGCGCCCCCGGTGCGCGGACTTGGCGTCGAGCACCGCGCCGACCGAGGCCATCGGGGCGGGATGCTCGCGGAACGGCCTGCCGTCGATGAGCGCGCGGCCGGAATCCGGCTCGATGAGCCCGAGCGCGGCGCGCATCGTCGTCGATTTGCCGGCGCCGTTCGGGCCGAGGAATCCGGTCACCTTGCCGTCCTCGGCGGTGAAGCTGACATCGTCCAGCACCAGCCTGCCGCCGAAGCGCTTGGACAGCCCCTCAATCTCTATCATGGCTTCCGAGCCTACACGACATCGGACAGATGACGGGGCGTCCGTCCGTTTTCGGCGCGGCGCGGGGGGTGGCGCGGGGTGGCGATGCAGGGTCAAGCATGGTGCGGAACGACGACACGACAGTGCTGCGGGGCAAGCGTGGCTCGCGCGTGATGATGCGGCGGCGCGAAGCGGGGCGCGGCGCGGGGTGGCGCGGGGTACATGAGGTGACGCTGGGTACACGAGGTGACGCGGATGCGTGGCGCAGGGGATGCGGACCAAGCGCGAAAACCGGCAGCACGAGGCGACGCGGGGCGACGCGGATGCGTGGGGCAACACGGATGCGAGGCGGGTACCGCATCGCGGGTAATGCGAACGCGACATGCCGGCGGATCACAGCAGGCCTCCGGGTCTCGGCACACCGGCGTCCAGCAGCTTGCGCACCAACGGCGCACGAGCCCGCACCTCGTCCCAATCCGTGCGGATGATCGCCGTCACGCCGGCGCGCAGCAGCTGATCCTCGCGGGCGCGCTCGTCCGCCACGACCTGCCGGATGGCATCGCCTCCCGTCATCGCGGGATCGACGTATTTGCGCGTCCCATCGAACTCGAGCGCGATGACCGCCCCGTCGCAGCGCCACAGGTAGTCGACCCGTCTGGTGCCCGTCTCGCAGTCGAACGCCACCTGCAGTTCGGGTGGCGCGAACCCCTCTTCGAGCATCACGCCACGGCATTCCGACTCCCCTCCGTTCTCGCTGCGCGCATCCGCATGGGCCACGGCGCTGAGCACGGGCCCGACGTCGCGGGTCATCACGCCGCACGCCGCCAGTATGGCCCTGCTTTCGGTCAGCCCTTTGCGCAACGCGGAATCGAACATCGGCAGGGTCTGGGCGAACGGATACGTCAGCGCGCAGTCGATCAGGGTCCGTTCCACGCCGGTCACCCGGATGCCGGACCTTATGCACGGCGCGACATTCGGCGCGTAGACGCGGCGCAGCCGCCCCGAGCTGCACGCCCCCGACGCCGAACCGACCATGATAACGATGGTGCCGTCATGGATGTTCCACGGATGCTCCAGGCCATGCGCGGCGACCGCGACATGGCCGCCGAACACCCAGGTCCTGTGCCGCACGCCCAAGCTCCGCGCGGTGTAGAGCACACGCTGCGGCGGCGTGAGCTCGTTCCACCGGCATGTGGTCATGTAGGTGTTGCAGTAGACGCGCTTCAGCTCCCCCGCGACGGCGCGGCGGCGCAGCGCCCGACGGTCCGCCCGCGTCTCCCCGTGGCAGCAGCGCCGGTCACGTTCCGACTCGGCGATCAGTCGCCGGATCGTGGCATTGGTTCTCATGCCCGATACGCTATCCGCTCCGGCGCGCGGCGTGCATGCTATAGGGGCGTTGTGGACGCAGAGAAACGGTTCCGGCGTGTTGGGGATGACTCAGGCGGAGGATGACGGGGAGACGCCATGCCGCATCCGGCCGGAATTCCGACCGGGGCACGGGCGCGAGCGACGTCATGGCATCGCTCGGGGCTGCGTCCTGATCCGGGTCGGGCACACGGACGCATGGCCGGTATACGCACGGAACGCACCGGTCTGCGAGGGCGGGGCACCATGGGGGTGGGCAGCAGCGACAAGGTACGGGGCATGTCCGGGCACGGGAACATGCCGGCCCGCGAGGGCTGGGGCATGATGGCGGGCCGTAGGGCACGGGACATGAGTCACGAAGCACAGGTCACGGGACACGATGCACGAGACACGGATCTGGGACACGAGGCACGATGGGAGGCATGAGACACAAATCATGAGGCATGAGGAACAAGTCACGAAGCATGCAGCATGAGGCCCGAGACACTGGTCGTGAGGAATGAGGAACAAGGCGCGAGGCACAGCTCTGAGACACGAAGCACAATGAGGCATGAATCACAAATCATGAGACATGAGGCATACGGCATGAGACGTGAGCCACAAGACATGAAGCACGAGTCATAAGGCGCATGACATAAGACATGAGGCATGCCGAGAGCACATTCGTTACAGCGACTTACACTCTTGTACCGACTGGCGGCATCCCCATGGCACCTATGTCGCAGACGCGGTAACGAATGTGCACCGACGCATGATCGGCGCGACCGCGTCTCCGGGATACGTGCGTATGCGATTCCGCCTGCATGACGGCGTGGGAGGCAGGTGCGGGGATGTTGTTTCATGCATGTGATTCGTTGTCGGAACACGGTTCCACGTGTACGACTCGTCACCGGTAGCCGCGGGCACGGGGACACCATCCCCGGTTTCGCATGGTCCCCGCACACGACTTGTCGCCGAACGGTTTGTCAGTCCAGTCCCGCATGGTCCCCACACACGCCTTGTCATAGGACAGATTGCCGACCCGTCCGTGTGATTCCCACATGGGACTGTCGACTGACGGTTCATCGGCCCGGTCCGCATGATTCCCGCACGATTGTCGTCCGACGGTTCATCAGCACCGGTCCCGCGGATTCCCACACGCGACTTGTCGCAGGACGGTTCGCCGACGCGCCCGCGTAATTCCCACGCACGATTATCATCAGGCTGCTCGCCGACCCGGCCCGCGCGACTCACGCACGAGATTGTCACCCGACGGTTCGTCGGCCCCGACCCCGCATGATCCCCACACACGACTCGTCACCGCGCGAATCATCAACGAGATGCCGGCCCGGAATCCGACGGACGCGGACGACGGCCGTGATGCCGTCCCGCCCCGGCACCGGTCGGGTGTGAACGGCATTCCGATGATGTTGAACCGATGACCGCCCGGGGTCGGCGCTCTCGGTCAGGGGCGGACGGCGTGCTGGGCGATCCAGCAGTGCATCGAGACGGCCGCGGCCGCGCCGGCGTTGATGGAACGCACGGAGCCGAACTGCGAGATGTACACCACGTCGTCGGCCATCGACACGGCCTTCTCGGACAGGCCGGGCCCCTCGGCGCCGAACAGCATCAGGCAGCGTTCCGGGAACCGGTAGGTCTCGATGGGCACGGCGCCGGGGATGATGTCCAGCGCGACGACCCGGGCGCGGCGCAACACGTTCAGCCGGTCCCGGAGCTCGACCTGTTCCATCGCGGCGTCGCCGACGACATGCTCCATGCCGCCGGCGCGCGCGCCGGCCCACAACGCGTCGCGGTCCGGCGCCGAGGCGGCCAGCCGCGCCTCCAGCTCGGCGGTCTCGTCGGCGATGCCGGCGCGCCACTGCGTGATGAGGTCCTCGATGGTGGCGCGGTGCTCGACGTGCTGGTACAGCTCGGTCATCAGCGCGCCCTTGCGGTTCCACTTGTGGGGGCCGACGATGTAGACGTGCGAGGCCGCGAAGGCGTTGGCGGTGCGCACCATCGAGCCGATGTTGAAATCGTGCGTCCAGTTCTCCACCGCGACGTCGAACCCGTGACGGCCGCGGGCGTCGAGGTCCGCCTTGATCGCCTCGACCGTCCAGTACCGGTAGCGGTCGAGCACGTTGCGACGGTCGCCCTCGTCCAGCAGCGCGGTGTCGTACCGCGCGTCATAGCACGGAGACGCCGGGTCGTCCGGACGGGGCTCGCCCGGGTGGGTCTGGCTCCACGGGCCGACGCCGACCTCGCGGAAGGTCGGCTCGTCGGAGGCCTTGGCGGCCAGCGAGATCGGATTGGGCTCGTGCATGGCGTCGCGCTTCGGTCAGTCGCGGGGCTCGGACCCGCCGTGCGCAGGCTCGTCCGCCCCGGACCCGCCGGGCACGGGCCCGCGGAGCTCGGACTCGCGGAACACCTCGACGAACGGCAGCTCGCGAGATTCGCCGTTCACCGGGTTGATCACGGTGATGGTCGGGTCGGTCATGTCCACGCCGCCGATCAGCGAGGCGACCGCGACCACCTCCGCGCCCTGCGCGTCGACGACGCCGAAGTCCAGGCTCAGCTCGTTGCCGTTGCGCAGCGTGACCAGCGAGGAGGTCTGCACATACGATTTCTCGGACAGCCACGAATCCAGCAGGATGACGCGCCTGCCGGCGATGCTCGGCCCCTTGATCGAGGGGTAGACGAAGTCCATGACGAAGCCGTCGAGATCCTCGCCGCGCGAGGCGGCCGCCTGGATCATCGCGCCGACCAGCGGCACCGCGGCCGCGGTCAGGGCGCCGACCGCGTCGAAGTCGTCGACCGAATACCCCTGCTCCTCCAGCGTGTCGAGCAGGATGTGCCCGACGATCGAGGCGCCCCGATGGTCGAACAGGACGGAGGACAGTTCGCTGAACGGCTTGCCCTGCATGTCGGCGCGCAGCAGGGCCGCCAGCTGCTCGCGGGGTTCCATCATCGCGAAATCCGCGTCGGCGATGGCGGGCATGGCGCTTGTGGGCTTGTTCTCTTCGGTCATGGTTCCAGAGTATCGCCATGCGCCGCCAAAGCGGATTGTGGCGCGGGCGGATCAGGCGCGCCCCGGAGCCGCGCCCGCCCATAGCCGACGGCGAATCCCGGTACGGATGGACCAAGCCGAGCACGACCGACTGGCCGGCCACGCCCAGACAGCGAATCCCGATACGGATGGATCAGGCCCGGCGCATCGCTGCCTCCGGGAATCATTCTTTCGCCATGAGCCCGTCCGGCAGGCCAAGGGATGCGCATCGCCACCGCTGAATCAAGACCATCGCATCGCCGCCGGGACCGCCCCAGAAGATAGATATCGCCATGGCCGACATCCTGCCCATCGCGCCGACGTCGGGACCGCCCGCCTTCGCCCGCCTACGGGCGATAGGCACGCAGGCGCGCCGCCGCCGGACCGCACGCCGCCGGACCGCACGCCGCCGGACCGCACGCCGCCGGACCGTTACTGCTGGGACTCGAACACCTCGGGGGCGGTCAGCTCCTTGACGTCGCCCTTGCCGGAGTCGATCATCTCCACCGGCGCGATGACCTTGTTCTGGTCGATCTTCTGGAGCTTGCGGGCGGTGACCAGTACACGCGACTCCAACGAGGAGACGAACTGGTTGTAGGCCCCCACGGTTTTGGTGATCGCCGACCCCAGCTTGCCCGCGTAGCCGCCAAGCACCGCGAAGCGCTCGTACAGCTCGCGCGACAGGTCGAACAGCTCCTTCGCGTCGTCCGTCAGGCTCTGCTGCTGCCAGGCGTAGGCCACCGACTTGAGCACGGCCCACAGCGTGACCGGCGAGGTCAGCGCGACCTTGCGCGAGAACGCGTCGTCCATCAGCGTCGGGTCGGTCTCCAGCGCCGCCTGCAGCAGCGATTCGTTGGGGATGAACGCCACCACGAAGTCCGGCGCCGTGTCGAACGCCTTCCAGTAGGCTTTGTCTCCCAGAGCCCTGACGTGCTCGCGCAGCGCCTTGGCGTGGGCGCGCAGCAGCTCGTCTCGGCGGGCCAGCTCCTCCGGCGAGGCCGTCTCGGGGATCGCGCACGCACGCTGGTAGTCCGCATACGGCACCTTGGCGTCGATCGGGATCGTCTTGCCGCCCGGCAGGTGGATGATCATGTCCGGGCGCTGGGTGCGCCCGTCCCCGTCGGCGACGACGACCTGCGTGTCGAAGTCCACATGCTCCAGCAGACCCGCGGACTCGACGATGTTGCGCAGCTGGGCCTCACCCCACGCCCCACGCACCTTGTTGTTGCGCAATGCGGCCGACAGCGAGCTGGTCTCCTTGTCGAGCCGGGCCTGCTGCTCGCCCAGCCCCTTGAGCTGCTCGCTCAGCGCGCCCATCTCCTGCTTGCGCCCCTCCTCGATCTGCGCCACCTTCTGCTGGAGCGCGTCGAGGTTCTTCTGGACCGGCGCCAGCGCGGACAGCACCTTGCTCTGCTCGTCGAGACTCTGCTTCTGCTTCCGGCGCTTCGACTCCTCGTCGGCGAGCATGCGCTCGCGCTCGTGCTGGAGACGCACCTGCTCGGCCTGCTGGGCCTGCGCCAGCTGGGACTTGACGAACGACAGCTGCTGGGTCAGCCCGTCGATCTGGGCGCGGTACTCCGACACCTGCGCGTTCAGCGCGGCGTTCTCGTGGCGCACCGTGTCGTTCTCGGTCTTCGCCGCGTCCAGCTCATACGACTTGACCGCACGCGCCGCCTCCTGGCCGCGCGCCTTGCCCACGGCGAAGCCCGCGAGCGCCCCCACCGCCGCGCCGATCAGCACCATCACCGCCAACAGCAGCGGCATCACCACAGAATCGAACATATGTTCTATTGAAGCGGGAGGCATGGACGCGACGCGCCGACGACCCGCCAGGCGGTCGGGCGGCGGCCGGATGGCAAGCAGGCCGCCCGCGCCCCGACGCGAATCGCCCAGCCACGCACCGGACCGGCGCCGCACCGCCGACGCCCGGACCGCCGCGGCAAGCAGACGAACATACGGACAGGCCAATGCACGGCGGACAGACGGACAGGCAAACAAACAGACGGGACGGTTCGCACGCCCGCGCGAATCGCCCCGCCACGCACCGGACCGACGTCACGCCCACGACGCGCACGCCGCCGACGCACGGCGGACAGGCGGACAAAACAGGCGGGGCGACCCGCACCCAGCGCGAACCGCCACGCCACATCCGAATCGACCGAACCATCAGCCGACCCGGCGCCCAGCCGGCACCGACCGACGGGCCGCCAACCGCCCACCGGTCGCCGACAGGGCGCCGGCCGCCGATCACTCGTCCTCGGTCACGTCGTCGATCGTGACGTCGTCGTCGACCAGCCTGTCGCTCGCCCATGCGGACAGCTCCAGATGTTCGCCGCCCGTATGGTCGACGAGCACCGTATCGCCGTCGTGGACCTGCCCCGCCAACAGCATGCGGGCCAGCTGGTCGCCGACCTCGCTCTGCACCAGACGGCGCAGCGGACGGGCGCCGTACGCCGGATCGTAGCCGGTGTTGGCCAGCCACTCGCGCGCCGAATCGGTCACGTCCAGCGCGATGCGCCGCTCGGTCAGGCGCGCGGCGACCTGCGCGACCTGGATGTCGACGATGCCGCCGAGCTCCTCGCGGGTGAGCGGATGGAAGATCACCAGCTCGTCCAGACGGTTGATGAACTCGGGCTTGAACTGCATGTGCACGGCGTCCATCACGGCCTTGCGCTTCGCCTCGTCATCCAGGTCGGGCTGGACCAGGAACTGCGAGCCGAGGTTCGAGGTCATGATCAGGATCGTGTTCTTGAAGTCCACGGTCCGGCCCTGGCCGTCGGTCAGGCGGCCGTCGTCGAGCACCTGCAGCAGCACGTCGAACACCTCGGGGTTCGCCTTCTCGACCTCGTCGAACAGCACCACCGAATACGGACGGCGACGCACGGCCTCGGTGAGCTGGCCGCCCTCCTCGTAGCCGACGTAGCCCGGGGCCGCGCCGATCAGGCGGGACACGGAGGACTTCTCCATGTACTCGCTCATGTCGATGCGCACCATGGCCTTCTCGTCGTCGAACAGGAAGTCGGCGAGCGCCTTGGCGAGCTCGGTCTTGCCCACGCCGGTCGGCCCGAGGAACAGGAACGAGCCGGTCGGGCGGTTCGGGTCGGAGATGCCGGCACGCGAGCGCCGCACCGCGTCGGACACCGCCTGGATGGCCTCCTTCTGCCCGATGACGCGCTTGCCGAGGTACTCCTCCATGTGGAGCAGCTTCTCGTTCTCGCCCTGCATCAGGCGGCCGACGGGGATGCCGGTCCAGTCCGAGACGATCTCGGCCACCGAATCGGCGTCGACGTGGTCCGGGACCATCGGTTCGATGGTCTCGCCGTTCGCATCGGCTTCGTCGGCCGCGCGCTCCGCCGCCGCGAGCTCCTTCTGGATCGCCGGGATCTCGCCGTACAGGATGCGGCTGGCCTTCTCGAGGTCGCCCTCGCGCGCGGCCTTGTCGGCCTCGACGCGCTTGGCGTCGAGCTGGGCGCGCAGGTCGCCGACCTTGTTGTGGCCGGCCTTCTCGGCGTCCCAGCGGGCGGTCAGGCCGCCCAGCTTCTCGCGGGTGTCCGCCAGATCGGCCTGCAGCTTCTCCAGGCGCTCACGGGACGCGGGGTCCTCGGCCTTCTTCAGCTGCATCTCCTCCATCTCCAGACGCGTGACCTTGCGCTGCAGCTCGTCGATCTCCTCGGGCTGCGAGTCGAGCTCCATGCGCAGATGCGCGGCCGCCTCGTCGACCAGGTCGATCGCCTTGTCCGGCAGCTGACGGCCGGAGATGTACCGGTTCGACAGCGTCGCCGCCGCGACCAGCGCGTCGTCGCCGATCGTGACCTTGTGGTGGGCCTCGTAGCGCTGCTTCAGACCGCGCAGGATCGCGATCGTGTCCTCCACGGACGGCTCGCCCACGTACACCTGCTGGAAGCGACGCTCCAGCGCCGGGTCCTTCTCGACGTTCTCGCGGTACTCGTCCAGCGTGGTCGCGCCGATCAGGCGCAGCTCGCCGCGGGCCAGCATCGGCTTGAGCATGTTGCCCGCGTCCATCGAGCCCTCGGCGGCGCCCGCGCCGACGATCGTGTGGATCTCGTCGATGAACGTGATGATCTGGCCGTTCGCGTTCTTGATCTCGTTGAGCACGCTCTTGAGGCGCTCCTCGAACTCGCCGCGGTACTTCGAGCCGGCGACCATCGAGCCGAGGTCCAGCGAGATCAGGCGCTTGTTCTGCAGCGTGCTCGGCACGTCGCCGGCCACGATGCGCTGCGCCAGCCCCTCCACGACGGCGGTCTTGCCGACGCCGGGCTCGCCGATCAGCACCGGGTTGTTCTTGGTGCGCCGGCTCAGGATCTGGATGACGCGGCGAATCTCCTGGTCGCGGCCGATCACCGGGTCGAGCTTGCCGTCGCGCGCCTGGGCGGTCAGATCGGTGGAGTACTTCTCCAGCGCCTTGTAGTTGCCCTCGGCGTCCGGGCTGGTGACCTTCGCGCCGCCGCGCACGCCGGGCACGGCCTTGCGCAGCGCCTCGGGGGTGACCCCGTTGCGCTTGAGGATATCCGCGCTCTGGTTCGGCGCGCTGGCCGCGATGCCGATCAGCAGGTGCTCGGTGGAGACGTACTCGTCCCCCATCGACTGCATCTCCTTCTCGGCCTGGGCGATGGCGGCCGTCAGCTGGCGGCTCGCCTGCGGCTGCGACGTGGTGGACCCGCTTGCGCTCGGCAGCGCCACCAGGGCGTTGCGCACCTCGGCGCCGATGCGCTGCCGGTCGCCGCCGGCGGCCTGGATCAGGCCGGGGACCACGCCGTTCTCCTGGCGGAGCAGCGCGTCCATGACATGGAGCGTCTCGACCTGGGCGTTGCCCGCGGCCGCCGCGCTCTGGATCGCATCGCCGATCGCCTCCTGGGCCATCGTCGTGAATTTCTGTTCCATATCATCCTCCTGCGTCGCGCCCCGCCGCGGCGCTGTACCGGGCAGACATGGGCGCGACCCTCACTGTCTGATATGGTCAACCGGCATTCGATGCCATCTATTCCCAAAAGTTGAGTGTTTTTGACTCAAGTTTTGATTTTGGTGTGAAATCGTGTCATCGCCGCGCAACACGCGCCCTCGGACGCCTTTCGACACGGCTCTTGGACTAGCTGTAGCAGATTTGCGGCCTTGCAGACATCCATCTGCGTTAGGTGAGGCATCCGGCCGGGAACACCCCGGGTATGGATGGCGCCATTCCGCCGCTCATACCCGGGGCATCCGCGCCAGGCTGCCTCACATAAGCCATTTGGATGTCCGCAGGTCCCGAAATCCGCTACACCTAAGACGAATACCTCCTCCCGCGGGCCGAAACACACACCGAACACCCATCCCACCTCAGCCGCCCACCCGCCACGGCCGCCCCGCTACGGCCGGCCACCCAACGCCCAATACCGCGACGCACGCCGACGCCGCCATCGCCATCACCCGCCAGGCGAACGGCGCCCGATCGCCCCGATTCCGCACACGACAACCCCGGACCATCGCGTTCCCCAACGAACGGCCAATCCCCGCCTTCACCCCGAAATCCATTCAAGACAGATACCGGCACAGGCACCGAAACAGCCCCTCGCCCATCACGCATACATACATATAGACGGGGGCCGCCTCCGGTCCACCCGGAGACGGCCCCATGCACCGATGCCGTCCACGTCGCCGCGCGGCGCGGGTTCACCTGCCGCCCACGACCACGTTGCGCAGGTCGCCGATGCCCTCGACATGCACGACGGCCTCGTCGCCGGGACGCAGCGTGCCCGACGCATACGGCGTGCCGGTCAGGATCACGTCGCCCGGCAGCAGCGTCGCGAAGCTGGAGATCGTGGCGATCTGCTCGGGGATGCCGTGAATCAGATCGGCCGTGGTGCCGCTCGCCTCGGGCACGTCCTGGCCGTTGAGCGTGAACGAGATCTTCGCGTCGCGCCAGTCCAGCTCGGTCTGGATCCACGGGCCGAGCGGGCAGGAGGTGTCGAACCCCTTGGCGCGCGTCCACATCGGGTCGAGCGCCTGCAGGTCGCGCAGCGTCACGTCGTTGACGCAGGTGTAGCCGAGCACGTAGTCCATGGCCTTGTCGACCGGCACGTTCCTGGCGATGCGCCCGATGACGACCGCGACCTCCGGCTCGAAGTTCATGTCATGCGACGCCGGCGGGATGACGATGGGGTCGTCCGGCCCGATGACCGCGGTGGACGGCTTCATGAAGATCATCATCTCCTCGGGCGCGTGGGCGATGTCCGAATGCCCGGCGTCGTTCATGAACCGCGCGTGGGCCTCGTAGTTCTTGGCCAGCCCGTAGATCTTCGACGGGATGATCGGCGCCAGCAGGCGCACGCCGTCCTCGTCGAGCGCGTGGCGTTCGCCGGTCGGCCGGACCTGCGCGCCGCCCAGCGGGTAGCCGTCCAGCGCGACGAGATAGTCCTTGCCGTCGTTTTCGTCGGTCTGCACGAAGGCGTACTGCGGAACATCGTTATGCGAAAAACGTGCGATTCTCATGGTTCCCCAGTCTACGCCCGGCGGCCCTCCGGCGCGATGGCGGCGAACACACGACGGACGGCCGGCGGACGGAGGACGCAGATCCGCCCCTACCGCTCGGAGAACGGACGGAACCGGTCGGGCCAGCCGTCGGATACGGCGGCGGCCGCGGGCATCGGCTCGACCTCGACCCGCGCGACCCGCGACCACGGCGACCCGGCCTTCAGCGCGGAGACCAGCTGCGCGACGGCGGCGCGGGAGCCCTGCGCCTCCACCTCGACCGTGCCGTCGGGGCGGTTGCGCACCCATCCGGCCACGCCGATGCGCCGCGCGGCGACCACGGTGGCGTAGCGGTAGCCGACGCCCTGCACCCGTCCGGACACGATGGCGTGGATGCGGATGTCCCCGTTCGAAGTCGCCATGCCGCATGCTCCTTGCCGCTCGCCCGATCCGGCGTGGGGCGTGCCCTCCGGCATGCCCCACGCGCCACGGATACTATATATGTATTGAGTCACGGCGCCATGCCCCGCGACGGCGCCAGACGCCGTCACTTGTACGCGCGTTCGCCGAAGATCGCCGTGCCGACGCGCACGATGGTGGCCCCTTCGGCGATGGCGAGCTCCATGTCCTGCGTCATGCCCATCGACAGCTCGCGGCAATCGCAGGTGCCGGGCGCGCCGGAGGCGAGGATCTGGTCTCGGGTGCGGCGCAGGTGCGCGAACCCGGCGCGGATCGTGCGCTCGTCGTCCACGTGGGCGCCGACGGTCATCAGCCCCTGCAGGCGCAGTCCGCCCAGCGTGCCGATGCGCCGGGCCAGCGCGACCGCGACGGACGGGTCGCACCCCGATTTGGAGGCCTCGCCGGACTCGTTGACCTCCAACAGCACGCCGACCTCGATGCCGCGCGCGACCGCGCGCCGGGCGATCTTCTCGGCGAGGTCGATCGAGTCGACCGATTCGATGGCGTCCACCGCCGGGAGGACCTTGCCGATCTTGTTGGACTGCAGCTGCCCGATGAGGTGGAACGGGATGTGCGGACGCGCGGAATCGGCCACGGCGCCGTCGCCCCCGTCCGCGGCCGCCGCACCGAGTAAGAACCCGCGTTCCGCGCATCCGGCGCGCAGCCCGTCGGCCTTGGCGACGACCTCCTGCGGGCGGTTCTCGCCGATCATGCGCACGCCGGCGTCGATCGCGGCCATGATCTCGCCGACGTCGCGCGTCTTCGTCGCAGCGAGCAGCCGGACCGATCCGGCGTCGCGGCCGGCGGCGGATTCGGCGGCGGCGATACGGTCGAGCACGCGGCGCACGCCGTCCGCGATCTCGCGCGCACGCGCGGCATCGATGATGGTGTTCGACAAATCCTTGCGGTCCATGTATGCAGTCATGTCACTCCAGACGCGGTCTCCAGGCTCCCCGTCCATCGTAGTCGCCCCGGCGACGCGGTTCGGCCGGCGGCCGAACGGCGGGCGCACGACCCTCAGGAGCGTTCGACGCTGTACCGACGCCTACGGCCGCCGCGCTGCAATCGCTCCAGTTCCAGCTCCAGCTCGTGGATGCGCCGCGCCTGCTGGGCTATGACGATCTGGGAGATGTCGTCGAAGATGTTGACATGCGGCGTCAACGGCGGGTACGCCGAGTCGTCGAGGTACAGGCTTTTGAGGCTCTCCGGGGCGGAGCGCGCGAACGCGATCGCAGTCGCGTAGCTCGAACCGGAGGCGGAGGCGTCCGCCGAGGACTCCGCGTTCGACTCGTTCTCGAACCGCTCGCCGTCGGCCGGCTCGCCGGAGTCGGGAACGGAACGCTTCCAGCGGGCGACGCAGCGCTCGATGCGCTTGCTGCCGATCAGATCCGGGTCAAGGCCGGCGTCGCGGAAAATCCGCGAGGGCGACTCCCCGTTGCGGTAGCGGCGCACGCATTCACGCTTGAACGCGCCGTCGTAGATGATCCGGCCGTTGATCACGCGCTTGACGGCCGGCAGCGACTGGAGGTACTCGACCTCGCGTACGCTGAACACGCCCCCTCCCAGCGAACCTGCACTACTCCCCATCGGCACACCCCATACCTGCCATGCCCCGAACTATGCGCGACCCCGCGTGCGGCCGGACCCGGCAACGCCGCCCTCATACCAACCGCTCGTGGCAACAAGCATAAACGACCACTCTGAGGACCCCGACACACCTACTGCCATCACGCCCCCGCATGTGCCGGACTGCGTCGACAACCGAAGGACGGGCGGCCGTGAGGCGCAATGGAGAGCGTCATACCCCCTTCGACCACGGTTCTGCGCCCGGCGAGGACCGCCGGATCCGAAGGCGAATCGGAATCACGCAGCAACGCGGCGAAAACCCCTCCCGCCACACGGCCCGGTCCCGCGAGCGGGCACGCCCGGTGGGCCAACGCCGCGCCGAACGCGGCAACGCCACGCGCACCACCTGACTCAATGGCCTGCATGCCCAGCTCCTTTCCGCGCGGGGCAGATGCCCCGCGTAGTACGATCAGAACCGGGGCGGCGGCGATGCGAAGGGATAGAAAAAGCGCCGCCCGCCGCCACCGGCCCTGACCGATGGAAGCCATGCTAAAGAGGTCGGCGGAGCCGAGCCACCCCCGAGAATTCGCCCTATCCCCCGACATATGGGGTGCAGCCGACGGCGGCGAGACAATCCCGCGGTTCCATAATCCGGAAATCATCCCCCGACATTGCGGCAGCGCCGGCGGTTCGGAAGGACACGCCGGCGCCCGGCGTCACCAGTGGCGCGGCCAGGTCGTGCCGTGGCGCATGATCTTCCACGGCGAGCGCCGCCACCACGAGACCAGCAGCCAGCCGACCGCCAGCGTCGCGCCGGCCGCGATGATCGCCGCTGTGCGCGCGTCGCCGGGCGCGTCGTCCAGGTAGGGGGCCGGGTCGGGCATCGTGGCGCGCACGCCGGAAACCAGCAGCCGGTGCGTGTTCACGCCGTACGGGGTGCAGGTCATCAGCGTGACGCGGTCCTCGCCGGGCACGATCTTGAGCTGCGAGGTGTCGGTCGGCTCGATCACGGTGATGCGGTCGACGGTGTAGGCGAGCGTCTCGCCCATGACCTCGATGTAGAAGATGTCGCCGACCTCCATCTCGTCGAGTCGGGTGAACATCATCGCCTCGACCAGGCCGCGGTGGCCGGTGATCACCGAATGGGTGCTCTCGCCGCCGACCGGCAGCGACGAGCCGTACAGGTGGCCGGCGCCCGAGGCGAGCGCGCTTTCCGAGGTGCCGTGGTAGATCGGCAGCTCGATGGAGACCTTCGGCACGCGGATCGTGCCCATGACGCCGCCGCCCGCGTCGAGCAGCGACTGGTACTCCTCGTCGTTGGCGGAGGCGGAGTCCTCGCCGGAGGCGTGCGAGCCGCCGGAGTCGCTGGAGAACGGGTCGCTGGCCTCGCCCAGAATCGGCTGGCCGGACTGCGCGAGCCGCTCGTTGTAGGCGCGGGCCGCGGCGAGCGCGTTCTCGGCCTCCGGGTAGGGCCAGCCGGCGACCGTCTGGGCGGCGACGTTGGAGGTCTCGGCCAGGCGCTGGCTGGACTGGTATTGCAGGGCCAGCGGGTAGCCGATCACGCATGCGGCGAGCACGAGCAGCAGGATGGAGATGATGCGTAGCGTCCACATGCTGCGGCGGAGCTTGCGGTAGCGCTGCCGCAGGTCGGTGACGTCGACGAGCTCGTCGAAGGGTTCGGGGACGAAGTCGGTGCCGGCGAAGCCCGCGGTTGCGGTTGCCGTTGCCGTTGCTGTTGCCGCGGTGGACGTGGGTGATGCGGGTGATGCCGATGCCGACGTCACCGCCGGCGCTGCCGAAGCCGCGGCAGCTATCCCCCCGTCGGCGGCGGCGTTTTCCGATAATCCTTGCGTAGTCTTCACGAATGCGGCGGACTCATGGCCGCTGCTGTGCCTGCCGCGGGCGCGGCGCACGGGCCTGCCGGCCTCGGGGGCGTCCCCGTCGGGGGCGACGTCCGCCACGTCCGCAAGGTCCATCGATTCCCGCTCGTCGCCAGCGGACCCCCTCGAGCGTTGTTTGCGCTTGCCGAACATACCACTTCCCTCCCCGGGCACGGATGCGACCCGACGCGTACCGCTCGCGGGCCGCGCATGTCGTCAGACCGCCTGCAGCGCGCGTTGGGCGCCGTCCGCGGCCGAATCGCCATCATGATATACCGGCGCGCACATACCCCCGATACCCCCGAGATGCCCCTCTATGGCCCGGATGCGGTCCTCCAGTTCGCGGATGCGGTGCGCCTGCTGGGCGATGATCAGGTCGCGGGTGTCGTCGTCGACATGCAGCGTCGTCTCGCGGACGGCGGGGGCGGCGGAACCGGCGGACATGGCGGAGGCGGCGGGGATCGCGGGGACGGCGCCGCCGAGATCGTCGGTGTCGTCGATGTAGTAGCGGCGACGGCCGTCGCTGCTGCGGGCCTCGCGGCGCAGCGACGCCGGCGGCACCCAGCGGCGGTCGGGGTCGACCACGAAGCGGGACTGAGGCGGCTTGGCGACGGCCGCAGGGCTGGTGGCGGCGTCCGACGAGGCGGCTGCGTTGGTGTCGGCATCGGCATCGAGGTCGACGGTCTGCTTCCAGCGGGCGATGCAGCGTTCGATGCGCTTGTAGCCGATCAGCGAGGAGTCGAGGCCGGCCTTGCGGAAGACCTCGGCCGGGGATTCGCCGGCCTGGTAGCGGCGGATGCAGTCGCGCTTGAAGTCCTCGGCATAGATGATGCGGCCGCTGCGCACGCGTTCGACCGCGGGCAGCGATTCGAGGTATTCGACCTCGCGGATGCTGAATGCGCCGCCGCCGAACGACGACGATTTCTGTGGCATATGCGCTCCTTACCTGTGGTATGCGTGACGGCACAATGTGTGGGTGCGCGGAAGGGGTGATGATGGATGGTGGCGGATGGTGGGATTGGAGAAGCTGAAGGGGCGGCAACAGTTGATGTCGTGGCGGGATTGCGGCTTGATGTTGGTCTCGCGCCGATTGCGTATGAGGACCGCAGGGTGGTCGCCGGGGATTGCGCATGGACCAACAGCGGTGGACGCATTGCCGCCGAGCCACCGATGGCCGAGATGCGCGGAATGGTCGGCATCCTCCCGAAGGAGGGTGCCGACCATTCTGGTCAGCCGGTCACGGGGTCAGCCCCGGACCGCTGTGGCGTGCGATGCACCGGTTCTCGGACCGCCCGCACTCAGGCGCGCATGGCGTTGCGCACGCCGCGCGACTTCATGTACACGGTCACGCCCGCGCCCGCAATCAGCAGGCCGAGGACGATGAACATGGTGATGCCCGCGGCACCGGTCAGAGGCAGCTGGGTGATGTTGCGGATGTTCAGCACCTCAACAACCGCGTCCTTATCCTCATTGGTGGCGAAACCCCAGGAGTCGGGCGTGCTGATTTCGACCTTGCCGTCGCTCGTGATGTGCACGGTGAAAACAGTGTCGGTCATGATGTACTCGCTATGCGGGTTCGTTTTCTCCGTAACCTGATAATAGCCCTCACCAAGGCCTTCGAGGGTGATGTAACCTTCGTCATCCGTCGTTACGACGGTCGACTCGTCCTCGACCGCGTCAACATCGTAGACCTTCATATAGGCGCCATCATCCTGCTTCACGAAATTAATCGCACTGCCAGTTGCGGTACCTTCCTTATTCGCGGGCTTAATCTCGAACGTGACGTTGTTCAGCGGCTTGTTATCCTTGTTGGTTTTGTGGATGCCGAATCCGTAGAGGTCCTTGGTCACCGTCTCGGACACCGAATCACCGTAGTTATCAAGGCTGTTAACCAGTCCGGTTACGGTATCGGCGCTCGCCTGATCATTGACCACGGCCTGGTAGATCACGGTAATCTTCTTGCCTGCATAATCGGACGGATTATTGATCATGATTTCGAACGAAACATCATCACCGCCCATCACGTCGCTCTCCGGAACCGTCACGGCACCGTCAACTTCAGTAATGTCGTCCTTATCAGCATACACATGAATCGAGTCCGCCAACACGGTCAGACCCGTCCCCGGACGGTCCACAAACTTATAGGTCGACGGCGCCGGGCTGGTAATCGAACCCGTCAGCGTATAGCCAATGGTGTCACCGATCGAATGGACGGCATCAACGTCTGCGTTCTTGGTCTGATCCTCGGTAGCGAAGTTCTTCACATCGATGCTCGGCTCTTCGGTCACGGAAGTGAGCTTGTTCCCGTCCGTCTTGCCGCTCGACACGATCATCGGAACCGCCTGGGTGACCGCACCATCGGACGAGCTGTCAAAGAACACGTACACACCAGGCTCCAGATCCACGGTGATGGTCGCCGGGTCGCCGGTTGTGTTCTTGTTGAACACAACGTCTCTCACGGGCCTCAGAGCGTCTTCGTCAAGATTGTCGGCGAACACGCGCACGGCGCTGTCGGCCACGCCGCCCACATAGCCCCAACTCGTATCGTCGGCGCCGAGAATCGCACCGGTCTGAGACTGGGCCCACGCCAACGGATCGAGGCCTCCCGGGCCATCCGGAACATATGTATTCTCAGCCTCCGCGGTAGCCGCCACAAGCGCAGCCTCCACAGCGGTTTCATTGGTCGTGGTAGTCTCAAGAGCCCACATATCACCGTACTCGACAAAATCACCGATCTTGTAAGCAGTCAGATTCGCGTGATTCAGACGATCGGCAGAACCGGTGAACGTGAACGTCACCGTCGGCGTAGTGACAACATCACCATTCGCGGCGTTGGCGGTGCCTGAGAGGGCGGCCATGCCGGTCACGGCCATGGCCGCGGCGGCGACAACCCCAAGGGCCCGCTTGAACATGCCCTTCATCATTTGTCTTTTCTCCTTAACCCCCACCCCGTAAAAGGGCGGGACACTTAATTGGAAAATGGGTTTTCAGTTATCTCCGTCTCCCCTCAAACACCCCCACCCATCCGGGAAGACGGAAGATGAGCGGGAAATCTCAATAATTCGGTAAGGGGACAGGGGCCGGCCGGGACAGGCCGGCCCCGGGACCAGGCGGCATAGGCCGCCCGGCCAAGCAATTCAGATCAGACTCGCCTACGACGCGCCAGCAGCCACGCGACACCGGCCAACAGCAGCACACATCCACCGGCGAGCACGATGGTTCGCGCGGTCGTGTCACCACCGGTCAACGGGAGCGAGGACACCGGGACGATATTGGTCCACGTCAGATACTCCGCAACATCCTCATCGGTCGCGGTAGATCCGATAGCAATGAGGTGCCACATAGTTCCCTGGTTCTCCTCCGTCAGCACCGGCACGGGAACAGTATCGTTGTCCGCGCGGTGCACCCATCGGCCAGTCACCTTGAGGACATGGGACCCCTCAGACTCGTAACCGACCTGATAGCAGACGTACAGCACCGATTCGTCATACACGACAGCGGAACCTGCAGGCGTCTCCTCCTCAGAAACCGCCACGTAATACGTGCCGGGCTTATCGAATTCAATCTCACCGAAATCGAACTCGCCGCCAGCCGTTTCCCCGTCGTCCAACTGGCCATCGCCATTGCCGTCACCATTTATGACACTATGATCGACTGGCAGAGTCAAACCAGTGTCAGCTCCAGAATCAGCCCCGGTCAAGAAGCCATTGTCATCCGCCACCATTTCAACGATGTTGAAGTGATACTTGCCGAGTTCAGGCGCACCGCCATCGGACATCGCCTTATGCAGACCCAGGTGATCATCAGTGCCATACTCCGCAGGAATGTCCGGCACATCCGCCACCCGAATGACCGGCTTCGGGAAGTTCTCGGAACCGGACTCACCGTTGGCGGTGTAGGTCACCTTGGCATTCTCGTTGTCGTTCGACCAGAAGCCCGTCTCACCCCTGTCGGCGTGAGTACCGGTACCCGTATTCGGCGTCTGCTTCGCGACATCGGAATTCATACCAGCATTAATGGCCGCCTGGCTCGGGGTGATTACCGTGCTGATGGAATAGCGGTAACCGGGAGCGAGCTCGTAGGAGGTGCCATCCAGGCCCGACAGCGAGGCAGTAATCGTCTTCGTATCCTCGTCATAGCTCGGTGTAATCGTGAAGTTGGTTTGCTTCTCCGCGCCGCCCTCGGTCGTCGCCGTGGTCGTGAACTGCGCTGACTCGTCGCTTGTCACCGTTTGGACGTCTCCGACCTGCGCATAGCTGCCATCCGCGTTTTGTTTTTCGAGCTTCACCGAGAACATCACCTGGCCGTCTTCGCCAGCAACGATGTCCGCGTAGTCGCTCAACGGGTCGCTCATGACCACGTCCTCCGCCGCGAAGAAGGTGATGCTCGCGGTGATATCGCCGAACGCACCGCTCAAATCCTCGTCATCGGCCGAGTAGACATTATCGTCGCCCGCATACGTGGCATCCACGGCATTGGCAAGCTGCTTCAGATTCGCCGTACCCTTTTTATCAACATAGCCACCAGGCACCCATGGCCAATCACCATCTTGCCACTCCTGGCCGAAGTCATCTCCCATGCCGATCGCATAGAAGTAATCACAATTCATGCTGCTGATTTCGTTCACAGCTGCGGCAATGTTTTTCCCATCGTTATCATTGCTGCCATTACCGTTCGCTGAATACCTGTTTTCAGTACCATTGGTGACGTCCACGCCGCGGTACGTGGGGATACCATCTGAAATGAATATCACGAAGGTCGTGGCGTTCTCCTTGCGGCTATTGTCACGATTCGCAAGCATCTCCTTGCCAGTATAAATAGCCTGCTGATAGTTGGTTCCGCCTTCGAAGTCTAAATCTTTAATGTACCGAAGAGTATTGGAGCCGCTGCTGGTCCACCCATATGAATCAGTACCATAATCATGGTAGCCGTTACCGTAATGCTCGGTAGATCCGGCAAATGCCACGACGCCATACCGCGCGTCGATGCTGTCCTTGTACCGGTCGCTCTGCAACGTGGAGATTAGAGTATCAACAGCTTTGTCAACCGCATTCTGCCGGCTTGGAGTCATGCTGCCGGAACGGTCCACGATGAATAGAACGTCAATGGCCGCCTTCTGCGTCGACGAACCACGATCACCAGAAACCGACAGAGTCAAATCATAGTCACCATTGTCACGAAGCACGGCAGTCTTACCCGTCGTCACCGTCACATCTGTCGAGCTGGGAGTGTCAGGATCCTCCGTGCCGGTTTCTTCAACTTGGCATACAAAGTAGATGTCAACCTTTTGAGCCTGCCCAGTCCGGTATGTCAGGGGCTGCCCCACCTGTTCATTATCGTTAAAGAACGTAAGCGTACGCGTCACGCTCTCGGTATTCCAACGTCCCCACCCGTAAATGTTTTGCCACACATATGTCCCACTGATTGTGGCCGTCATGCTGGTTACTTCGGGGCCTTCGATACTGCCATAATGAATGCTGGAACCAGTGCACCCTTCAACCAAATCGCACCCATCCCGATAGGCCGTAAGGTCAGAAGATTTATCATCAGACATAGAAACACGCTGCCCGTTGTAGCCGTCGTAGTTCGGCTTACTCGGCAGTGACGGGAATTGAAGGTCTACGTCCTCCTGTTGAACGTTCACATCTTCGCCGTTCTGGTCAACATAGTGCATGGTCACGTTGAAATATTCAGTGCCGCCATATTGACCATATTGGCGCCATGTGATGGTGAAGCTGGAGAAGGAGTCGACGGTGAATTCGGCCGACACCGTCGCATCATCAGCATCAGCGTCGGCGGTCTCGTCGGCGCTCAGGGCGGCGACGCCGTCCACGCTCACCGTGCCGTCGGACTGGTCGCCCGCGTCGGCGACCATGTCCACCGACTCCACGGCACCATCCGCATCCTCCGCCAGGTGACGCACCGCGATCGACGAGGCATCCACATCACCGCCCAGCACGCTTTGGGTCGTGTCGAACCGCACCGACACCGGTTCGGACGGCTCCACCTCGTTGCCGTCCGTGTCCTCGAAGCGCACGTCCACGGTCAGCAGACCGTCATACTCCACGCCCGCACCAGCCAGCGCGGAGGACACCGCATCCGCATCCGCGACCGCGCCCGCGACCAACGCCACACCATCCGGCAGCGCGCCGGACGGCACCGTCACCTCGACACCCAACGAACCGGCCTCATCCCCCTGACCAACCGGCACATCCACCGCATACAGCACACTGCCATCATCCTGCGCCACCGCATCGGCAGAACGCACATCATCATCCGACGACGGCTCCACCACATCCGCAACCGACACCGCATCATCCGACGCGTCCGCGCCGTTCTGCGTATCCTGTTCCGCGGTCTGCGCGGTCGTCGGCGTCTGCGCGTCGTCAGCGGTCAGTTCGCTGGCGACCGCGGTGCCGGCGGCGACCGACGTGCCCAGCATCGCCAGGGCCGCCACGGCGGCGACCAGCCGGGAACGGATACCCCCCCCCCATGCCTTCTTCATGTCATGCTTCATTCCGCGCATAACCGTTCTCCTTGTTGAGTCTCTGTCTCCAGAAACGTGGCCTTCTCTGCACTCGTCGTATTCACCCGTTTCTGGGTATCAAGTGACCCAATACAGCCACTCTGAGCAGAGACACTAGGAGAACGAACCACCCAACACACACCCCCATTTCAACCCCCATACCCCCGATTAATTTCACAAAACCGCAGAAAACAACTATTATTCCCCCGTTATATACCCCCCTTCATACATTAACCCTGTGAGTACCCCTATCGCGGCCGCATCGCAGCGCCGCACACGCCGCATATGCCGGCATGCACGCAGCCCCGCACCCATGCCGCGCCCAACGGCGCCACACGGCGTCGCGTGCGCCGGGAATCAGGCGAACAGCCCCTCCACGTCCACCACGCGATCGGCATGGTCGCCCGCCAGACCATCCCACGAGAACCCCGGCACCAGCTCGGCCGGCGTCACCGGACGCGGCTCGTCGATCACGCGCAGCAGCCACGCGCAGTAGCCGACGACCTCGCGCGGGTCCACCCCGCGATCCCGCAGCGTCCCCAGATCCAGCGAGTTCAGCCGCTTGGCCATGCGCCGCCCGTCCGCCGCGTCGATCAGCGGCAGGTGCGCGAACTGCGGAGTCCGCATAGCCACGCACGCCGCGACCCACCGCCGGATCCACAGCTGGATCGCGGTCGAACGCAGCAGGTCGCGCCCGCGCACCACCTGCGTCACCCCCATGAGCAAGTCATCCACGCTCGCCGCCAGCTGGTAGGCGAACAGCCCGTCCGACCGGCGCACCACCACATCGCCGAGCTGCCGCGCCAGGTCGAAGCGCTGCGGCCCGAACACGCGGTCCGCGAACGTCACGACCCGCGCCGACTCCGGCGCATCAGGCCCCGGCACGGCGATCCGCCACGAATGCCGGTCGCCGCGCTCCAGCCGCGCCGCGCGTTCCGACTCCCCCAGCCGCTGGCACGTCCCCGGATACACCAGGAATCCGTCGCCCTCGTTCGGCGCGGACGCGGCGCGGATGTCGGCGCGCGAGCAGAAGCACGGGTAGACCAGCGGCGTCGCGCTCCGCGGGTCCGCGCCACGCGGCATCGCACCCCGCAGCTCCGCATCCCGCGACGAACCGCCCCGCAACGCCGCATCCCGCGATACCCCAGCCCCCAACGCCGCATCCGACGGCAACGCATCCCGCAGCGCTCCGACCGCCAACGGCATATCCTGCGGCGTACCGCCCTGCAGCACGCCGCCATCCAGCGCCACGCTCCGCAGCCGGCGCAGCACGTCCTCATACAGGTCCAGCCGCCGCGACTGGTACACCGGTTCGCCGTCCCAGTCCAAACCGAGCCACGCCAGATCGTCCATGATCCAGCGGTCCGCATCGCGAACCACGCGCGGCGCGTCGATGTCCTCGATCCGCAGCAGCACCCGACCGCCGGCCGCCCGCGCGCCCAGCCAGGCCGCCAGCGCCGCGTACGCGTTGCCCAGGTGCATCCGGCCGGTCGGTGAGGGCGCAATGCGGCCCGTCACACCGCCCGCCGCACGCGACCGAACGGCAGACGCGCCCGACGCGGCAAAGGCCACGGCGTCGGCAGAACCAGCGGATGCGACGGCGTTCACGCTCATTCGCTCACCCACAGTTCGTCGTCCAGTGGCCACTCGTTCGGCACGCAGCCCTGCAGCCCCATCGACTGCTGCTGCATCAGCGGGGCCGGCTGCCCCTCGCCGCCGCAGACGGTCTCGTTGTCGAAATGGCCGAGACGGTGGCCCACCTCGTGGTTGACGACCATCACGCGGTACCGGTCGACCGTGCCGCCGGCCGCGAGCCACTCGTCGGTCGCCCCGTTCCAGCGGGTCACGTTGATGACGACGCTGTCGCCGACGCGGCAGCTGTACTCCTCGCTGCACTCCTCGGAGAACGTGGTCATCTGGTCGGGCGAGGCAAGAATCAGCGTCATGCCGCACACGCCGTCCGAGCCCGGCACGAACGTGGCGCCCGCGCGCGGCCAGCCCTGCGGGTCGTTGAGCGCGGTGTAGACGATGGTTTCGAAATCCGAGGCCTCGCCGACATCGCCCTGCGTGGCGATGCAGTACGTATATTCGATCTGCGGGTTGCCGCTCGCAGCGGCGGCGGACTGCGCCCGGGCGAGGATGTCGGCGCGCTCCGCGTCGGAAAGGGGCGTCACGGGTGTGGGGACGGACGGGTCGGCGGCATTCGCGTCGTCGCCGCTGTCGGTGCCGTCTCCGTCGGTACCGTCGCTGTCGCCGTCGCTACCGTCATCGCCGGTATCGGCGCCACCGACTCCGTCGGCGCTATCGCCGCCGCCGTTCGTTCCGGACGCGCCGGTCTGCGCCGCGACGCCGGCGTTCGCATTGCCGGACAGCGCGCGCACCCCGCACACCACGGCCACGACGAGCGCGACGACCGCAAGCGCGGCGACGGCAAGCACCACGATCCGACGCACCAGGAACACGCGACGGGCGCCGCCGGCGGGTTCGCCGGCCGAGGAGGCCCCGGAGGCCTGCGACTCGGCGCCGGGCCGCATGTCGGCGAGCAGACGGCCCCACGCAGCCCGCAGCGAGCGCGCCGCGGCTGATGCGGCCGCGGCAAGAATCGCGGCGATGCGGCGGGCGACGCGCTCCAGCACCGGCCGCGCACGGTCCGCGCACGCGCGCGCCGCCGTCAGCGCGTCGGACGCCGCCGAGCGCAACGCGGCGGCGATGCGCCCGACAACGTCATCCGGACACCGCGAATCCGCCATGTCACACCCCGCATCATTCCGCTGTCGTCTTGTTGTCTGCGAAGTCAAGTATAGATGTCGGGCCGCCGGCGACGCTTAAGAAAACATAAAGAAAGGGGCCTTCCGCTCCACGGGACGGAACGGAAGACCCCTTGCAGGCGGACGGTCAGGCGAACAGCGTGACGAACAGCCAGGCGCCGACGATCGCGCCCAGGATCGGGGCGACGACCGGGATCCAGGCCTCGCCCCAGCGCGACGAGCCCTTGTGCGGGATCGGCAGAATCTGGTGCAGCAGGCGCGGCATCAGGTCGCGGGCCGGGTTCAGGCCGGGGCCGGTCGGGCCGCCCATCGAGGTGACCAGGCCCCACACGATGAAGCCGACCACGATCGACGCGGCCGCCTGATTCGAGGCGCCCCACGGCAGGCTCAGGCAGCTCAGCGCGCCCAGCACCAGCATCAGGGTGCCGAAGAACTCGTTGACGAAGTAGTTGACGCGGGAGTTGTAGGCGTCGGTGGTGCTGAAGGTGCCGAAGATCGCCTCCGGCTCCTCAGTCTCGCGATAGTGCGGGTAGTACGTGACGTACACGATGAGCTGGCCGACGATGGCGCCGAGCAGCTGCGCGACGACGTACGGCAGCACCTCGCCCCACGGGAACAGGCCGTTGACGGCCTGCGCGATGGTCATGGCCGGGTTGATGTGCGCGCCGGAGACGCCGCCGAACATGAGCACCGGGAACATGACGCCGAAGCCGTAGCCCATGGCGATGGTCAGCCAGCCGGCGTGATGGCCCTTGGTGTTCTTCAGCTCCACGTTGGCCACGGCGCCGTTGCCGAACACCATGAGGATGGCGGTACCGATGAACTCGGCGGCAAGGCGCGTGATGAGAGGATAATCCATGAGAATTCCTTCTATCTCTCTTACTTGATGTTGTTGGTCGCGGTAGTGTCGCTCGGTGATTACCTTACAACCCGCGGTACCCGCGGCGTTCGCGGTGTCCGCGGCGGCGTGGGGCGACGGCGGCGGAAGGCGGCGAGGTCGTGATGGGGACGGCGAGGAAGTGGTGGGTGATGGCGCGAAGAACGGCACGAGGGGGAATGAAGGTGGCGGCCGGTCACGATGCGCGGCGATGCGGGCCGGGCAGGCGAACGGCCGGTTTCCAGCGCGACACGCCGTAGTTGCACGTCGGGAATTTCCGAGTATAGTAACTACTCGGCTCAAGGAATTGACCAACGCCCCTTTAGCTCAGTTGGTTAGAGCAGCTGACTCTTAATCAGCGTGTCCAGGGTTCGAGTCCCTGAGGGGGCACCGACAGAAACCCGGCTGGAAACAGCCGGGTTTTTCGTTGTTTATCGCGCCGCGCCGCAAACCGCGGGTTCCGCCGCCCGAATCGTGGGGTTAAGGATCGAAATGTTGGCATCATCTGGCGTGTCATGTGCGCTACGTGGTCGTCTTCTGTTCTGGCGTCGGTTCGGTAGCACTTGCGGCGGCACCTGTGCTACCAAACCGACACTAGGGAATCGCCCAGCGTCGGGTAAAACGCAGTCACCTCGTTGTTTATCAACCAAAACCGACGCCGACGGCCGCCACCGGGTCCGCAAACGAGCCGAGAGCCCCCCTTGACCGCCGGACGGGCGCCGGACGCATCCGCCATCGCGCGATTGCCGTCTGACCGCACAACGCCCAGTCACCCACTCAAGACCGCCGTCTGCCCCATAACTCGACTATGTGTAGCGGATTCCCGGGTCTGCAGACACCCAACTGGATTAGCTGAGGCAGCCGATCCCGGCGCCGCCGAGTATCAATGGCGCCATTCCGCGGGTGCTACTCCGGGTTGGGCGGTCAGAGTGCCTCACGTAGCGCAGATGGGTGTCTGCAGACCCGCAAATCCGCTACATCTAATGCAGATACATCGTTTCCCCGGCGGCCAATGCACGCATGCCTCGCACACACGCCGTCGCGGTCGAACGCACGCGCCGCACATCTGCTCCACCGCACGCACACGCCGCACGTTTGCCCCATCACCCATTCGCCCCACGCTGCACACTCGTTCCGCGCCGCGCACCCATCACGCCTGCACACATGTCGCACACGGGATGGTCGGCACCGCCACGTTCAACCAATCGCGCCACACCGCGCATACGCCAGGCACGTCGCGTATGTCTGGCAGACGCCACGCGCACCGGCCGACGCCTCCGCACAACAACGTGCCTCACACCCCGATGCGAGACAGAGTCGAGGCACAGGCAAGACACCAGCGCGCCCGCGCGCGACGCCGTAGCACATCAACGCGCCCGCGCCGCCCACGATCCGGACGGCGCCGCGTCTCGCGACGCCTCACAACAGCGGGGCCTGCACCATCCGGGGCTCGATCAGCCGCGGCCCATCGCCCCGCAACGGCGCGACCTCATGCTCGGCAAGGCGCCCCGACAGCTGCGCGCCACGCTTGCATGCGGCGCGCAGCAGCGTGTGCGGGTCGCCCGTCCACGTCAGCCATGGCGCCGCGTCCGCGGCGTCGAACAGCACCGGCATGCGATCATGCACACGGGCGCACATCCCGATGGCGTCGCGCGTGAGGATCGTCGCGGTGCGCCTTCCGCGCCAGACCGAGCACAATCCGGCCGCCAGCAGCGGGCCGCCGTCCCTGCCCTGGAACCAATGGGGCCGATGCGACGCGTCCCATTCGTAATACCCGAGCATCGGCACGAGGACGCGCCCGGAAACGGCGGCGTCGCGGAACGTCGGCTTGTCCGCGGCGGTTTCGATGCGCGCGTTGAAGGTCGGGTACGGCAGACGGTCGGTCGCCGACCACGAGGGCACGAGGTTCCATGTCGCGGTCGCGAGCCTGCGCGTGCCGTCGCCGTCCATGCCCAGCGTGGTGATCTCGGAGCCGGGCGCGATGTTCCACGAGGGCCGCGCCTCCCAGTCGTCGTCGCCCTCGGCGTCGAACATCAGCTCGAGCTGCTCGGCGTCCCACGGCATCGCGAATCGTCCGCACATGGCTCTGCTCCTTCGATTGTCGATCCGGCAACGCGAAAACCCCGCCGCGCTCCTGGAGGAACGCGACGGGGCTCCCGTATGTGCTTAAGCTCAGACCTTATTCAGCCTGATGGCATCGGCGCATGCGCACCGGCGCGCGTGCGCCGGACGCCATGCGACCGATGGGGACCGGTCCTACTCGGCCACGACCTTCACGGTGAAGGACGCGGTGATCTCCGGGTGCAGGGCCACGGTGGCGGGGAACTCGCCGGTGGTCTTGATGACCTCGACGGTGATCGCCTTCGGGTCGACGGCCGCGGTGGGGGCCATGGCCTTGGCGATGGCGTCGGCGGAGATGCCGCCGAACAGCTTGCCGGACTCGGACACCTTGGCGGCGATCTCGACGGTCGTGCCCTCGATGGCGGCCTTGGCGGCGACGGCATCCTCGCGGGTGGCGACGGCCTTGGCCAGGCGGGCGCGGCGCATCGACTCGATCTGGGCGGCGGCGCCCTTGGTCCACGCGAAGGCCATGCCCTGCGGGATCAGGTAGTTGCGCGCGTAGCCGGTCTTGACGGTGACGACGTCACCGGACTGGCCCAGGTTGGACACGGTCTGGGTGAGAATAACCTTGGTTTCAGCCATGATGAATCCTCCTATCCGGATCAGCGACCCGAGGTGGCGTACGGCAGCAGGGCCATCTCGCGGGCGTTCTTGATCGCCTTCGAGATCTCGCGCTGCTCCTGCACGGTGACACCGGTGATACGACGGGAACGGATCTTGCCGCGATCGGAGATGAACTTGCGCAGCAGCGCGACGTCCTTGTAATCGATCTCGGTGACCTTGGCGGCCTTCAGCGGGTTCGGCTTCTTCTTGAACGGCTTGACCGGCGGTTGCGGCCTCTTGCGTGACATCTGATGTTCTCCTTATGACTGGTTTGAATACGTTTCAAGCGCGGCATCGGCCGGCGATGCGCCGGCGGATCAGAACTCGGGCTCGTCGGCGTCCCCGCCGAAATCGCTGGTGGCGCCGAACGACGAGAACCCGGAGCCGGCACCGGAACCGGTGTCGCCCCACGGATCGACCGGAGCGGCGTTGTTCGCGGGAGCGGCGGATGCGCCGCCCTGGTAGCCCGCGCCGCCGGAGTACCCGGCACCGCCCTGGTAGCCGCCGTTGTTGCCGCCAAAGCCGCCATTGCCGCCGAATCCGCCGTTGTTGCCGGCGAATCCGCCGCGGTTGCCGCCCGAGAAGCCGGACGACTGGCGGGTGACCTGGGCGGTGGCGTAGCGCAGCGACGGGCCGATCTCGTCGACCGTCATCTCCACGACGGTACGCTGGGTGCCGTCGTTCGCCTGGTACGAGCGCTGGGACAGACGCCCCTGCGCGATCACGCGCATGCCCTTGGACAGGCTCGCCGCGCAATGCTCGGCAAGATCACGCCACGCCGAGCAGCGCATGAACAGGGCCTGCCCGTCCTCCCACTGCTGGGTCTGGCGGTTGAACGTGCGCGGGGTCGACGCGATCGTGAAGCTCGCGACGTTCGCGCCGCCGCCGGTGGTGCGCAGCTCGGGGTCCGCGGTGAGGTTGCCCACCACGGTGATGACCGTCTCGCCTGCCATGTTGTACCTTCTTACCTTGTACCGCAGCTTGATGCGTTATGAACGGCTTACTTGGCGTCCTTACGAAGGATCTTCGTACGGATCACGGACTCGTTGAGGTTGAGGACACGGTCGAGCTCGTTGCTCGTGGCCGGCTCGCAGGTGTAGTTCACGACGACGTAGTTGCCCTCGGTCTTACCGGCGATCTCATAGGCGAGCTTGCGGCGGCCCCAGTAATCGGTGCCGTCGATGGTGCCGCCTTCCTTGGTGACGAGCTCCAGATACTGCTCGGTCAGCTTCTTCAGACCGCGCTCATCCAGCTCAGGATCAGCAATGAACATCAGTTCGTACTTATGCGCAGACATCACCCACCTCCTTCGGACTATCGGCCGCGGACCTTCCGCGGCAGGAGTGTGCTTGCGTGCCGCCCGCGGATGCACCGCGGGCAACCCCAGTAGGTTAACCCGCGGGCTGGACGGCCCGGCGGCGCGTCGCGCCGGCCGCGAGGCGGCCGAAACCAATGCGGCGCCGCCGACGCCGCCGCGGTTGATGACGCCGTCCCGAACGCGACAGCACCACGACACGCCCGGGCCGGACACCGGCCGGATACCAACGAACGACCGGCCTGAGGCGGGACGCGTGCCGCCAAGTCTCGTTCGGGCGCCGGAGTCACGGCGATCACGAGAACGAACTCACACGCGTCCCGGGCCCCGTCCGCCGGAATATGAGACCTATTCCAGAACACCGACGCCCCCCCACACACAGATTCCCGACGACGGCGCGGTATAGACGCGTCTCGCGCACACGAGGAACGGCCCCCACGGGTTCCCGATGACTCTATCTTGACTAGCTGCGGTAGATTCGGGCCCTTGCGGACATCTATCTGCACTATGTGGGGCACCAGATCCGAAGCACCCGGAGTATCGACGGCGTCATTCCGCCGGTCATACTCCGGGTATGGCCGCCAAGCCGCCTCACATAACGCAGATAGATGTCTGCAGATGGCCGAATCCGCTACACCTAATGCAGATATCCCCCGACAGACCCCGATCGGCCCGTTCCGAACCGGCCGCAGGGCCGCGGGGCCGCGGGGCCGCGGGGCCGCGAACACGCCCTACTGCAGGTCGATGGCCAGGCAGTCGTCGGTCGTGTACCCGTTCGCGGAGCACCACGCGTTGGCGTCAGCCGCCGATCCGAACCCCTCGCCGGAGAGGATCACGTAATAATCGGTCGTGCCGTTCTTCTGGTAGGTCGGGTAGTCGCCCGACCACACCAGCAGCGCCTTCGGGTGCCGCGCCCGCTTCTCCAGGAACTGCGCGTAGATGTCGCCGTAGTCCCAGGTCTTGCCCTCGACCTGCATGCCGTACTTCTTGCTCGACAGCTGCGTGGTGTAGGTGGTGTAGAACCCGCCCGCGGCGGCGCGGTCGTGCTCGCGCTGCCACGACAGGGCGAACTGGGCGTTGCGCTCGATGTCCGCGTCCGGCACGTTCGCGCCGCCCAGCGCGCTCCCCGCACCGGCCGCCGGGGCGCCGTTCGCCGTTGCGCCGGTCTGCACGCCCACCTGCGCGGACGACGCGTCGATCTGATCGTACGGGCGCCAGTACTGCCCGATGCCGAACGCCAGCCGCGCCGTCGCCTCGCCGCCGTCGAACTCGATCGGCGCATCGGAGAAGTCGTAGACCGCGTCCGCGACGACGTTGCCACTATCGTCCTTGATTGTCACGCGCACGCCGCTCTCCTCGAACGGCAGGTCGCCGCAGTCGTCGGACGTCAGCGCGATGTCGGCGACCAGCGACGTGCCACTCAGGCCGACGGACTCCAGGCTGGCCGATAGCGCGACGGAGCATGACGTCGGGGCGTCCGCGGAAGCGTCGGTGTTCTCGGCATCGCCATCCGCAGCGTCGGCATCCGCCCCGGAAACGCCCTGGGACGTGCTCCGCCCGGCGGTGCCGGACGACGCGTCCCCGTCATCGCGGAACACGAACCACCATGCGCCGACGCCAATGGCCGCGACCAGCACGACGATGACCGAAACAAGCGCCGCAATGACCGTGTTGCCGTTTTTCGCCGCCTTGGCGACCGGCTTCGAACCGCTCGCCGGCCCGCCAGCCGGCAGAATCGGGGAAACCTGAGCGCCCGGGGCCGCAGTCGAGGGGCGCGGCGTACCGCACTCCGTGCAGAACCGCACATCCGAGTCAAACGCTTTGCCACACTTCGGGCAATATAAGGTTTCTCCCATCATGGTCCTTTCGTTTCCGGAATCGATGCGACCGCAGACGGACACGCGCCATCACGCAGTCGGAGGGCATCAATCCACCACATCTTCGTCCGCGATGCCGTATTCCATGATCGCAACCGTTGACGTCTCCCATTCGCCGGCGGACGCATTGCCCCACAGACCGTTGTGGTAAGTCACCGCGGCCACGGCACACAGCACGAACACCACGACAGCGACGGCGACGCCGATGAGAAACGTCCTCAGATCCTCCGCGGGAATGGGGGCGTTCGCTCCACCGGCGGTTTTCGACAGACCGGCGAAGCGCTTCCGATCCGCGCCGGACAGCGACGCCGGTCCTTCCGCCGCGCTGGCAATCGCGGCGCCCATCTTGTCCCCGACCTTCCCGGTGACCTTTCCCAAAATCCCGACGCCGTCCGCCGGCCGTACAGGCGCGGCCGGTTCCGGCGCGGCAGCCTTCGTGGACGGCACGGCATCCGGTCCCCTCCCAGCGGAGACGTCGTCGGAGGCGACGTCATTGGGGCCGACGGCCGGTCCGGCGCCGGATGTGACGGTGTTGGGGCCGACAGAACCCGGGAGGGCCACCCCGGAGGGGGCCGACGGCCGGTCCGGCGCCGGAGACGGCGCGGGACTCGTCGATGGCTTCTTTGCCGGCTTGCCGCAATGTCCGCAGAATTTCGCGTCATCCTTCAGTTTGCTGCCACAGTATCCGCAATACATGGGATGCACCCGCCTTTCCTCTCACATGTCCGAATGTCCGGCAAAGAACGCATACAATTCCTGGAATGACGGGGATAGCCGACACCCACGTTCCTGCAAGTAGGTCTCGTATGCCTGTCGTTGCCCGTCCGTCCAGGCCCCCTGCGTCAACAGGGCCTCCATCAATTCGCGCAGGGTCGCATCGAAGCGGCGGCGGTCAAGGAATCCCAGGTTTCCGCCCTCGTACTTCAACCCGTCCGTCGGCGGGAACGCCGACACAAGTTCGCGGCACCAAGGGGCTGACGGGTCGACGACGGCGTTCCCGGCGACGTCGTACACCGCATACGCGTACGACAGCAACGTGCCGTCAAGACGCCCCACGCGGACCAACGCCACCACGTACACGGCCCCGGCATGCCGGACCGCGAACATGTCCTGAACGGCGGAAGTGCAACCTTTCGCCGCGAATTCCCGGCTTTCGTAAATCGCCCGCGTCATCGAGTCGATAGTGTCCATGTCATGCGCTCCTTCTTCTTGCCGTCACGCAACCCTGGTTCGTGACGTTAATCGAACCCAAGCCGTTGTACGCGCGCTGCAGCGCGTCGCGCGGAATCATCCTGGTCGTGCCGTTCCCCGTGTCCGATACGATGAAATAAGTCAGGTCGCCCTGCGCATCATAAACGGCATTCGACACATTGACGTAATGGTCGGCCTGGAAGGTGCCGTGGCCGGATTGCATGTCCGCATAGGAGTCGATCATTCTCCGATATTCATCGTCCGACAGATACCTTCCCTCGTCCAGATCGTTGGAGAAGTCGAACCGTTGGGCGTCGTCATAGTTCCACAGCAGGTCGGAGCTGACCGCCAGAGTCATCCCTTCCCCCGTTTTCAACCGCTCACCCAATTCATCCAACGTCGGGACGTCGTTGCCGACGAACGCCGTCGAATCCAGACCATTGGCCTGATACATCTCCCGCACGTCGGATTCGACCGTGCCGCCCGACCGCGCATAATCGATGCTGCCGTCCGGCCCGTGCACGAATTCGCAGATCCCCGTGTTGCTGGCGTATTCGGCCAGCCGGTTCTCGCTGGTCACCTTTCTGCCATAGACATCGTTGATGCTTTTTGCGGTGGAGGCGATGCCGCAATCCTGGGACATGCCCAGTTCGTTGCGTCCCTGCATCCCCTCCATATGGGACATCCGTCCCATGGGATTGGGGTAGACCATGTATTCGTTCCCGGTCTCCATATCGCGTACCGTGGCGACGTCCCGAGACAAATCCTCGTCGATGACGGTCATCTGATTGCCGCCGTCGAGTGGCAGGTCACGAGGCAGCTCGTCGAGGGCGTCTAGGGGGGCCATCCGGCTGTTGTATTCCGTCAGCATCTGACTCGCCCGTTCGGGATTCAACTTCTCCAACTGCCGATACCCGTCTTCGGAGAGTTCCTCCAGCCTGGTGTCGTTGAGTACCTCGAACACGTCGGTACTCCCGGTGAACACCTCACCCGGGATGCGGCCATCGGCAAGGGCGTCCGACACCGGCATGTCGTCAATCTGCTCGCCGCCGTCCTCCAATGCCCCATCGCGTTCGGACAGGTTCTCCGCGTTGTCGTCCAGACGATGCCGGTCATCCGAATCCGGTATTTCGTCAATGCCGTCGATCTCGGCCCCGCCGGTCATGTCGGCCGTATCGGGCATATCGGCCGCCTCATCCGAATCGATGGAATCGAAAGGCGCGGGCGCATCGACCGGTTCCGTCGAATCGACCCGTTCCATCGATTCCACCGGATCGGCAACGTCATCCGCCAGCACGTCGCCATCAGGCATATCAACCGGGCTGTCAGGTTCGACCACGTCCATGGCCTCGGTAACATCCGTCGGCTCGTCCGTTCCCGCCGAATCCGCCGGCATGTCGAGGTTCGTCGTTTCATCGGAGACGTCATCGGGCGAATCGTCGAGGGGCTCCATCGGCATATCGGGAATGTCATCCGCCAGCGGGGGAACATCGCCTTCCGCTTCCTCATCCATCTCGTGGATGTCACCGGCATCATCGATTGCCGTGTCCTCATCCGGTGGCATGTCGGAGATCTCCCCCTCCGTCTCACCACGGTTCTCCGCAATCAACGCCTCATTCAGACGCTGCCACTCGGGATCACGCGAATACTCCGCATAATCCTCCCGACCATACCCATGCTCGAAGATATACGCCGTCATATCATCCAACGCACTGCTCTTCTCACCGGAAACCTCGACATCAAGCTGACCGCCATCATCCGGTGGCATGTCGGAGATCTCCCCCTCCGTCTCACCACGGTTCTCCGCAATCAACGCCTCATTCAGACGCTGCCACTCGGGATCACGCGAATACTCCGCATAATCCTCCCGACCATACCCAT
>NZ_JAHBBD010000019.1 GCF_019331775.1 Bifidobacterium phasiani
ACGCCGGGGTGGGGGCCGGCTTCGGCGCGTCGGCCTTCGGCTCGGCGGCGACCTCGACGGTCTCGGCGACCGTGGCCTCCGGCTGCTCCGCCGGCGTGTCCTGCGTGACGCTGGCCTGTCCATCAGGTGCGGGCGTCGTCGCCTGCGCGGTGGGGTCGTTGATATTCTCGGGTGCGGTGACATTCTCGTCGGCCATGGCCAGCTCCTTAAGCTTCGAGTGTTGGAGGGGTCGCGTCGACGCCCCGGAACCACCGGTGCGTTTTCCGCGACCTCATTTATTATAGGGAACCGTGGCAAAAGGCGCATCAATATCAGGATTTCCAGAGTGGCTCCCCTCTGAACGCGTTGTGGAGCAGCGTGTCATCGACACGCTCCGTAGGGTTTTCGAGCTCAACGGCTTCATCGGCATCGAGACACGCGCGGTGGAGCAGGGATCGAGCCTGCTGAAGAAAGGCGAGACCAGCAAGGAGATCTACCTGCTGAGCCGCCTGCAGGAGGTCGGGCAGGAGAACGACACCCCGGTCGAGGACCGGCTCGGCCTGCACTTCGACCTGACCGTGCCGCTGAGCCGGTACGTGGTCGAGCATTCGGGCGACCTCGCGTTCCCGTTCAAGCGCTGGCAGATCCAGAAGGTGTGGCGCGGCGAGCGCCCGCAGGAGGGCCGCTTCCGCGAGTTCGTCCAGGCCGACATCGACGTGGTCGGCAACGGCGAGCTGCCCGAGCACTACGAGGTCGAGCTGCCGCTGGTCATGGTCTCCGCCCTGGAGCGCCTGCGCGAGTTCGGCCTGCCCAAGGCGACCGTGCACGCCAACAACCGCAAGCTGTCCGAGGGCTTCTACCGCGGCCTGGGGCTGAGCGACGTCGAGGGCGTGCTGCGCGAGATCGACAAGCTCGACAAGATCGGCGCCGACGAGGTGGCCAGGCTGCTGGTCGGCGAATGCGGCGCCGACGAGGCGCAGGCCGCAGCCTGCCTCGAGCTGGCCGAACTGACCGCCGCCGACGGCGCCGAGTTGGCCGAACGCTTCGACGCGCTGTGCGCGAAGCACGGCATCGCCAAGGAGTCGGACGCCTACGCGCTGGCCCGCCAGGGCCTCGACACGCTGGCGATGATCGTCGACGAGGCCGCCCGCATCCGCCCCGGCTCGGTGATCGCCGACCTGAAGATCGCCCGCGGCCTGGACTACTACACCGGCTCGGTGTACGAGACGTTCCTCGACGGCGCGGCCTCGCTCGGCTCGATTTGCTCGGGCGGCCGCTACGACAACCTCGCCTCGCAGGGCAACCGCAAGTACCCGGGCGTCGGCCTGTCGATCGGCCTGTCGCGCCTCGTGTCGTACATGCTGCACACGGTGGGCGCCCACGCCAGCCGCGTCTCGCCGGCCGCCGTGCTCGTCGCCGTGTGGAACGAGGCCGACCGCGCCGACTCGAACGCGATCGCCAACGAGCTGCGCGCCCGCGGCATCGCCGCCGACGTAGCCCCCACCGCCGCCAAGCTCGGCAAGCAGATCAAGTACGCGGACAAACTCGGCATTCCCTACGTGTGGTTCCCCGCCGACCGCTCCGATCCGACCGCCGTCGACGAGGTCAAGAACATCGTGACCGGCGAGCAGACGCCGGCCGATGCCAAGTCGTGGGAGCCGGATACTGTGGTTGCCCGGCAAACCGTGGAACTTCAAGGAGAGCAGGAATGAGCCAGACGGCTTACAGAACACATCATGCCACCGAAGTCACCGAGGGCCTCGTCGGCGAACGCGTGACGCTCGCCGGTTGGGTCGACCGTCGCCGCGACCATGGCGGCGTGGCCTTCGTCGATCTGCGCGACAGCTCCGGCCTGGTGCAGGTGGTGATCAACGACGAGGAGATGGCGCGCCCGCTGCGCAGCGAGTTCGTGATCCGCGTCGTCGGCGCCGTGCGTCTGCGTCCGGAAGGCAACGAGAACGAGCATCTGGCCACCGGCCGCGTCGAGGTCGTGGCCGAGGGCATCGAGGTGCTCGCCAAGTCCGACGCGCTGCCGTTCCAGGTCTCCACCGCGCTCGAGAACGAGTCCGAGAACAAGCTGCCGGGCGAGGACGTGCGTCTGAAGTACCGCTACCTCGACCTGCGCCGCCCCTCGATGCAGCGCAACATCAGGCTGCGCTCCGACATGGCCCGCGCCGCGCGCCGGGCCCTCGACGAGATGGGCTTCACCGAGGTCGAGACCCCGACGATGATCAAGTCCACCCCCGAGGGCGCCCGCGACTTCCTGGTGCCGGCCCGCCTGGTGCCCGGCTCCTGGTACGCGCTGCCGCAGTCCCCGCAGCTGCTCAAGCAGCTGCTGATGGTCTCCGGCGTCGAGCGCTACTACCAGGTCGCCCGCTGCTACCGCGACGAGGACTTCCGCGCCGACCGCCAGCCCGAGTTCACGCAGCTCGACATGGAGATGGCGTTCGTCGACCAGGAGGACGTGATCGCGATGGCCGAGAAGGTCATCGCCGCGATCTGGAAGACCGCCGGCTACGACGTCCAGCTGCCGATCCGCCGCATCACCTGGCAGGAGGCCATGGACAAGTACGGCACCGACAAGCCGGACCTGCGCTTCGGCAACGAGCTGATCGAGCTCACCGACTACTTCAAGGACACGCCGTTCCGCGTGTTCCAGGCCCCGTACGTGGGCGCGGTCCTGTTCAAGGGCGGCGCCTCCACGCCGCGCCGCCAGTTCGACGCCTGGCAGGAGTGGGCCAAGCAGCGCGGCGCCAAGGGACTCGCCTACGTGCAGTTCACCGAGGACGGCGAGCTCAAGGGACCCGTCGCCAAGAACCTGTCCGAGCAGGAGCGCGCCGGCCTCAAGCAGGCCGTCGGCGCCGAGGACGGCGACGCCGTGTTCTTCGCCGCCGGTCCGCGCACCGCCTCGCAGAACCTGCTCGGCGCCGTGCGCGTGGAACTCGCCGAGCGCGCCGGTCTGCTCCGGCCCGACGAGTTCGCGTTCACCTGGGTCGTGGACTTCCCGCTGTTCAAGTCCACCGACGAGGAGGACGACGACGTGGCCGTCGGCCACTCGAAGTGGACGTCGATGCACCATCCGTTCACGATGCCGTCCGCCGACTGGATCGACCGCTTCGACCAGGACCCGGAGCACGCGATGAGCGACTCCTACGACATCGTGTGCAACGGCGAGGAGATGGGCGGCGGTTCGGTGCGTATCCACCGCGACGACATCCAGGACCGCGTGCTCGACGTGCTCGGCATCTCCAAGGAGGAGGCCGACGAGAAGTTCGGCTTCCTGCTCGAGGCGTTCAAGTACGGCGCGCCGCCGCACGCGGGCATCGCGCTCGGCTGGGACCGCACCGTGCAGATCCTCGCCGGCGCCGACAACATCCGCGAGGTCATCGCCTTCCCGAAGGCCGGCGGCGGCCGCGACCCGCTGACCGGCGCCCCGGCCCCGATCAGCGACGAGCAGCGCGCCGAGACCGGCGTCGACTACGACCCGGACGAGGACGAGTGACGGCGGTCGCGGCGCATGACCCAAGGGGCCGCGCCGCGACCTGCGATCGGTGACGTCCGATGAGCGCCGCCCGCCCGCATCCCGACGACATGCCCCGGCATGCGTCCCGGATGCGGGCGGGCGGCGCTCGTCTGTTGCGTCGTCGTCGCGGCGCCTGCGGGGCCGTGTCGCCGACCGGGCCGTCATGGCCGCGCCGACAGTCAGCCGCCGTGGGGCCGTGCCCGCGGCGATGCGCGGCGCATCGGTGGTGCGTCGCCGCGTGCGTGCCATGTCCGTGCGCGGCGACACGGGTGCGGCGAGGAAGGATGCGGGCGTGCATCGCGCGCGTCGGACGGGACCGTGACGGCCCGTGTGACGGCGAAGCCGCGGATGGCGCGGCCGGGCGGCAAGCGGACGGTCTCATCGTCGCGACCGGCGGCCGCCTTCGAAACGCGGCCGCGCGGCCGGGCGCTTAGATGCAGAATCCCGGCACGACGCCGAAGTCCTTGCCGGGCACGTGCGCGTAGAAGGGGATGCCGTCGGCGCCGGTGTCCATGAAGTAGTCGGCGTTGTCCGGGTAGGGGGAGCGCTGCCACCACGAGACCGGCTCGGACCCGCCGGCCAGATGCTTGACCAGGATCGGGTTCTCGGCGCTCCACAGCACGTCGGTGTCGACGAACAGCCGGTACTTGTCGCCCTCCGCGTTGAAGACCTCGAGGTTGTCGCTGAGCGAGGCGTCGACGTCGCCGATGATCTCGTTGTACGAGGGCAGCCACAGCTTGTCCGAGGTCACGGTCACCGCATCGGCGTCGTAGGTGTGCCCCACGTTGTTCGTGTACTTGTCGGCCGCCACGATCGTCCGCTGCAGGTCGGAGGGCAGCCGCGCCAGGATCTCGGAGTTCATCCAGCCGCGCAGGTCGCTGTCGCGCCAGCCGCCCGCGTTCGAGTCGCCCGCGTCCATCGCGTGCGTGGCGACCGCGTCGGTGAAGATGAAGGTGATGCCCGCCAGCCCGCCGTCCGAACGCTCGTCCTGGCGGAACCCGGCGATCTGCGCCGAGGTCTCGGTCCCGTCCTTCAGCGTGACGGTCTTGCGCTGCGAGCCGTCCAACGTGCCGTCGGAGTCGCACAGGTGGTAGCGTTCGGCGACGGCCAGGCCCTCCTCGTCGTCGCCGGCCGCCGCGATGAGCGCGGAGATCCGCGAGAGCTCCTCCCAGGAGTAGTCGTCGACGGCGTCGCGGACCTCGGGGTTGCGTGCGCCGTCGTCGCCGGTGTCCGTGTCCTTGTCGTCGCTGTCGCCGGCCGTGGCATCCTGGTCGTCGTTGTCGTTGGCATCGGACTGGTCGGCGTCGCTCTCGCTGTCGGCGTTGCCGTTGTCCTGCGCCGACTGCGATGTGGAGGCGTTGTCGCCGAGCAGTCCGAAGCCGTCGGTCAGCGCGGCCGCGATCGCGGTGCCGGCGACCAGGATGACGACCAGGATGATGGCGACGATGACGGCGGCGGTATGCCGCCCGCGCCGGTCGCCGTTCGCCGGCGGCGCGGATGGCGGTACGGCGGGTGCGCCGTTCTGGTTCGGTGGGATGACGGGCGCGACGTTCCGGCCCGGCGGGACGACGGGCGCGGCGTTCTGATTCGGCGGCATGGGTGATGCGCCGGTTGTCGGAGCGGACGATGGGTTGGCCGCCGGGATGGTCGATGGACCGATTGGGGAGGTTGCCGGTGTAACCGGCGGTTGGTCGGGCATTGCGGGCTGCGGCATCGGCGTGCCGGAGGGCGTGATCGGCGGCATGGCGGCGGTCGGCGCGGTATCGGGCACGGTCGATGTTCCGTCGGGCGCGGAGGGCGTCGCGGCGGGGTATTGCGCGTCGTTCTGGGCGTCGGCGACGGGTGCGCCGCAGACGGTGCAGAACCGCGCGTTTGGTTCCAGCGGTGTGCCGCAGGCCGCGCATGCCGGTTGTGCGGGCGCTGCAGAGACCGGGGTTCCGCATTCGGTGCAGAATCGTGCGCCTTCATCCAGTTCGGCGCCGCATCGCCGGCAGATCATCGCGGTCCTCCTTCACGCTCCGTTGTGCGGGCCCGCCCATGACCGTCCGTGGCCGGACTTGTGCGATCCCCTGACGGTTCCCAGCCTACTCGCCCCGACGCCATGCCGGGCGGTCGGCAGGCCGCCGCGGCCGTAGCCGGTGCTGTCGCCGGCGCCCGATCCGTGGCCATGCCGGGCTGGTGGGCCGTCCGATTGGAATTTGCGTGAGGCGCGGCGGTGGGTGTGGCGCGCCTCCTCACGAAAGTGCAACGTTTACCTAATTCACGGGATGGAAGCCGGAAATCCTGTGAACCGGAACGATATGGAATCGCACGTTTTCGCACATCGGTATCCGCGGAATACCGGGCGCGAATGTTCGATTTCATCGTGACGTCAGTTCACGGGATTGTTCGGGTCAATCCCGTGAACCGGCCGGAGGCGACGGAGGCCCGGGCGACGGTTGGTTTCAGGCCGTGAACGTCGATCGGGCGAACCGTCAAGGGCGTCGGGGCGATCGAAGTCCCACGCCGCCGGGCTAGTCGTCGAGAATCGAACGGAACTCCGTATGGGGGAGCAGATCGTCGAAGGAGTCCCACCGGCGCCTGAGCTCCTGCTCAGCCTCGTCGTGCTCGCGCTGCCCGCGGGCCGCGTACTCCTTCAGCTCGTCCGGTCCCATTTGCCTGACTGTCTTCCGCTCGGCCATACATCCCATGATAGTTCCGGTGCGGCCGTGGGCCGCGACGCCGATCCTACGGCCCGGTCATGCGGTCCGGTCATATGGTTCCGGTCATGCGGTCCGATCGCACGAGCCCGATCACACGAGCCCGATCACACGGCCGGTCAATCAGGTGCTTGGCCGCAGCCTTCTCCAACCCGTACACGGCCCCGATCGCACGGCCGGTCACGTGTCCGCGGTTGCGTGACCGGCCGTCCGAACACCGTTGCCCGGCCCTCGCGTCCCCACGCGGCCATGGTCGCGCGAGGCCGTCCGGGCGGGACCGCCGGCGCCCGGCCCCGCCCGCCCCGGCCGATGGGTCGGGCGTGCCCCGGGCCTGCGGAACCGGTGTATTTCGAAGCCTCGTAACGACCCCCCGGTATAATTGACCCCCATGTCAGATAAGAACGAAGCAACGAAGAATGCCCGCCCGCTGGCGCCGCTGGTGCCCGGGGCGGATGAGGCCGGCCATCCGCTGGTCGAATTGACCCACGTCGAGAAGCATTTCGGCGACCTTCACGTGCTCAAGGACATCAACCTCTCCGTCGACAAGGGCGAGGTGCTCGTCGTCGTCGGCCCCTCGGGCTCCGGCAAGTCGACGATGTGCCGCACCATCAACCGCCTGGAGACCATCGACTCCGGAGTCATCCGCATCGACGGCAAGCCGCTGCCGCAGGAGGGCAAGGAGCTCGCCCAGCTGCGCGCCGAGGTCGGCATGGTGTTCCAGTCGTTCAACCTGTTCGCCAACAAGACGATCCTGCAGAACGTCACCCTCGCGCCGATCAAGGTGCGCCACATGGACAAGAAGGAGGCCGAGGACCTGGCGATGGACCTGCTCGCCCGCGTGGGCGTCGCCTCGCAGGCCCAGAAGATGCCCTCGCAGCTGTCCGGCGGCCAGCAGCAGCGCGTGGCCATCGCCCGCGCGCTCGCCATGCGCCCCAAGGTCATGCTGTTCGACGAGCCGACCTCCGCGCTCGACCCCGAGATGGTGAACGAGGTGCTCGACGTCATGGTCGAGCTCGCCCACGAGGGCATGACCATGATCTGCGTGACCCACGAGATGGGGTTCGCCCGCAAGGCCGCCGACCGCATCGTGTTCATGGCGGACGGGCAGATCCTGGAATCCGGCACCCCCGACGAGTTCTTCGACAACCCGAAGACCGACCGCGCCAAGGACTTCCTCTCGAAGATCCTGACCCACTAACTGCCAGATTCCCCCGACGGGCCGCATGGCGCCGCATCCGGCCGGACCGGCCGCGCCGCCGCCCCGCGGGGCATATCCGAAGGACGTGTATGAAGAAGAGAGCAATCACACGCGCGCTTGCCGCCATGTGCGCGCTCGTGTGCACCGTGGCGTTGGCGGGCTGCGGCGCGGACGAGGAAGGCAAGATCCGCATCGGCATCAAGTTCGACCAGCCGGGCCTGGGCTTCAAGAAGTCGGGCACCTACGTCGGCTTCGACGTCGACGTGGCCAAGTACATCGCCCGGGAGCTGGGCTACTCGGAGGACGAGATCATCTGGAAGGAGGCGCCGTCGGCCCAGCGCGAGGCCATGCTGCAGAACGGCGACGTCGACATGATCCTCGCCACCTATTCGATCACCGACTCGCGCAAGGAGGTCGTGGACTTCGCCGGACCGTACTTCGTCGCCGGGCAGGACCTGCTGGTGCGCGCCGACGAGACCGAGATCGACGGCCCCGAGGACCTCAACGGCAAGCGCCTGTGCTCGGTGACCGGCTCGACCTCCGCCGTCACGGTCAAGGAGCAGTTCGCCGACGAGGTGCAGCTCATGGAGCAGCCCGGCTACGCCGAATGCGCGACCGCGCTGTTCTCCGGCATCGTCGACGCGGTGACCACCGACGACATCATCCTCGCCGGCCTGGCGTCCGCCGCCCGCGGCCAGCTCAAGGTGGTCGGCCAGCCGTTCACGCAGGAGTACTACGGCGTGGGCATCAAAAAGGGCGAGCGCGAGCTCGCCGCGCGGATCAACGACGCCATCGAGAAGATGATCGAGGACGGATCCTGGCAGCGCGCCATCGAGAACAACACCGAGGGCACCGACTACAGCCCGGATCCGGACTACAACCCGCCCGTGCCGACCGAAGGGGAGGAGTGAGGATGGACGCGTTCATGGAGCTGTTCCGGGAATACGACGTGCTCGGCGCGTTCCTGGTGAACATCGAACTGACCCTGTGGTCGGCGCTGTTCTCGCTGATCCTCGGCGTGGTGCTCGTCATGATGCGCATCTCGCCGATCTCCTCGCTGCGCACGGTCGCCGGCGCCTACGTCGAGCTGTTCAAGAACATGCCGCTGACGATCATCATGGTGTTCATGGTGCTCGGCGTGTACGCGCAGCTCAAGCTCGAGTTCTCCGACACGTTCGCGACGAACTTCTTCTGGCTCGCCGTCACCGGCCTGTCGCTGTACACGGCCGCGTTCGTGTGCGAGGCGCTGCGCTCCGGCATCAACACGGTGCCGCTCGGCCAGGCCGAGGCGGCCCGCGCGCTGGGGCTGAACTTCATGCAGTCGGCGTCGCTGATCATCCTGCCGCAGGCGTTCCGCGGCTCGGTCGCGCCGCTGGGCAACACGCTGATCGCGCTGCTGAAGAACTCCACGGTCGCCGCCGCGGCGTCGGTGTCCACCGAGACGTCGTCGCTGATGAAGGAGATGATCGAGTTCCACGCGGACGCGATCGTCCAGATCTTCCTGATCTTCGCCATCGGGTACGTCATCATGATCATCCCGATCGGCGTGCTGACCACGTACCTGTCCAACAAGCTCGCGGTGAGGAGGTGATCGCGCATGGCATCGAAGAACAATGAGAGCTCGGTCCTGTTCGACCAGCCGGGTCCCAAGGGCCGTCGCATGATCCGCATCGCCAACTGGATCGCCGGCGTGATCTTCGCGATCGTCGTCGTGCTGATCCTGCTGCGCCTGCACAATCCGCCGGACGGCGAGAACCAGCTCGACTGGGAGCTGTGGCGTCCCGCCCTGGAGGGCGAGGCCTGGACCGACTTCTACCTGCCCGGCCTGTGGATGACCATCCAGGCCTCGATCGTGGCCGTCATCGGCTCGGTGGTCTTCGGCCTGGTGTTCGGCGTCGGCCGCCTGCTGCCGAACCCGCTGGCCCGCGCCGTCTCCGCGGTGGTCGTCGAGTTCTGCCGCGCGGTCCCGGTGCTGCTCATGATGATCTTCTTCTGGCGCGGCTTCGCCTTCGCCGGCATCGGCAACTCGTCGTACTGGGCGGTGGTGCTGGCGCTGATCCTGTACAACGGCTCGGTCGTCGCCGAGCTGGTGCGCTCCGGCGTCGGCAACCTGCCGAGCGGCCAGCGCGAGGCCTCGCTGGCGCTGGGCCTGACCGAGACCCAGTCGCTGATGCAGATCGAGGTGCCTCAGGCCATCTTCGCGATGCTGCCCGCGGCCGTCACCCAGCTGGTCGTCGTGCTCAAGGACACCGCGCTCGGCTCGATCATCATGTACACCGACCTGCTGCAGGAGTCGCGCCGTCTGGGCTCGATGTACTTCAACATCCTGCAGACGCTGGTCGTGGCCGCGGTGATCTACTTCGTCATCTGCTGGCTGCTGTCGCGCCTGGCCGAATGGCTGCCCGAGAAGATGCGCTCGCGCACCGCCGCCCCGACCGAGGCGGAGGCCGTCGCGCCGATCGCGATCATGGACCCGTCGAACGTCAACCAGATCGCCGTGGCCAAGGAGGTCGAGGAGCGGCGGTTCAGCGCCGGCGCCGGCGAACGCCAGTACCATGTGCACCACCGCGGCTCGAACGCCTCGATCCGCGAATGGCGGCGCACCCGCTACATGCAGGGCTACGACGAGACGCACCCGGAAAGCCAGGTCGACCCGCTGACCGGCGAGTTCCCCGCCGCCCTGCGCTCCCAGCGCAAGGGCAAGGGCGGCTTCGGCCGCTCCGAGTCCAAGGGCTCCGAGTCCAAGGACGGGGGCAAGGATACCGCCAAGTAGGCCCGCGCCGGCGGGCCGTGCCGACGCATCCGAAGGCCGTCGCTCTCGCATGGAGGGCGGCGGCCTTCGCCGTGAGCGCGGACGCCCGGTGACACTCCCGGCCGATTTGCCCGTTCGCGCTTCGCGGCGTACGACTGAAAGCCATCGGTCCGACGACGGGAGCAGCTGATGGCCAAGGACAAGGACGGCAAGGGCAGGGACGGCAAGGATAAGGACGGCAAGGGCAGGGACAAGGACGGCCGCGGCCGCCTGGACCGCCGTCTGATCGACCGGGCGCTGGATGCGGCGCGCGAGAGCGTGGACAGCATCGACAACGAGGGCACGCTGTCCGAGCGCATGGCGCGGGCCGCGCGCTCGAGCGACCTGCTGAGCATGGTGTGGTCGCTGCCGCCCGCCCAGCGGCTGGTCTTCCATCCCGGGGTGCGCGTGGACGACGTGGACAGCGGCGCGACGCCGGGGTTCGAGGGCGGCCGCGAGGACGGCGAGCGGTTCATCGACATCAGCTCCAGCGAGATCGCCCGCTACCAGCGCCTGCTGTACGCCAACGGCGTCAGGGGCGTGCGCCGCCGCCTGCTGATCGTGCTGCAGGGCATGGACGCCTCGGGCAAGGGCGGCATCGTGCGGCACGTGTTCCGCCAGGGCGATCCGATGGGCATCCACTACCACGGGTTCGGCAAGCCCAGCGAGGAGGAGCTGCGGCACGACTTCCTGTGGCGCGTCGAGCGCGAGCTGCCGCAGCCCGGCTGGATCGCCGTGTTCGACCGTTCGCACTACGAGGACATCGTCATGCCCCATGTGTACGGCACCTACCCGGAGGAGGTGTGGCGGGCCCGCTATGATGTCGTGAACCGGTTCGAGCGAGAGCTGGCGGCGGACGGCTGCGCGATCCTGAAGATCTTCCTCGTGCTCGGCCGTGACGAGCAGAAACGCCATTTCCTCGGCCGGCTGGAGGACCCCACGAAGTTCTGGAAGTTCGACGCCGGCGACCTCGACGCCCGAGAACGCTGGGACGACTACATGGCGGCCTGGCAGGAGGTCTTCGAGAAGACCTCCACGCCGACGGCCCCGTGGTACCTCGTGCCCGCCGACAACCGCTGGTACTCGCGCGCCGTGGTCTCCGAGCTGCTGCGCACGACGCTGAAGACGATGAACCTGACCTGGCCGCCGCTGGCGTGCGACCCCGAGGAGGCGCGCCGCCGCCTCGCCGCCGACTGAGCCGGGGCGCCGGCGGCCCCCGGTCCGGCCCGGCTCGCCGCGGCGGCGGTAGAAGCCGCCGGATAGACTCGTGGACTATGGCAGACGAACAGGGATACGGGTCGCTCGGGGCGCTGGCCCCGGACTGGGACGAGGGCCCGCGCAACATCGACACCGACGAGATCTACGACCGCTTCTTCGGCTGGGTCGCCGACGTCAAGGGCATCGATCCGTGGCCCCACCAGGAGGAGGCCATCATGGACCTGCTCGCCGGGGACCACGTCATCCTCAACACCCCGACCGGCTCCGGCAAGTCGCTGGTCGCGCTCGGCATGCACTTCGCGGCGCTGTGCACCGGCAGGCGCTCCTACTACACCGCGCCGATCAAGGCGCTGGTCTCCGAGAAGTTCTTCGACCTGGTCGAGGTGTTCGGCCGCGACAACGTCGGCATGATCACCGGCGACACGCACATCAACGCCGACGCGCCGATCATCTGCTGCACCGCCGAGATCCTCGCCAACCAGGCCCTGCGCGAGGGGCGCCGCGCCGACGTCGGCTGCGTGGCGATGGACGAGTTCCACTACTACGGCGACCCCGAACGCGGCTGGGCGTGGCAGGTGCCGCTGCTCACGCTGCCCGACACCCAGTTCCTGCTCATGAGCGCGACCCTCGGCAACGTCGACGCCATCGCCGACAAGCTCGAGGACATGACCGACACGGACGTCGACATCATCGCCGACGCCCCGCGCCCCGTCCCGCTCGCCTACGAGTACACCGACAAGCCGCTGGAGCACACCGTCGAGCTGCTGTTCGACAAGGGCGAGACGCCGATCTACGTCGTCCACTTCTCCCAGGACGCCGCGCTGGAGACCGCGCAGGCGCTCGCCTCGACGGGCGTGTCCAGCAAGCGGCAGCGCGAGGCGATCGCCGAGGCGATGAAGGGCACGCGCTTCACGACCGCGTTCGGCAGGATCCTGCAGCGGCTGCTGCGCACCGGCGTCGGCATCCACCACGCCGGCATGCTGCCGCGCTACCGCCGCCTGGTCGAGCAGCTGGCCCAGCAGGGTCTGCTGCCGGTCATCTGCGGCACGGACACGCTCGGCGTGGGCATCAACGTGCCGATCCACTCGGTGGTGCTCACCGCGCTGACCAAGTTCGACGGCTCGCGGATGCGCCGCCTGCGCGCCCGCGAATTCCACCAGATCGCCGGCCGCGCCGGCCGCATGGGCTTCGACACCGAGGGGCTGGTCGTGGCCGAGGCCCCCGAATACGAGATCGAGAACGCCAAGGCGATCGCCAAGGCGGGCGACGACCCGAAGAAGCTCAGGAAGATCAAGCGCAAGAAGCCGCCGGAGGGGTTCGTCACCTGGAACCGGTCCACCTTCGACAAGCTCATCGACGCCGCGCCGGAGACGCTGGCGCCGCACCTGAAGATCACGCATTCGATGGTGCTCAACGAGGTAGCGCAGGGCGGCGACGCCCGCCGGCGCGTGGACCGGCTCATCGACGACTCCTCGCAGACCCCCGACCAGAAGGAGCGGCTGCACGGGCGCGCCGACGAGATCTTCGCCACGCTGTTCGACACCGGCGTCATCGAGACCGAGGAGCGCGGCGACGGCGGCAGGGACTACTTCCTGACCGTCGACGTGCCCGAGGACTTCGCGCTCGACCAGCCGCTCAGCCCGTTCCTGCTCGCCGCGCTCGAACTGCTCGACCCCGAGTCGGACACGTACGCGCTCGACGTGATCTCGATGGTCGAGGCCACGCTCGAGGACCCCAAGCAGGTGCTGCGCGCGCAGGAGCGCCAGGCGCGCGACAGGGCGATGGCCGAGATGAAGGAGGACGGCCTCGAGTACGACGAGCGCATGGAGCGCCTCGCCGAGATCACCTACCCCAAGCCGCTGGAGGAGCTGCTCGACGCCGCGTTCCGCCGCTACCGCCAGGACGTGCCGTGGGCGAACGACTACTGGCTGAGCCCGAAGTCCGTGGTACGCGACATGGTCGAGACCGCCTCGGACTTCACCGGGTACATCGCCCGCTACAACATCGCCCGCTCCGAGGGCACGCTGCTGCGCTACCTGTCCGACGCCTACCGCGCCCTGTCGCGCACCGTGCCGCCGGAGAAGCGCGACGAGCAGCTGCGCGACATCATCGCCTGGCTGCGCGTGGTCGTCCGCTCGATCGACTCCAGCCTGGTCGACGAGTGGGAGAACGCCGGATCGTCGGCCGACGCCGAGCGCGCCGCCCTGAACGCCGCCGCGCCGGGCGCGCGCGACGCCGTCGTCGAGGACCGCCGCGGCCTGACAGTGCTGGTGCGCAACGCGATGTTCCGCCGCGTGCGGCTCATGGACCTCGACCGCCCCGATGAGCTGGGCGCGCTCGACAAGGACTGGGGCTACGGCGTGCACGAGTGGGAGGACGCGCTCGACGACTTCTACGACGCGCACGAATACGTGAACACCGACGCGCGGGCGCGCTCCGCCGAGCTGTTCATGCTCGACGACGCGCACGAGCGCGACGAGCACACCTGGAAGGTGCGCCAGATCATCGACGACTCCGACGGCGACCACGACTGGGCCATCGAGGGCGTCGTCGACCTCGACGCCACGCAGGAGTCCGGCGAGGTCGTCTTCCACGACTACCGCGTCGGCGACTGACCGGGCGCGTCGACCGCGTCGCCGCCCGCGCCGGACGGGCGACGCGGTCGAACAGTTGTTCGAGCGGGGTGAGTAGACTGGTGGGCATGACCGATGACCTGTTCGCCGCCACCGACGCGCCCGACGACGTGACCCGCCCGCTGGCGGTCCGCATGCGCCCGTCCACCCTCGACGAGGTGGTCGGGCAGTCGCATGCGCTGGGGGCCGGCTCGCCGCTGCGACGTCTGGCGAACCCCGCCTCGAAGGGCTCGCTGACCGCGCCGAGCTCGATCATCCTGTTCGGGCCGCCCGGCGTGGGCAAGACGACGCTCGCCTACATCGTGGCCAGGCAGTCCGGCCGCGTGTTCGAGGAGCTGTCGGCCGTCACCTCCGGCGTCAAGGACGTGCGCGCCGTGCTCGACCGCGCGCACCGCCGCCTTGTGGCCGAGGGCAGGGAGACCGTGCTGTTCATCGACGAGGTGCACCGCTTCTCCAAGTCCCAGCAGGACGCGCTGCTGCCGAGCGTCGAGAACCGCGACGTCACGTTCATCGCGGCCACCACGGAGAACCCGAGCTTCTCGGTCATCAAGCCGCTGCTGAGCCGGTCGGTCGTCGTCAAGCTCGAGTCGTTGGGGCCCGACGATCTGAGGACGCTGGTCGAACGAGCCCTGAACGACGAACGCGGCCTGAAGGGCGAGGTGCGCGCCAGCGACGAGGCCGTGGACGAGATCGTCCGCATGGCCGGCGGCGACGCCCGCAAGGCGCTGACCATCCTCGAGGCGGCGGCCGGCGCGCTCACCGGGGACAGGGAGCGCCGCAAGGGCGCCCGACGGCCGGTGATCACCCCCGAGGTCGTCGGCCAGGTCATGGACGTGGCCACCGTGCGCTACGACAAGGGCGGCGACGACCACTACGACGTCATCTCCGCGTTCATCAAGTCGATGCGCGGCTCCGACGTCGACGCCGCGCTGCACTACCTGGCGCGGATGATCCGCGCGGGGGAGGACCCGCGGTTCATCGCGCGCCGCATCATGATCGCCGCCGCCGAGGAGGTCGGCATGGCGGCCCCGCAGATCCTGGAGGTCACGGTCGCCGCCGCGCAGGCCGTCGCGATGATCGGCATGCCCGAAGCCCGCATCATCCTCGCCGAGGCGACCGTCGCCGTCGCCACCGCGCCGAAGTCCAACGCCAGCTATCTGGCGATCGACCAGGCGCTCGCCGACGTCGACGCCGGCCGAATCGGCGAGGTGCCTCGCCACCTGCGCAACGCGCCCACCACGCTGATGAAGAGCTGGGGCAACCACGAGGGCTACCGGTACGCGCACGACTGGCCAGGCGCGGTCGCCCCGCAGCAGTACCTGCCCGACGAGCTGGCGGGGCGGGAGTACTACCATCCCAACGACCGCGGCTACGAGCGCGAGGTCGGCCCGCGGCTCGAGCGGATCCGGAGCATCCTGCACTCCGGGCAGGGCGGCGCGGCGCCGGACGGCGGGGCGTCGGACGGAAGGTCGCCGGGTGGCGCCGCCTAGGGCGACGCGGGGCACGGGCGGACCCGCATGCCGGCGGCTGTGGGCATGCGCCTTGCGCCCCGGGCTCAATCGCCGCGCCGGTCGGCTCGGCTCCGTATCATGGGGCGGTATGGCGGGCGGGGCGACGGCCCGCGTCCGTGGCCATGCCGGCCGGCGGGCGGCGATACGCCCGTGTCGGCCGCGAACGACACGTACGATGACGCATTGCGAGGTGACCCCATGAACGAACGTCCGCTGATCGGTATCGTGCCGCTGGTCGACTACGGCCGCGAGAGCCTGTGGATGCTGCCCGGCTACATGGACGGCGTCATAGAGGCCGGCGGCGTGCCCGTCATGCTGCCGCTCACCGACGACGAGGCGGCCATCCGCCAACTCGTGGGCATGTGCGACGGCATCCTGTTCACCGGCGGCCAGGACGTCTCGCCGGAGCTGTACGGCGAGTCCGTGACCGAGGCGTACCTGGCGACCAAGCCGGAGCTCAGCCCCGAGCGCGACCGCATGGAGCCCGTGCTGCTGCGCGAGGCGCTGCGGGCGGACAAGGCGATCCTGGGCATCTGCCGCGGCATCCAGCTGATCAACGCGGCGCTGGGCGGCACGATGTGGCACGACCTGCCGACCGAGGTGCCCAGCGACGTGGAGCACCACATGCCGAACCCGCCGTACGACCTGCTCGGGCACGAGGTCACGCTGGTCGAGGGCACGCCGCTCGCCGAGCTGATGGCGGCGGCGGGCGAGGGCGGGCGCATCGCGGTGAACAGCTACCACCACCAGGCGGTGCGCGTGGTCGCGCCGGGGCTGACGGTGATGGCCAAGGCCGACGACGGGGTCGTCGAGGCGCTGTACCGGCCGGAGTCGCGCTTCTGCTGGGCCGTGCAGTGGCACCCCGAGTTCCTGCACAAGGTCGACGCGCGCAGCCGCATGATCTTCAGGGCCTTCGTCGACGCGGCGCGCGACGGGCGGCACGCCTAGCGTGGCGTGATTCCGCGGCGCGCGGCCGTTTCTAGCATCCGAGAACAGACAACAGACATCCGACAGGAGGAAACCATGAGCGAACCGACCATCGAGTTCTACGGCGCCGACTGGTGCGGCGACTGCCGCCGCGCCAAGCAGGTGTTCGACCGGTACCACGTCGCGTACCGCCACCACGACATCGAGTCGGAGGAGGGCGCGGCCGAACGCGCCGAGCAGATCAGCGGGCAGAAGCACATCCCGGTCATCCTGTTCGAGGACGGCACGGTGTTCGTCGAGCCGACGAACCCGCAGCTGACCGGCAAGCTCAAGGAGCTCGGCCTGATCTGACCGGTCCGGCGGACCGACCGGACGCCCCCGGGGGAGGCCGCGGTGCCCCCCTCCGGGGTGTATCGTCGTCCTGATGTCCATAACCAGGTCTCGTAAGCCGAGACATGGTCCAGCCATGGGTTACACTCTGTAGTTGGCCTGAACGCCATACGCGAACGTGAAGCATGAGCGTCATACGTAACGCATGCGGAGCGCGACCAGGCCCGAATCCGACCCGAAATGCGCCATGGAAACGCGCGGGCAAGATACCAATGATGCCGACGATGCCCGCGGGTATGCGGCGGCATGTGCACTGACGACGGAACAACAGGAGAGATTCGTGGAAACGAGTGTGGCAACCAACCAACAGGGGGATAACCGGCAGGGTGCGGTCGACGAGCGCATCCCGCTGAAACTGATCGGCGCCATCGTGGCGGTGGGCTCGCTGGCGTTCATCGGCATCCTGACCGAAACGGTCATGACGGTGCTCTTCCCGGAGCTGATGGGCGAATTCGGCGTCGACACGGCGACCGTGCAGTGGATCACGACGATCTACCTGCTGGCGGTCGCGGCCACGATGCCGCTGTCGTCGTTCATCAAGCGCCGGTTCACCAACAAATCCATCTTCGTCGCCGCGCTGGTGCTGGCGGTGCTCGGCTCGGCGATCATGATCGTCGGCCACGCCTTCCCGCTGATCCTCGTCGCGCGCGTCATCCAGGGCGTCGGCTCGGGCATGGCGACCCCGCTGATGATGAACATCATCCTCGAACAGTCGCCGCGCTCCAAGATCGGCCGGCTGATGGGCGTCGGCTCGCTGGTCATCACCGTGGCGCCGGCCATCGGCCCGACCGTGGGCGGCGCGGTGACCAGCGTGCTGCCGTGGCGCGCCATCTACGTCATCGTCATCCCGATCGTCCTGCTCGTCTCGCTGCCGGTGGGCCTGAAGTGCATTGAGCAGAAGCGCCCGACCGAGGAGGCGCGCCTCAACCCGCTGCAGTTCCTGGCCATCGTGCTGGCGTTGTCCGGGCTGATCCTGTTCCTCAACCAGGGCGGCGTGGCGATCGGCGCCATGGTCGGCGGCGGCGATGCGGCCACGGCGTCGGCCGTCGCCGTGGCCAGCCTGGTCGTCGGCCTGGGCTCGCTGCTGTTCTTCGGCTGGTCGTCCAGGAGGTCGTTCTCGCCGCTGATCCGCCTCGGCTGGCTGCGCAACCGCGTCGTGCTGCTGCACCTGCTGCCGTACGCGATCCTGCCGATGGTCGGCATCGGCTACGGCTATGTGATCACCAACCTGGCGCAGCTGTCGCTGGGGGCCGACGCGTTCCTCGCCGGCGCCCTCGTGCTGCCGGGCGCGCTGATCGGCGCGATCTGCGCCCCGATCGGCGGCATGCTGTACGACCGGTTCGGCCCGACCCGCCCGATCCTGACCGCGTTCGCCGTCGCGACCGTCGGCCCGCTGCTCATGCTGATCTTCTCGATGCATTTAAGCCCGATGCTGCTCATGGTGTTCTACTTCGTCTTCAACTTCAGCTACGCGCTCGAGTTCTCGAACATCATGACCAGCGCGCTGCGCGAGGTCCCGCCGGCGTTCACTCCGGACGGCAATGCGGTGTTCCAGACCTCGATGCAGTTCGGCGGCGCCGCCGGCACCGCGCTGTTCTCCACCGTGCTGTCCGTGGCCCAGGCCGGCCACGGCGCGGAGGGCAGCGCCGAGTTCGTGCACGCCACCGCGGTCGGCGGCGCCTGGACCTTCGCGGTGATGGTGCTGATCTGCGTGATCGCGCTCGCCTCGCTGGCCTGTGCGTTCATGTTCCGCGCCCGCCGCCAGCGGCGCGCCTGAGCGTGCGGACCCCGCGTCGTCCCCGCATCCGCCGTCGGCGATGGCCGGCGGCGGATCCGGGGACGAGGCGTGTGAAGGAAAGGGATATAAGGAAAGGGTGGCGTGCGACGCGCCGTTGCGCCGCACACCACCCTTGTTCGCCGTCGATTCCGCCGGTGGGATGGAAGGCCGTGGAATCAGTACTTGTTGGCGCCGGATCCGACGAACTGGACCTCGAAGCCACGATGGTAGTGCAGGAACATGTCCGCGCCGTAGCGGTCGACCGGGCGGTGGGTGAACAGCATGCGGATCGCGAACGCGGTCTGCACGTCGTAGGGCAGGTCCATGAACGCCTTGTGTGCATCCCAATAGGGGGTGTGGCAGATGGCGGCGTCCGGCACGTAGGCGTAGCCGTAGCCGTCCTCGTTCACGTAGCCCATGAACGGCAGATCCCAGGCGTCGTGGTCGGTGAGCTGCTGCTTGAAGTCCTCGACCTGGGCCAGCGCCTCGTCGCTGATGCCCAGCTCCTTGGCGACCTTGTTGGCGGCGGCGGTCTTGGCGGCCGCGTCCTCGCCGAACATCGCCAGATCGACGGTGATGACCTTCTTGTTGTTTTCGTCTGCCATATCTGGACCTTTCTGCCGTCGGGTGGGAGCCGACGGTCATGATGATGTGTTCGTTTCGACGTGAAAACGAACAACAGTTTTGATAAACCTCACAGGAAGTTTTTCTGTGTCCGCCGTTGACGTCCGTGATCAACAATAGCACGGTCTGTGAGCTGAAAAGTAAGCAAACACAATGTTGTTATCGCTAACGGAAGGTATTTGGGCCCGCTTTTCGGCGGAATCCCGGGCTTTGGGAATCCATGTAAATTCCATGAAAAATAACATAAGTGATGTTCGGTTGGTGTCGCGTGAGATTTATGTGTTGTTCGTTTGTTCGATTTGTTCGCCGATTGTGTGGTTGCTATGCGAAATGTGCGAATCCGGGAGGGTGCCGCATGGGGAGGACGGGCAACCCGCCCGTCGGGCGTTCGCCACGGGTCATGGGGGCGTCGGGCTACATGGGGGCGTCGGCCGCATGGGGCGCCATGTCGGAGATGCGCCGCATCGGCGGCGCCGGACCGGGCATGGGATCACGGTGTCGCAGGGCGCGGGGCCGCGGTGTCGCAGGGCACGGCGCCGCTTCGGCCATGGGCGTTGGCCGGCCGCGGGCCAACGAATCGCGGGGTGCCGCCCGGAGCGCCGGGACATCCCGTAATCCTCAAGGATGATGCGGCGCCGGCGAAACGGACAGGGCCGGCGAACCGTCATTCCGACGCATGAGTGCGGCGCGGCGGTCCGCGCGGGATGCTGGAACCACACCGCCGGTGGGCGGCGCCGTTACGGACCGCCGCGGTTCCGGATCCGATCCGAAGCCGAGGCGCGGACGGGCGGCGACCGGCGGCGAACGGCGATCGGCCGGGTGCGCGAGTGATGGGCCGCCCGGCCGAACGCCGCCTTCCGCCACGGATGCGTCAGCCGGCCCGGTGACGGCGGGCGGGCGGACCGCTTCCTGCGGTGGCAGGCGGCGGGGCCCGCGGCCGGTCGGCGGGTTATGGACGGACGGCGACGCCCCGGACAAGGAAAGGATGGTACGACGATGTTGGATGTGAACCTGTTCTCGCAGATGGGACTGCTGGTGCTGGGCGGGCCGATGCTGCTGTTCGGCCTGGTCTCGTTCGGCCTCGCCGGCATCACCTACGGGGTGCGCACATTGTGCGCCAAGCCGGCGTGGGAGGGGAGCGCGGTGCGGCCGCTGCTGTTCCTCGGCCTGCTGCTGGTGCTGGTCGGCGGCACCATCACGCTCCCGGCGCTGCCGGCGTTGTTCTCGCTGGTGTTCTGAGCAGCGGCGCTCAGCGCGACGCGGCGTCGATCGCCCTGAGCAGCGAGTCCACGTGCCCCTTCGCGCGCACGTTGTACCGCGCGACCGTGATCGTCCCGTGCTCGTCGACGACGAACGTCGAACGCAGCACGCCGACGTGCGTCCTGCCGTACAGCTTTTTCTCGCCGTAGGCGCCGTACGCGCGGTGCACCGCCAGATCGGCGTCGGACAGCAGCGGGAAGGTCAGATGGTCGCGCTCGCGGAAGCGGCGCAGCTTGTCCGGTGAGTCCTTGGAGATGCCGAGCACCTCGTAGCCCAGGGCGGTCAGGCGCGCGAGGTTGTCGCGGAAGTCGCAGGCCTCGGCGGTGCACCCCGGTGTCATCGCCGCCGGGTAGAAGTACACGATCACCTTGCGGCCGCGCAGCGCGGACAGCGTGACGGTGCCGCCGTCGTCGGCGGGCAGCGTGAAATCCGGGGCGGCGCATCCCGGCGCGAGGTGCTCCGGCAGCGGTTCGGGGGTCGGTGCAGCGGTGGTGTCATCGGTCGTGGTCATGGCGCCATCGTAGGCATGGCGGCGGCGTGTCCGCAATCGCCTCGGCCGTCGGCTGATTCGGCGCGGCGGTTCGGCGGCGCCCGGACGTCGAGTCGGGCGGATGAGCGGTCTGCACGGAGCGTGACCGGGCCGGACGGTGCGGCTGGAACGGACGGCGCGATTGAAACGTCGGAGCAGGTAGCATGGTCAAGTCGGATGCCGTGGCTGAGGCGAACGGCGTGGCCGGAACGGACGGCATGGCCGGGCGATCGCCGCTGTCCATGGCGGACCGTGGAATCGCGGCGGCCGGTGGGACCGCGACGGGGCGGAGGGAGACGGCGATGGACGACACGATGCGGTGGGCCGCGGTGCGGCGCGACACGACGCGGCATGGCACGGCGCAGCGGTCCGCGGCATCGTGCGATACGTCGGTCGAAGCGGCGCCAGCCAGGTCTGCATCGGCCGAAACGATACTGCGCGGGCTGCGCCGCGCCGACTACCCGGTACTGGCCGACCTGCTGCTGCGCACCTGGCATGGCGGCGACGCGGCGGCGAACCGGCGGCGCATCGCGGCCGCCGACCTCGAATCGTGCCTGGCCCGCACCACGCACGCGGCCGTCGCACAGGTCGACGGCGTCGTGGCGGGCGTCATCCTGGGCGGTGTGCGCGGCGCCGGCGGCCGCGCCACGCTTCCGAACCGCCACCTGCTGCGGGCTGCGGGCCTGCTGCTGCCGCTGACGGCCACGCGCGACGGCCGCCGCGACCTTGCGCGGCTGCTGCGCACCGAACGGACCAACCGGGCGCTGTCCGCCGCGGCCGCACGCCGGGGACGACGCTACGACGCCGAGGTCGTGCTGCTGATCCTGGAGCCGTGGGCGCGCGGGCTCGGCCTGGGCGGCCGGCTGTTCGACTGGATGATGGCCCGGTTCCTCCAGGCGGGTGTGCGCGCGTACTTCCTGTACACCGACGGCGGCTGCGACGTCGGGTTCTACGACCACCGCGGGCTGACGCGGCGGGCGGAGATCGACGGACAGCTGCTCTACGACGGATCGCCGGTCGCCCGGCCGCGCCGAATGCCTTGATCCGCCGCGCCCGCCGAAGCCCGGAGAGACCCCGAACCCCCGTGGCCGGGCTTCGGGACCATCCGTGCGAGCGTGCTAGATTCGGTACCGGGAGAAAGGCGGAGCATGCTCAAGGTGGCCATCATCGAGGACGAGAGGCCGGCGGCCGACCTGCTGGCACGGTATGTCGAACGCTACGGCGAGGAGAGCGGCGTCGAGTTCGACATCACGGTCTACGGCGAGCCGACGACCTTCCTGGACACGTACCGGCCGGACTACGACATCGTGTTCATGGACATCGAGATGCCGAACATGGACGGCATGGAGGCCGCCCGACGGCTGCGCGGGATCGACCGGCGCGCGGTGCTCGTCTTCGTCACCAACGTCGCGCGGCTGGCGATCCGCGGCTACGAGGTGGACGCGTACGACTACATCGTCAAGCCCGTGGACTACCGCACGTTCGCACGCAAGCTGCGGGGCGCGGCGATCCGCTGCCGGCGCGACGAGGACTCGCTGATGCTGACCGTCCGGGGCGGCATGCGCCGCATCCAGCTGCGCGACGTCGTATACGTGGAGGTGACTGGCCACACGCTGCACTTCCACAGCCGCGACGGCGGCGAGACCGCCGTCGGTGGGACGATGGGCGACATCGAACGGCGGCTGCGGGAGCACGGGTTCCTGCGCTGCGGCAAGGCGTATCTGGCCAACCGACTGCACATCGCCGACATCGGCGCGGCCTCGCTGACGATGGACGACGGCACGGAGCTGCCGATCGGCCGCGCGTACCGCCGGGCGTTCCTCGAAGGGTTCGCGGCGGCCGAGGGAAACGCGCATGTGGGCTGACGTGGCGCTGCGCGTCGTGCTGCCGCTGCTCAACGGGTTCGTCGTCGAACTCATGGCGTGCGCGGCCATGTTCGTGCACGGGGCGCCGCGACGGCGGCGGTTCGCCGTGCGTGTCGCGCTGTGCGCGGCCGGACTCGTCGGCGTGGCCGTGCTCACGCATTACCGCGTGGGCGTCGTCCCGTACGCGATGATTTCGTCCACGGCGCCATGGGCCGCCACCCCGGCGATGGCACTCCGGTTCGTGCTGCTGTACGCGTGCCTGTACGCGGCGATCCGCCGCTGCTTCGACATCGGCCGATGGCAGGCGGTGTTCGTCGTCGTGGCCGCGGTGTCGCTGCAGCACGCCGTGTACTGCGCGACGCGGCTGCTGACGACGTGGCCGCCGCGCGCCTGGTCGGCCTCGACGCGCTGTGACGAGTCGCTGGCGTTCCTGGCGGTGTCGGCGGCGCTGCTCGCCGTGGGCTACGTGCTGTTCGCCCGGCCGCTGCACGGCACGCTGGAACGTTACGGGGGCAGTCCACGGCTGGTGATGGTGTTCGTCGGCGTGATGCTGTGCGTCGACGTGTTCTCCTGCCAGCTTGACTACTACGCCGGCCTGGGCGAGGTGTCCTCCGGCGCGTACGCGCTGACGATGCTGACGCGCATGCTCATGTGCGTCTTCGTGCTCGTGCTGCTGGACGACATCGTCAACCGCGAGCTGGCCGAACGCGACGACGCGATGCTGCGCGGCATGCTGCGCCAGCAGCGCTCCCAGCTGGAAAGCGACAAGGCCACCATCGACCTGATCAACGTCAAGGCGCATGACATCAAACGGCAGCTGTCGCTGCTCGGCAACCGCATATCGCAGGACGAGATCGACGAGCTGAGCCGGACCGTCGGCCTCTACGACGCCTCGGCGCACACCGGCAACGAGGCGCTCGACGTGCTGCTGACGAACCGCTCGCTGGTATGCGGGCAGCACGGCATCGCGTTCGAGCGCGTCGTCGACGGCACGGCGCTCGGGTTCATGCGGCCGACCGACGTCTACGCGCTGGTCGGCAACGCCGTCGACAACGCGATCGAGGCGGTGGAGAGGCTGGACGGCGACGCGGAGCGCTACGTCAGGCTGACGGTCCGCCGGGACCGGGGCATGGCCCTCATCCACGTGGAGAACCCGTTCGCCGGGCAGGTGCGGTTCGTCGATGGACTGCCGCGCACCAGCAAGGACGACACGCGCAACCACGGCTTCGGCACGCGTTCGATGCGCATGATCGCCCAACGCTACGGCGGGGCGATGACCATGACGGCGCAGCGGGGCGTCTTCCTCGTCAACATCGTGCTGCCCCTGCGCTAGCGCCGCCGGCCGCGGACCCGCGGGAGCCGCGGGGCGGTGGCGTGTCCGATGTCGTTCACGCGCCGAAACCGTCGTTTCTTGCACGGCGGCGCCCGCCCGGACCGCGAATCTGGGAGAGTTCCGGTAGCGGCGTTTCGCTGACGAGCGCCGCAGGATCCAGAACGACAAGGAGAAGCATGAAGGAGCAACGGAAGGCTCTGATCGTGCGCATCGTCAAAACCGTGGTGTCGGTGGCGCTCGCCGCCGTCATCATCGTGGCGATGGCGCTGATCAACCCGCAGCTGAGCACGAACAAGCTGATTTCCAGCCTGATGGGCTACAACCACCAGAGCGTGAACAACCCCGCCGGCGCGGAGGGCGTGGACGCCGAGTACTACACCGCCGACTACACCGCCGAGACGATCAAGGAGGCCGAGGACGCGCTGTACGACCAGATCGCGGCCGAAGGCACCGTGCTGCTGAAGAACGACGACGACGTGCTGCCGATGCAGAATGGCACCACGTTCAGCTTCTTCAGCGCGAACAGCGTGGACGGCACGTCGACGGCCGCCGGCTTCCTCGGCGGTTCGGCGGACTCGACCGTCACGCTGCAAAGCGCGTTCACCGCCGCGGGCTTCGGCGTCAACCAGCGGCTCTGGGACTTCTACGCCACCGGCGCCGGCGAGCAGTACGGACTGGCGTCCGGCTCGGTGAACTACGGCGACGCCGAGGACTTCCGGATCAACGAGGCGCCGCTGTCCGCGCTCGAGGCCGAGGACGGGCTGCTCGAGTCGGTCGAGGGCACCGTGCCGGTGTACGTGCTCAGCCGTGTTGTCGGCGAGGGCCGCGACATGCCGCGCTCGATGTACAACCACGCCGACTCGCAGGAGGACAAGGAGCGCAGCTACATCGAGCTCGACTCCACCGAGCGCGAGCTCATCGGATACCTCAACGACCACTACGACGACGTGGTCCTGCTGGTCAAGTCCAGCGCCGCGATGGAGCTCGACTGGCTCGACGAGTACCCCAGCATCAAGGCCGTCGTCTATTCGCAGAACGTGACGAACGCGCTCGCCAAGGTGTTCTCCGGCGAGATCAACCCCTCCGGCCGCACCGTGGACACCTTCGTCGCGGACGCGCTCGCCTCGCCGGCCGCCCAGAACTTCGGCAGCTACCGGTACGTCGACGGCGACGGCGAGATGACGAAGTACAACTACGTCGACTACGCCGAGGGCATCTACGTGGGCTACAAGTACTACGAGACCCGTTACGAGGACAAGGTGCTCGGCCAGGGCAACGCCGGCGACTACGACTACGCGAGCGAGGTCGTGTATCCGTTCGGCTACGGCCTGAGCTACACCGACTTCGAATGGAGCGACTTCTCCGTGGAGGAGGACGGCGACGGGTTCGTCGCGCGCGTGACCGTGACCAACACCGGCGACGTGGCGGGCAAGGACGTCGTGGAGCTGTACGCGCAAAGCCCGTACACCGACTACGACCGCGAGAACGCGGTGGAGAAGGCGTCGGTGAGCCTGGTCGGCTTCGGCAAGACGCAGGAGCTGGAGCCCGGCGCGAGCCAGAGCGTCGAGATCGCGTTCGACAAGGAGCAGCTCAAGTCGTACGACTACACGACCGCGAAGACCTACATCCTCGACGCCGGCGACTACCGCTTCACCGCGGCCGCGAACGCCAACGAGGCCACCAACAACATCCTGGCCGACAAGGGCATGACCGAGGCCGACGGCATGACCGCCGACGGCGACGCCGCGATGGTGGCCCGCTGGACCCCGGAGAACGACGAGGTCGACACGACCACGTACGCGACCGACACGAAGACCGGCGCGGCGATCACCAACGTGTTCGACGCGGCGAACGACCCCGAGGTCACCTACCTGACGCGCTCTGACTGGACCGGCACGTTCCCGAAGCACTACGGCGAGCCGTCCGACGAGATCAACACGTGGGGCAACGAGATCAACTGCACCGACGCCGACGGCAACAACGCCTCGTGCACGTACGTGAGGCAGGCCGGCGACGAGCTCATCGCGCAGCTGGACAGCACCGACTCGGGCACCGACGTCGACCCGTCCACGCTGGACGACACCCCGGTGCTCGGCGAGGACAACGGGCTGACCGTGGCCGACCTGCGCGGCGCCGACTACGACGACGAGCGCTGGGACGACCTGCTCGACCAGCTGACCGCCGACGACTACAACCAGCTGATCATCTTCTCCGGCTACGGCATCGACTACATCGATTCGGTGCAGAAGCCGTTCCAGACCGACGCCGACTCGGCCACCGGCTGGGTCTACGGCGGCACCGGGCACTCGTTCCCCAGCGTGATGATGCTCACCCAGACCTACAACCAGGACCTGGCCGAGCGGCTGGGCGAGATCATCGGCAACGAGGCGCTGCTCGGCGGGGCGAACGGCTGGTACGCCCCGGCCATGAACATCCACCGCACCCCGTTCACCGGGCGCAACGGCGAGTACTACTCCGAGGACGGGTTCCTGTCCGGTGCGATGGCCTCGCTGGAGGTCAAGGGCGCCGCGACCAAGGGCGTGTACAGCTACATCAAGCACTTCGCGCTCAACGACCAGGAGAACCACCGCGGCGACCGCCCCGGCAACTACTCGGTGGCCACGTGGTCGAACGAGCAGGCGATCCGCGAGCTGTACCTCAGGCCGTTCGAGATGTGCATGAAGCTCGACGACATGGAGATCAGCTATGTGCAGCGCAACGACGACGGCTCCTACGAGAACGCCACCGCCACGGTCCCCGCGAGCATGGGCGTGATGACCTCGTTCAACCGCATCGGCGCCACCTGGACCGGCGGCTCGCACGCCCTGATCCAGGACCTGCTGCGCGACGAGTGGGGCTTCAACGGCCTGATCATCACCGACAACGCCAACACCGGCGTGTTCATGAGCCCGTACCAGATGCTCGAGGCAGGCGCCGACGTCAAGCTGCTCAACGTGGCCGAGGACCCGACCGGCGAGAGCCTCGACCTGTCCGATCCGGCGACCTACCATTACGCGCGCGAGGCGATGCACCACCTGCTGTACGTCGTGGCGAACACGAACTGCATGAACGGCGCGCTGCCGGGCGCCACGTTCACCTTCTACAACCAGATGACGGTGATCCAGGTGATCTTCAACGTGGTGTGCGGCGTGCTGCTGGCGCTGCTGGCGTTCTTCTCCGTGTGGCGCTGGCTGCCGTGGACCATCCGCCGCGTGGCCGCCCGCAAGGAGCGTCGCGCCGCCAAGCGCGCCGCGAAGAAGGCCGGCAAGGCGTGATCTGACGCACTTTCCCTCCCTCCTCTCTGAAAACCGTACATCTCAGGTCGCTGAGATGTACGGTTTTCCTTTTCTTATGAGATTCTTATGAGACGAGGGTGTCGGAGCGGCGGACGCGGGCGTTGATCCGGCGAATCAGCGTGCCCAGGCCCATGCCGATGAGTGAGTGGGCGGCTCCCAGCGGAATCATGATGAGCTGAGGCGGATTGATATTGCCGGTAACCACCGTGTTGGCCATCGCGAACGTTCCGTATTCGGCGAGCATGTACATGACGCCGAACACGAGCAGGCCAAGCCATTTCCATGTGCCGAAGGAATCGTACAATCCGATGGCCAGCGATGTGATCACCGTAGTCAGCGGCAGGATGATCCATAGGAAGAGGATGGTGAAGCCCATCGCGTCGGCACCGCTGGTGAAGCACCAGAATATGACCAGTATCAGCGCCCAGACTGCGAGATACGCAGCGGCGACGATGATTTCCGAACGATGTCGTCGGTTGCCTGTCGTCATGGGGCGGCCCTCCTTTCCGGCGTCGTTGCCGGGTGGACGGTGGGTGATGATTCCATGATAGCGAGGCCGGGAACCGGACGCGTTGCGGAACGACGACGGTGCGCGGCATCTCCGGTGTACGCAGGGGGCCGCCCTCCCGCGCGCTTCCTGCAATGGGACGCAGCACCGCAGCACAACCGACGTACTCCAGGGAGAGATCATCGATGACCGGACACCGCACTCCGCGCGCGACGGACGCAACAGCCGCGCCAGACGCAGCCGCCGTAACGGGCGCGGCACGCGCGGCGCTCGCAACGGGCACGGCAGCCGCCGCACGGCGCCGTCACCCTGCTCGGCTTTCAGATCGCGCCGTTCACGCCGCCGCACATTCCGGTGAAGGACGCGGTCTGGGCCGTCGTGCTGCGGCTTGGTCTGGCCGTGGCCCTCGCCTGCGCGCTGACGTACGGCGCACCCGTCGGCCCGCTCGTCGCCACCACGCACGCCATCGGATTCGCCGCCGCGGTCGGTGTGGTCCGGCTGGCGCACTGGTACTACGCGCGGTGGCGCGGGGAGTCGGGGCAGGACCACCCGCATGCGGTGACCGTGCTGCGCACCATACTATGCTGCGTCGCGATGATGCTGGCGACGGAGCTTGTCGCGCGATGCTGGTTCGTCGCGCGGACGTCCCTGTCTGGCACGCCGGAACTCGCGGCGGCATGGCTGGCGGTGCGCGGGGCGGTCGTCGGCGGATTCCTGTCGACCGGTTTGCCGGCCACCGTGCCGCTTATCCCCGTGGTGCGGCTGCTGGACCGGCTGTACCGCAGCCTGTCCGCCCGCTGGGAGCCGTCCGAGGCGATGTGGTGGGGCGACTCGGTCGCCGGCACGCGCTGTACGGGTTCGCGGTCATGGCGGTCAGCGCCTCCGCGCTCATGCTGTACACCCGTTTGACCGACGGCTGGACGCTGTGGTTCGAGGGCGGCTGGACGGACAGCATCGCCGCGCTTGTCTCGCAGCTGGCCGCATCCGGCACGCTCGGCACGTTGGTACTCTGGGCGGTGTGCGCGGTCGTGCTCGACCGTCTGGATCTGGCCGTCGGGACGCGGCGACGGACGGAACGCCATGTGGCATTGGATCGAATGCGCCCTGCACGCGGCGCGCTTTCTGACCTACGCGTGGTTCGCGGCGACCGCGCTGTGCAAACTGGTGTACCTGATGTACCCGGACGCTATAGTCTACTGGCTGCTGCCGGCGCTGGTTCGCTCGGTGGTGTTCTCGCCGGCGATGGTCGGCGCGGTGGCGTGCGCGTACGTGGTGACGTATGGATGGCGGGCGTACCAACGGTGGCGTGACGCGCCGCTGCAGGTGTGGATTGCGTCGCATTATCGGGGCGACCGGCCGACGCCGCGACCGCTGGTCGTGCGATGCGCGGCCTGGCTGGTGCGGTTGGCCGCGTTCTGTGCGGTGGCGGCGCTGTTTGTCGCCGGCATCGGACGGGCGGTCGTCAACGGGTCGCTGCAGGCTGTGATGGTCGTGGTGCGGGATGCGATTGGCGGGGCGCTCGCGCGGCCGAACCATTGGGGCATGGTCGTGATCGTCGTGGCGGCGGCCGTGGCAGTGGTGCTTGGATTGGCGGTGGTGCTGGCGGTGATGTCGGGCGGCGGTGGCGGGCTGGGCTCGCCGGGGGAGGGGTTGCCGGGAGCGGCGCCACGATTGGCGGCGCGGTTGCCGGTGGCGGTGCCGGTGGGGATGCCGGCGGGGGTATCGGCGGGGCCGCGTCCTTCGGATCGGGCGGGCGGTCGACGACGGTGCGCGACCGCTACGGCCGGAAGCTCGCCATTATCGAGGAGAGCGACTCGCCGCTGTTCCGCACCCGTGTGACCGACCGCTACGGCCGGACCATCGGGCATGTGGACGAGGGGCTGTTCGGCGACCCGCGCGTGACGATCGATGACGACGAATACCGCGTGTGCGGCGCGGTGCTCGGCTCGGACCGGATCGTCTCGAAGAACGGCGAGGACATCGGGCGCATCGAGCGCGACGACGACGGGGGCGCGCGCTATCGCGGGCGGTAGTGCGGGGCCGGAATACTGACGCTTGTTGGGGTGATGTACCGTAAATCCGTATAGATGGCTCTGTTTTGTTACATTGGGACCCTGAAATCGGTTTGATTTTGTTACGATCGATGCGCTGAATCGGCTCTGTAATGTACATGCCGGTCGGTAACGCTGAATGTAATCGACTGAACGGTGGGGGATTCGATTGCGGGTAACACCCACATATCTATGAACCGTAATTCAGAGGTATTTCATCGCCGCAAGATATCGCCGTAGCGCGCGTTCAGGCCGGCGTCCACACGTTTGAATTCGGGGATGTAATCGTTGATGATGACGGTGACGAGTCGTGCCGCCTTGTCTCCGTCGTACACGTGCGCGGAATCGTTGCGGTCGCGCAGCATGCGTAGCCAGAGTTGCTCGTCCATGAATTCGTAGTATTGGAACGCCGCCTTGATGGTGTCGCGCGGGGATCCTGATGCGGCGACAGGGTCTCCCTCGTAGGCGAGTAGCGCCTTAAATAGTTTCCACCCCAGTTCGAATTGCAACTCGAATTTGTCGATGATGCCGCTTTGCACGAATTCATTGGACAGGTCCTGCTGTGGCGCTTGCTCGAGTGTGGACAAGGCCGCCGCATAATTGTCATATTTTTTCATAAAGCACTACCCCGTCCCGGTCGATTTCGTCCCTCAGCTCGGAGGATATCGGTTCGTCCATGTTGACGATGTCGAGTTTGAGCAGGGACCACAGTTCATCATTGAGTTTGGTTTTCAGCGCATCGAAATCGGCGCAGCCGCGAATGGCGAGGTCGATGTCGCTTTTCGGCCGATTATCACCGCGCGCACGGGAACCGAACAGAAGCACCTGTTTCGCCTCAGCATCGGCTGCGAATTCAGCGATTTGTCGATACACGTCTTCGATGGGAACCATGGTCGACCTCCTTGCTCACCATCATAGGAGTTGCGGGTGGTTCGGACGCATTTCGCCGGTATTTTCCACTGTCATACGCGCGGCGCGACAATCGTGTCGTTTGGCTTAATCCATTGGATGTCCGGGAACGGGGAGCCGCCATAATCGGCTTGCGCTTCAGTCGTCGGTGTCGATCGGGTATTTGCGCGCGTTCTTGGCCATCTTGTCCCGGATGATGTCATCCAGATCGAAACCGAGTTTGTCGGCGAGCATGATGCTGTAGATCATCACGTCGGCGATTTCTTCGTGGACGTGCTCAAGGTCGCCGTCCTTCGGTTCGTCACTCCATTGGAAGCATTCGAGCAGTTCGGCCGCCTCGATGCTTACGGATTTGGCGAGGTTGCCGGGCGTGTGGTACCGGGCCCAATCACGCTCGCGGACGAAGGTGCGGATGAGATCGATAGTGGAGTCGGGAATCATGGGATAAGTATATGGCGATTATGGCGGTGGGCCGCCGGTCGGTTACGGCGGATGTCGGCGTCGTTACCGTATGGCCGGGGCGGGAGGCATACAATGAATGCATGTCCGACAACGACCTGCCTCTTCCCGTTATCGTGCGCGTCCCCTATGCCGACATCAATACGGAGAAGATTCAGACGAGCATTCATGCCCAACTGTTTCCCTCGGCGACCGGTCGGAGCAGTGCGGAAAGCGAGGTGGAGCGCATGACGCTCCACCTGCTGTTCGGGTACCCGACGGTGTACATCGTGTATGCGCAGGAGCGTAATAAGTATTCCGGTCGTCCCGAATATACGGTTTATGTGGGGGAGACCAACAACATCCGCGCTCGGACGTTGCAGCATCGGCGCGCGGATGCCGCGAACCGAGAGGATTGGCGTGACTTGGCGAGGCGGCTGGACGAAGATCCGGATTCGGTCTGGCAGTACATCATCGGCAACGCGCATTTCAACAAATCGCTGACGTTGGACGTCGAAAACAAACTGATGCATTTTCTGCTGAGCAGCGAAGCGGTCAGGAGCCTGAACAACAGACGTACCAACGCTCAGGGCGATTACTATACACAGAAGGAATTCGACCGCCTTTTCTCGCAGATATGGCTTGATCTGCACAAGCAGGATCCGAATCTGTTCCCGTCGGAGCAGATCATTCGCGATTCGGCGCTGTTCAAGGCCTCGCCGTTCCACCAACTGAGCGACGAACAGATCGAGGCCGAGGAAACCATACTGAACGCCTTGGAGCGGATACTGCAGCCGGATGCTGAACCGTCCGATACCGATGCTCGGAATGAGCACGATGACGTTCAGACGACATCGGATGCGGGGACAACCAAGAAGCAAGATCCCGTTCCGCGGCTGATATTCGTTCAAGGTGCGGCCGGTACCGGTAAAACGGTTCTGCTGAGCCATCTGTTCTATCGTTTGTCGACGGAACTCGGAATCCGCGGCCTGATCGACGATGCCGGCGAAGACGATTGGAAGGACTTCCCGAACCGTTTGAATGGAACCGAACCGGCGATGCCGGCGTCCGGGGAACAATATAAGGCATACATCCTGGTGAACCACAAACAGCAGGAGAAGGTGTACAACCAGATCGCCACCAAACTCGGGCTGCAGAAGAAATCCGACGACGTGGTGATGTTGCCGTCGCAGTTCATCAACCGATTCAGCGAACCGCTGATCAGTGAGAAGGGGACGTTGACGAATCGCGGCGACCCCGACAAACCGCGAGGCAAGGCCGATGTGGTGCTGATCGATGAGGCGCACCTGCTCCTGACACAAGGAAGCCAAGGGTATTCGGGCAAGTATATGCTGCTTGACATACTGCGCAGAGCCAAGGTCGTCATCGCCGTGTTCGACCCGAACCAGGTTCTGCAGAGCGCGCAACGATGGACAAAGGATCAGCTTGATGTGCTTCTACCGTCTTGTGATGGTTCGGATTCCGACTCGGAAGGCGCCGCGCTGCAGCCGTTCAAGCGGGTGACCCTTGAAGACCGTACGTTTGATGTCAGCCATATCCGCCTTCGCCATCAGTTCCGTATCGCTGCCGGGGAACCGACCATCACATGGGTGGACGATTTTGCCGGGGGAGTGGGCATTGGCCCGATTCCTCGGGACACGGATGAGTTGAACCCCGATGGGTCGGTGAAGCGTCACGCCTATGACATCAAGGTGTTCGATTCGCCGGTGGAGCTGTTCAAAGCCATCAGGGAGAAGTCGAAGTTGAAAGCTGGCGGAGTGGATGGACATGGCCTGTCGCGCGTGGTGGCGACGTACGACTGGGCCTATAAGGATGGGAAACCGAATCCCGACAGTCCGGACGGACGATGGGACGTCGAAATGCATCGCAATGCCGACGGTGTCTGGGTGATGGGCCTGGATCCGGATGACCGGCGTGGCTTTGATGCGGATGATCCGGACGGAGATCCTGATCGCTTCTGCCATCCGTGGAATTATCAGTTGCCGAATCCGAACCGGAAAAGAGGCGTGCATGATGATGCGGCTTGGGCGGAGCAGCCGCATACCATCGAGGAAGTGGGTTCGACCTATACCATCCAAGGGTTTGATTTGAACTATGTCGGCGTGATTATCGGGCCGTCGGTGAAGTACCGTGACGGTCGGATTGTGTTCGATGGCTCAGCCAGCAAGAATGACAAGGCCACGCAGAAGCGCGGCAGCGTCATTGACTACAGTGAGGCCAATCTGCGGAATGAGTTGAATGTGCTGCTCAAGCGTGGCGTGCATGGACTGTATTTGTTTGCGGTGGATGAGGAGTTGCGGAGGCGGCTGGTTTCTGCAATAAGAATGAGCTTTTTTTGAAAGATTTGTCGTGCTCTGCTTCAATACGATGAGCATATAATGTGTACATCGTTTTGGCGCTTGTTTTGACTGATATAGATGATGCGGCGCCGGTGCGTCGTGGAAACACTGCTATCGCTGGTTCTGTGAATTCTTGAGTGTTGAACGGCCGTTTGTTCGATTTTCCGTTCTTTGCCAGGCCGGGTCGAACATGGCCGCGACGAAGAACGGATTTATCGCAGGTGTAATGGTGTACATAGCTTTCGCTCAGGGGTTGTGTTTGACTCTGGAACAAATAAATCACGCGTATCATCGAATGAGTTTGCGTCGCATCGGTTTCAAATAGTTTTGCTTGAATTGGCGCCATGTACCGAACACTTTGCGGTCGGTGGCAGTGTCTTTGCCGGCCTGGTACTTCAGGGCGGTGAGTTCTATCATGCACAGAAAGTCCGCGGCCTGTTCGAGCCGATAGTCCTTGGGGGAGGAATTCCGATAGATGATCGCGTCTTTCGACAACGCATAGTCTATTGCGGCATGAAGGGCATTGGAAACGATCTGCTGACCGTTGTCGTAATAGACCTTGATGGCGTCGTACTGCTGAAACACATCAAGATGTGTCAACAGGTGATTTGCAAGATCACGCTTCAATTGCGCCTCGAACCGGAGTTTGTCGCCATCGAACACATCTTTTCTGTGGGCAAAGGTGACGTATGTGAACGGCAGATTCCTGCACATGGTGAAGAATGCCAGCAGCAACCGTTTCCTTTCCTCCAACGGCATACCTTCATAGTCGTCATGTCCATTGAGCAGTGGTCCGGCATGAAAGGGGATATCCGGTAGCCGTGCGCTCGACAGATGGGTTTCGTATCGGGAGATGTGCTCTCCCAGCAAAGCGGACTGATCATGGAACACCAGCGTGATCAGGTAATATTCGGAGCGTTTCCCCCACTCTCCGGATTCGTCGCACATGATGCTCATCTCGGTCATTCGGCCTCCCCACAGGTCAAATAACGAAGTGCCGGGGGAATACCCCCGGCGTCTTGGAGCCTTCCCATCTCTGGTGAAAGCACCTTCTTTATACCAAGGATGCGGAGTATGGTCAATCGAAAATGCGTGTCGTTGCATCGTTCGACTGTGGCAACTGTTCCTAACCTTGAGAGAGATGTTCGCACGACAAGGTACGTAAACAGAAATCTGGTTCTTATCGTTGTCATGCGAATGGAATACTGTCGATCACCTTCGTCGATGCCATGGCCATGGTGCTTCCGCTGTATCCTGGATCTGGTCCGATAATCTCCGGCGGAACGGGAGGGAGAGCGATCTATGGCGGAAGAACATGGCACGACCATCGACACTAGCAGTGCTGCAACCGTCAGCGACGCCGTCGACGTGGTCGGCGCCGCCATCGTGCGCGACGGCAGGGTGCTCTGCGCGCGCCGCGGCGACGGCAAGTCCCTCGCCGGCTACTGGGAGTTCCCCGGCGGTAAGGTCAAGCCGGGGGAGAGCCGCCGCGAGGCTCTGCGCCGCGAGATCGAAGAGGAGCTGCTGTGCGAGGTCATCATCGCCGACGAGGTGTGTACCTCCGTGCAGCGCTACGATTTCGGCACCGTGCAACTCACCACGTTCATCTGCCATCTGGAATCGGGCACGCCGCACCTGACCGAGCACCAGGAGATTCGATGGGAGCATCCGAAGGACATGCCGTCACTCGACTGGGCGCCGGCCGACCGCGAGGCCGTGCGACTGATCGCGTCCATGGATCTCGCACGGCGATAGAAAGCCAGGCACCGCGACGAGCGGCGGCAATAACAGCAACAGCGAACAATGTCACAGCACTCCCAGGACAAGAAGGACCGCAATGACCGACCCGGCGTTCCGCAAGCGTTCTGACCCCGCCAATATGGACGGCACTAGCGACCCCGCCACCGACCGGTCGTACGATGGCACGGCGTCGGTGCTCGAAGACGTCATGTCCGGGCTGATCGAACGCAGCGCCGACGCTCCCGGCATCTACGCACCCCGGCTCATCGCCAACCATGACGGCAGCACGATGGGCGACGTCATCGGCGAGGAACTCGACAACAGCGACGGCTTCGACATGTCCGTCGCCTTCGTCTCCGCGGGAGCGGTCAGGTCGCTGTTCGAGGACTTCAAAACCAATGCGGAACGCAATGACGGCGCGCGACGCAGCCGCCTCATCACCTCCACCAAGAACCACTTCAACACCCCGGCCGCGTTCTGGGATCTGCTGCGTCTCAAGCGCGTCGCCGGCGTCGACGTGCGCATTTGGAACGGCGGCACCGGCGGGGCCGGGAGCTCGCCGGCACCACATACGGGAGCGCAGGGGCAGCCATTCCACCCCAAAGGCTACATGTTCGCGCGGCATCTGTCGGACGGCCGGCCCTACTACAACCTCTACGTCGGCAGCTCGAACCTGACCCAGACGGCGCTCGGCGCGCAACGCGAGTGGAACCTCAAGGTCTCATCGCTGGAGGGCGGCGAACTGGTCGACCAGATTCGAACGGAGCTGGACTCCCAGATCGCCGAATCCGAGCCGCTCACCGAAGAGTGGATCACCCGATACGAGCAGGAGTTCGAACGGTACGAACGGGAGCTGCGTCACCATGCGCCTTCCCGCCGCGACATGCTCGACGCACGCGACCGCCGTCCGATCGAGCCCAACGCCATGCAGTGCGAGGCCCTGGACAGCCTGTCGCGGCTGCGAGCGGAGGGCGAGCATCGCGCCATCGTGATCTCCGCCACCGGCACCGGCAAGACCTACCTGTCCGCATTCGACGTGCGGCAATGCCGTCCGCGCCGCATGCTGTACGTGGCCGAACGGGAGCAGATCCTCACGAAGGCGATGGCGTCCTATCGGACGGTGCTCGGCTGCCCCGAGTCCGAGCTGGGTCTGCTGTCCGGCACGCGCAAGGACCTCGGATGCAGGTACGTGTTCGCCATGGCCCAGACACTGAGCAAACCCGACATACTGGAACGGTTCGCGGTCGACGAGTTCGACTACATCCTGATCGACGAGGCGCATCATGTCGGCGCCGACCGGTACCAGCGGATCCTCAACCATTTCACTGATCCCGGCTTTCTGCTGGGCATGACCGCTACGCCGGAGCGCACCGACGGATACAACATCTACTCCTGCTTCGGCCACAACATCGCCTACGAGATCCGCCTGCAGCGGGCGCTCGACGAGGACATGCTCTGCCCGTTCCACTATTACGGCGTGGCCGAATACCTGGGGGAGGATGGCACGCGGCTTGCGCCGGAAGGAGGCGACGGACAGCTGCGCTACGAGATCGGCCAGCTGGCGTCACCGGAGCGCGTCCGATACATCATCGACATGATCCAGACGTACACCCCGTACCATCAGCAGGTCACGGGGCTGGTGTTTTGCAGCCGCGTGGACGAGGCGGAACGGCTGTCTGCGCTGTTCAACACGCAGATCAACCAGCAAGCGGAGCGAGCGTACCGTACCATCGCGCTGTCCGGCGGGGCCTCCGCGCAGGAGCGCGAGGATGCGGTGCGCCGCCTGGAGGAAGGCGAACTGGACTATATCTTCACCGTCGACCTGTTCAACGAGGGCATCGACATACCGTCGCTCAACCAGATCGTCATGCTGCGCAGCACGCAGTCCAGCATCGTGTTCACGCAGCAGCTGGGTCGAGGCCTGCGCAAATGCGATGGCAAGGACAGCGTCATCGTTATCGACTTCATCGGCAACTACGCGAACAACTACCTGATTCCGGTGGCGTTGTACGGCAATACCGGCGACCGCGACGTGGCGCGCCGGAACCTGCAGCGGCGGTCGGTCGGGCTGAGCTCGATCAGCTTCGACCGGATTGCGCGCGAACGCGTGCTGCGCGCGCTCGATCAGGCCGACTGGTCCGAAATGAAGAAGCTCACCGAACATTATCGGCAGTTGCGCTACGAGCTGGCGCGCATCCCGATGCTGACGGATGTCTACGCCCGCGATCCCTCGCTGCCGTCGACGATGGCTTCGAAGAATCACGACTATCTGTCGTTCGTCAGATCCCGCGAACGTAGCCTTAGCCGCAGCCGCGACCGCGGTGACGGCATGTCGTTCCTCGACCAGCTGGAACCGGTGAGTACGACGGAGTCGGCCATACTGAAGATGGCGACCGAACTGCTGCTGCCGGGGCTGCGTCCGCACGAACTGGTGATTCTGGACGAACTGTGCGGGTTCGGCAAGGAACGCATCAGCGACGTGATGGACGACGTGTGGCGTCCCGTCGGCCCGCTGCCCGTGGCGACGTTGCAGGAGGCGATCGCGCGGCGGTTCCCCGACGCGTACCTGGCGCGTGAGCAACTGCAATCCGCGTTGCGTGTGCTGGACTATTCGTATTTCTTGGACAGGACCCGGTCCGGGTACGGCGGGACGCCGCTGATTGCGGTCGACGGCGGCGATCAGCGGCGTGTAAGGCTGTCCGCGGAGTTTGCGGCGATGCTGGCGGGCAATCGCACGTTCCGCATCTTCTTCGCCGACACGATCCGGTGCGGGCTGCTGGCCTGCCGCGACATGGTCGACCGCGCCCGAGCCAGTGGTCGCGGATTCGACCGAGGATTCCTGTACGAGCAGAAGTACAAGATGACGGACGTGATGCGCCTGCTCGGCTGGGACAGAGAAATGAACGGACAGAACGTCGGCGGCTACTTCCGCCACCGCGAGACCGGCACCATGCCGATCTTCGTCAAGTACGCGAACAGCCAGTACGACGACCGGTTCCTCGGCCTGCAGGAGCTCCGCTATTTCAGCAAGAACAACCGCACGGCCGACTCGCCGGAATTCCTGTGGATGAGGGACGGCTACGGCACGCCGCGGTGGCAGGACGACCACTTCATTCCGCTGTTCGTGATGCGCAAGGAGGAGAAGAGCGAAGCGCGGTATTACTATGTGGGCCATGTGACGGCATTCAGCGATCTGCACACGACCGACCGGACCACGGGCGACGGCAAGCGAACGAAGATAGCCGTCGCCAACCTGCGCCTGGCCCGCCCTCTTGACCCCGAGCTGTTCCGACATCTGACGGGGATGACGACGTCGTGATTGGGCCGTGGTGCCGTGGGCGCCAACGGCGAGGGCTACCGGAACTCCTTCACCGACGCGGTGAGCACCGAACCGGTGCCCAACCGCGCCTCGATGATCGCCGCGTACACCGCGCGCATGACCTACGGCTTCACGCAGACCGGCGACGCCGGCCAGGCCGCCCGCGTGCCGGAGAACGCCGCCAACCTGCTGCTCACCGCGTTCCCGGAGCTGACCGACGAGCAGCGCAGCCAGGTGCTCGCCGCGTCGGAGATCGACTCCGGCTACCCGCTGGATGCCTCGTCCGAGGGATACCAGCGCATCAATCTGGCCAAGGCGTTCAGCGCGAACGTGACGCTGTCGTCGGATCGCTCCACGATTCTCGACATCACGTTCGGCAACGCCGCGCCGACCGTCACCGTCCAGTCCGACGATACCCAGCAGGGCGGTTCCCCGGAGCAGGGCGGCGAGAACCCGGAACAGGGCGGCGACACCGACCCGTCGACCGATGATGGTTCCGATCAGAACGGCGAGCAGCAGCCCGCCGACGACGAGGCCTCCGCTGGCAAGAACGACGCCGATGCGACGGACTCGAAGCCGCTGGCGCAAACGGGTGTCGACATGGCGCTGCCCGCTGCGTTCGCGGTGCTGGTCGCAGGCGCCGGACTTGCGCTGACCGTGGAGCGCCGCCGGCACCGCTGATCGACGATTGCCGCAGGGCGCGCCGTTTGAACGGCGGCGTTCCGACTGGTGATCGGCCGAGGCCGCGCCTCCTGCCGTATGGTGAGGGGTGCGGCCTTCGCATAGTCTTCGCATACCCGGTACCGGCAGCGCCGTCGACTGTCGCCGCATTGCGGGCCGCGGCGTTGGCGACCGCCGATGGGCAGGCGATGGTGCACGACTGCACGACACATGGTCGTATCGTTGTTTGGTCGTAAGAGGTTGTTTGGTCGCACCAGCGGTCGGAATCCGCGACGTGGCTGCGGGAGCATGGCCCCACGCGATGGTTTGAGCGGCGCGATATCTTACACCATTGAGCAGGGGGGCGTATGGATGGAATTTCAATACGTGAATATACCGATTATCGTGAGTCGGAAATCATGGAACTGTACCGGTCTGTCGGATGGACGAATTACACAAACCGTAGGGATATGCTGCGGCGCGCGTATGCGCATTCGCTTCTGGTGCTGGGAGCATTCGACGCCGACCGCCTGGTCGGTATCGTGCGTGCGGTCGGCGATGGTTGTTCCATCATCTACATCCAGGACCTATTGGTGCTGCCGGAATACCAGCGGCAACACATCGGAACGCGGTTGCTGGGCGAGGTGCTGCACCGGTTCGCCGATGTCTACCAGAAGATTCTGCTGACCGAGCGAACCGATGCGAACATCTTGTTTTACAAACGGTCCGGATTTGTTCCCGTCGATGACTTGCAATGCGTCGGCATGCAGTATATGGGTGATGCCGCTTGTACTGCATCGCTATAGGTATAGCGTATCGTCATCGCTATGAAGGTTTTCCCATCGATTTCGTTGCACGCTGGTGCTGTGGCACCGCTCGCCGAGGCAGGCCCGCTGTCGGCGGTTATCGCACCAATCGGCGGGGCGGTGCTCATCCCGCTCGTCGTCTATCTGATCGCGATCAACGTCGCCACGTTCGCGGCGTTCGTCCGCGACAAGTGGCTGGCGCGGCATCACCGGTGGCGGATACGTGAATCCACACTGCTTCTGCTGTCATTGGCGGGAGGTGCGCTCGGCGGGCTGATCGCCATGCGTGCCGTGCGGCACAAGACTACGGTGCGGCGCTTCACGATCGGTCTGCCGTGCATGGTCGTCCTACACATTGTGCTGCTTGTTGGCCTGCTTCTCGGCGGCGTCCTCTAGTCGGTGCGGCCCGCCTCCTCTGACGTGCCATGCATCGTGTGCCGCGCGGCGCCACGCATCGCGCGCCGTGTGTCGTTCTGTGTGGACGGCCGTCGTATCGTAGGGTCGTGTGACGGTCGGAACCTCGACGGTACACGGAACGGAGGGAGTCATGTCGAACACGGTACGCACACACTACGGTCCGGTCCGTGGCATCGAGCGCGACGGCTGCATCGAATACCTCGGCATTCCGTTCGCCGCGCCGCCGATCGGCGACCTGGCGTTCCGCCACCCGGTCCCGCCTGAGCCGTGGAAGGGCACACTGCGTGCCGACCATGCGCGATGCAACCCGATCCAACCGCGTGGCGGCGAACATCCGGCAGGCCAGAGCCAGGACTGCCTGTATCTCAACGTGTTCGTTCCGAATCGCCACGACACCGGATCGGATGTTCGGACCGGCTGCCGGGATTCGACTGGAGACGGTTCCATGGACAAGGACTTCAGCGTATCCACGATGCCGCTGCCGGACGGTTCGACGGGCCGTGACGATAGGCCGCTGCCGGTCATGGTCTGGATCTACGGCGGCTCGTATAGTCACGGCGGCAGCGGCATGCTCGACGGCGACCCGACGCGGCTGGAATACGACATGGCGCTGTTCGCGCGCGAGACCGGCACCATTGTCGTCACGTTCAACTATCGGCTCAACCTGTACGGGTTTCTGAACCTGCATTACCTGAGCGACCGGTTCGATCCCAACTGCGGACTGTTCGACCAGATCGCCGCGCTGCGGTTCGTCTGTGACAACATCGCCGCGTTCGGCGGCGACCCCGATAACGTGACCGTGTTCGGCCAGTCCGCCGGCGCGGCCTGCATCCTCGCGCTGATGGGCATGCCACAGGCCGCGGGACTGTTCGACAAGTGCATCATCCAGTCGGCATGCGTCGAGCACTTCTTCACCGAAGAGGAAAGCGAGCGGAACACCCGCCGGTTCCTGCGCATTCTCGGCGCGCGAACGGACCGTCTTGACGACCTGATGGGTCTCGACCCGGCGCGCGTTCGGCGGGCGTGCCGCCGTTACGACGCCTCGATGCTGCTGGGCGGCGAGATGCGGTGCGCGTTCTCGCCGACCATCGACGGCATCACCGTATGCGAGGAGCCCAAACGCGCGGCCGCACGTTCGACGATGCCCATGCTGATCGGCAACGTCAGCGAGGAGGCGGAACGCTTCGTGCGCGGCATACCCGTCGGTCTCTACCCGCTGTTGGTGCGGCTGTACGGCCTGCATCCGCGCCGGGGGAGCGGAATCGGAGAAGACCGGGGCATCCGTGCGTACCGCCGACGGGTGGTCGACGCCGCGACCGGCCACCTCTACCGCCGGCCGCTGTACGGCATCCTGCACGATTACGCCGGTCCGGCATGGAAGTACGAGTATCGGTACCAGACGCCGAGCGGCCGTGCTGCCGGACTGGGCTGCTTCCACGCCAGCGAACTGCCGGTGCTGTTCGGCCAACCGTCGCGCCGGCTGACCGTCGACGATCCCGAATCGCGCCGCGTCGGTCACGAGATGCGCGACATATGGGGGCGATTCGCGCGCACCGGCGAACCGGGTTGGATGCGGTTCTCGGACGACGGTGTTGAACACGTCATCGAATAGGCATAACAGGCAATATTCGTTTGCTTGTTCTCGTCAAGGCCTCCTTTCAACGGTGTGGGGCGCCGTGGGGCTTGCGCAGCTCTGCGCAAGCGACGCATGTCGTCATCGCCGGACATGCGGGGTATGCCCGAGTGCCTGCCAGCCTATCGGTGCCACACAGGGGTAGGTAGATATGTACCTCCCCTTCGTGTCGCGTGGAACAATGGGGCGTGAACACGGTGGCGCGGATCGTGGCACCGGCGCAACGACACGGAAAGGAGGCCGGCCATGAGGCTGCTGCATACGTCGGACTGGCATATCGGGCGGCGTTTCAAAGGCATGGACCTCGGCGAGTACCAGCGCCGGGCGTTGGACTGGGTGGCGGACACCATCGAGCGCGAGCACGTCGACGTGCTGTGCGTCTCCGGCGACGTCTACGACCAGCCGCGGCCCTCGGCGGCGGCCGTGCAGCTGTTCGCTCCGGTGTTCGAGCGCCTGGCTTCGATGCGTGTCGACGGGCGGCCGCTGGAGGTGGTGTTCACGCCGGGGAACCACGATTCCGCGGAGCGGCTGGGGTTCGGCGCCGGTGCGATGGTGTCCAACATGCATATGCGGTGCCGCATCGAAGACGTGGCCACGCCTGTGGTCGTCGAGCGCGGCGGCGAGACTTTGGCGATATATGCCGTGCCCTATCTCGACCCCGATGCTGCCCGGCCGGTGCTGACCGGCATGCTGCGCCGGCTGCGGGAGGACCGGGGCGGCGTCGCGTCGGATCGCGTCGGATCAGAGGACGTCAAGGCGACCGTTGCCGAGACTGGGAGCGATCAACCGGACGTGTACGGCATTCCTTCCCTGCTGCTGCAGAATGACAGCGATCTTCTGATCCCACGCTCGCACGAGGGTGTGATGACCGCCGCCATGACGCTGGTCACCCGCGATCTGGCCGAGCGTCGGCGTCGCAATCCGCGGCTCGGTGCGGTATTGATGGCGCATGCGTTCGTCTCCGGAGCCATGCCCTCCGACTCGGAGCGGACCATCACGGTCGGCGGTGTGGACAGCGTGCCTGCGGGACTGTTCACCGACTGCGGCCTCGATTATCTGGCCCTCGGCCATCTGCATCGGCCCCAGCGTGTGATGATTCCGCTTCCCGATGCGGACCATGAGCCGACGTTCCGTCTAGGGCGCACTCCACTGGCGCGGTACAGCGGCTCATTGCTGTCGTACTCGTTCTCGGAGGCCCCGGCGGTACCGCGACTCGGCAACGGCAAGCAGGTCGCCATCGTGGATTTTGCCGCTGATGGTGCTTCGAACGCCGGCGGGACCGGAGTGCGCGATGTCGCCACGCCGGACGTGCAGTCTGGACAGCCCGCGCTGGTCACGGTGCGTGGCGACCTGGAATATGTGCTCGGGGACGTGGCGGACGAGCACCGGGATGACTGGGTGTCCGTCACCGTCGAATACGACGAATACCCGCGTGGACTGTACGAGAAGATCGACGGCCGGTATCCGCATGCGCTGGAGAAACAGGCGGTGTGCGTCGCGCAGCGTGACGGTGCGGGCCGGTCGATGGTGGATCTGCGCGAGGTGCACGACGAGATGGACGTGCTCGACGGGTTCGTGCGGTACACCCTGGGGCGCGCGCCGCACGACGACGAGGCCGCGGTGCTGCGTGCGGCGGTGGAGCGTGCGCGTGCGTCGTCAGAGGAATACGCGGGAGCAGATGGCGGACACGTGGACGGTAATAGTGGCGAGGAGGCTGCGCGATGAAACTGATCGGCATGAAGCTTAAGGGCATCGGTCCGTACGAGGGTGAATACTCCATCGACTTCGCCGCGCTGTCGCGTTCGCATATGTACCTGATCGAAGGGGAGACCGGCGCGGGCAAGACCACCATCCTCGACTGCATCACCTATGCGCTGTACGGAGGCCCATCGGTGGATGGCGCCGACAAGACGAGGCTGCGCTCGCGGTTCCTCGGTCTGCGGAACGAACGCTCATACGTCGACCTCATCTTCGAGTTGAACGGACGGTACTACCGCGTGTTGCGGGAACCGGAGTACCAGTACGCGAAGAAGAACGGCAGCGGCGTCAGCACGCACACCGCGAAGGCGAAGCTGTGGCGCGTGGACGAACGCATCGCCGAACTGACGGCCGACGTCGAACCGGATGGTACGGCCGAACGGTATTTCACCTTTGTTGAGGGGGAGGGCAACACCACGTCGCTGGCCATCAAGGCCAGCGACGTGGGGGCGGAGATCGGCCAGCTGATCGGCCTGAAACGCGAGCAGTTCTCCAAGACCATCATGCTGGCCCAGGGGCGGTTCTCCGAATTCCTGCGGATGACTCCTGACAGACGGACCACATTGGTCGAAGAGCTGTTCTCCGCGCAGGAGTACCGGTATATCCAGCAGATTCTCGACGATATGCGCAAGGAGCGTGGGCGTGGGGTCGCCGACTTACGTGAGCGGCTGACCGAGCGTATCGAGCGGACGCGGCGCAACGCCGAGCGATTCGCGTCCATGCGTGATATCGAAACGCATGTGGAATCTTCGGGGAATATGGGTACCGGAGAGACCGATGCGGAAGCGGATTCAGGCAAGACGACGAAATCGAATGAAGTGCCGGAACCGGACAAGGCGGCAGGGGCTGACACGGACTCGGCGACGGATGGAGATTCGGGAATGGCGGCGGAGCCGGAGGCGGACACGATAACGAGTTCGGATACGGTACCGGAGTCGGATCCCTGGTTCTGGGGCATGGACGAAGCGGGCGCCATCGCCGAGCCCGCCCATACGTCCGAAGCCGTCGTCCGACAATTGGACTTCGCCGTCGAATGCGTCGGTGCGCAGGCAAGGGACATGCTTCAGAATGCGCGGCACGATGTGGCCGTTCAAGAGACCGCCGTGACGGACCGGAAACGGCGTAGGGACCTCTGCCGGCAGGTGATGCATCAGGTCGAGGAGGAACATCGGCTGGTCGAGGAACATATCCGCCTTGTCGCACAGAGTGCCGCGGTTGCGGAACATCAGGCGCTTGTCGAACGATCGGCGGAGGCCGAGCCGATTCTGGCGAAGCATCGTGAGCTGGAACAGCGGATACAGGAACGCGACGCCGCGGTGAAGGAACTGAACCATACACAGGATGGGCTCGCCGAGTTCCCGTCGCAAACGGAGCTTGAGAACCAGCACCGGGAGGCATTGCAAGCGGCGGGAAACAAGGAAAGCGCCGAACAGAAACTGAAGATGGCGCAGACGCATCAACAGCTGCTGGACAAGGTGGCATCGACGGCCAATGCCGTGGCCGATGCCGACAAACGGTTCAAGGACAGCCAGGCTGTGGTGGAACGGCGCCGACACGTGCTCGATGAACTTCCTGATGACACCGAAGTCGCCGAACGCCTGACACGACTGATCGAACGCCTTGCCGGCAGGGATCTGTTGGAATCCCAGCGTCGACAGGCGGAGGATACGCTCGACCATGCGCGAAAAGCCGTTTCGCTGGAGGCCGATGTAAAACGGCGGCAGGAATCGGTCGATGAGGCGCACGTGCTCAGCGAGGCCGCCAATCGCGCCTACGATGAGGCGAACCGCGCATTTGAGATGCTCGGTGCGGCCAAATACGCCTCCGAGTTGGAGGGCGGGCGACCTTGCCCGGTATGCGGCAGCGTCGAACATCCTCATCCGTACCAATCGCCGGCGGATGCGCCGACCAAAAAGCATGTGGACGCATTGCGTAAGGAATCGCGTCGGCGTGAAGGCGAATTAAGCAAGGCCGAACAGGAACTGGCAAAGCTGCAGGCACGACTGGAATCCGAACAGGAGCAGTCCGACGGCAAAACGCCGGAACAAGCCCAGGAAGCGGTCGACCAGGTCAACGCCGCACTGGCGGAGTTGGACAAGGTCGCCGAACAACGTAAGAACGCCGAGCGGGAGCAGCAGACGATACGCCAGGCGAAGGAGGCGTTGAACGACGCACAGCGCCGCTGCGCGCAGGCCGAGACGGAACTGCATCATGTCCGGGACGCCAATGCCGCGGCGGTCTCCGAAGCCGCCGGCCACACGAGCGAATCCGTGGAACAGGAGCGGACGGAGGCGCAGCACCAGCTTGACGAAGCGCGGCGGCAAGCCGAGGCCGCCGAACGGTTGGCGACGACGATCAAGGAACGTCGCCAGTTGGAAACCCGGCAGACCGAACTGTCCTCTCGCGTGGGCACCCTGTCGGCGCAGGTCAAGGAGCTGGAACAGGTCGTACACGAAATGCTGGATGACCATGATTTCGCCGATATCGATCAAGTCAAGGCGTGCGCCTTGGAACCGGCGGAAACGGAACGTTTCCAAAGGGAGGCCAAGGAGCATGAGCGGCGATGCGCGGCGAATGCGGCGCGTTTGGAAGACGCGCGTCGGAGCCTCGCCTCGTCCATCGTCATCGATGGCGTGCCTGAACCGGAAGGCGTCGGCACACCTGATACGTCCGGAACCATGCCGGTGGCCTATACCGATGATGGTTCACCGACTGTGCTGGGTGCACAAATCGCTGGCATCGACATCGAGGCGCTCGACCGCGCCGTCACCGAAGCCGAACAGGCGCAGGATGCCGCCCAGGCGCGGTTGAGCACCCTGACGGAACTCGACCATGAACGTGTCCGCTGCTCCGACGATATGACCGACACCGCCCGCGAATGGGACAAGGCCATGCGCGAATACGAACCGGTGCGCACGATGGCGTTGCTGGCCAACGGCGGCAAGGACTCGCCGTCCGACCGCAAGCTCACGCTGGTCGCCTACGCGGTCACCGAACGGTTCCGTGACGTGCTGATGCGCGCCAACGAGATCCTCAAGGACATCCAGGGAGGCGTCTACGAACTGCGGCTCGGCGATCACGAAGGTCGTGGCGGCACGAAGGTCGGCCTGCCCATCGACGTGTTCGACCGGCGCAACGACCAGCTGCGCCCGCCCAGCAGTCTGTCCGGCGGCGAGACCTTCTTCGTCTCCCTGGCTTTGGCGTTGGCGCTCGCCGACATCATCCAGGCGGAGAACGGCGGGTTGTCGATGGAGACGCTGTTCATCGACGAGGGGTTCGGCACGCTGTCCGACGACTACCTGGACGACGTGATGACCGTGCTCCGCGGCATCGCCAAGACGCGCGACATCGGCATCATCTCGCATGTCGGCCAGCTCAAGGACCAGATCGCCGAACGCATCAGCGTGACGCGCGACGGTCCCGATGGCGAATCCACGCTTCGCGTCACGGTATAGGCGTCGGACATGGTCGAAACGAAGCCAGCGCCACCCTTATCCAAGCGCACCATTCCAAGCGCACCGTGGGTGGATTCCGCATCGGCCACGGCGCATCCCATCGCCGAACTGCGATGTGCCGGCGCGTTGTCACCAGGTGCCGGCCACGGTTTCGGCGAATCGCACCGAACCGTTTCGTTCCCGGAACGTCGAATCAAGCCGCAGATTCCACGTGCCGCGAACACCCCATATGGTGGCCTTGACCCGCAGCCGCATGACCAGCGTCGGCGCGCCGGTGTCGCCGTCGCGCGCCACATCGGCGGAGACGACATCCACATGATGGCAGGCCATCGCACCGCTCGCCACATCGCCGATCCATTCGGCCGCCGACTGCACGCGGCCGGTCATGTGCGTGAGCGTGTACCCGTCGTCGCAGATCTCGCGCAACGCGCCGGCGTCCGCGGCCGTCATGGCCTTGACCATCGCGTCGCCCAGCATCAGATAGGTCGCATCGTCCGAAAGATCCGTCATGAATCGCTCCATTCGCCGGTCATGGACGTCCTGGCCGGCCTGCCTTCGCGAGCGTCCATGACCACATGCGGCGACGCTTCAGTCGCGTTCCAGCCCCGCGAACTGTTCGGCGATTCCCGGGGCTCCGACCTCGGTGAACACCTCGAACGTCGTGCCGGTCGCATCATCGCTGAACAATCCCTCGACCAGCGCCTCGGCGATGTCGTCGGTGTTCGCCTGCCCGTACTCGACCCGGTCGCCCTGCCGCAGACGCACGCCGCCCTCGTTGCCGTCGGCGAACCAGCCCGGGCGCACGATCACATAATCGAGCCCGCTGTCGCGCAGCGCCTCCTCGCCGCGGAACTTCCACGCCAGCACCGGCTGGTCGGAGTGCGACGTGCCGATCGACGACATCAGCTCGACCTTGATGTTCCGCCCCTCCTGCGAGCCGTTCAGCGCATCGATCACGTTCGCCACAGCGCCGTAGTCCACCGCCTTGTAGCCGTCCTCGAAGCCGTACGGCGCGCCATGCGTCATGACGACGCCCGTCGCCCCGTCGAGCGCGGCCGCGACGTCCTGCGGCACCGTCAGGTCGCCCTCGACGACATCGACCACGCCGTCGCCCGGATAACGGTCGAACAGCCGGTGGGCCGCGCCCACGCGGCGGGTCATCGCGCGCACATGCGCGCCGCGGGCCTTGAGCCGCCTGACGACCTGCCGTCCGATGGTTCCCGTGCCGCCGAACACGACGATGATGGAGTTGTCTGCCATAACCGGTCCCTTTCTTCCTGTGCCTGTGCGGAATCCGTATGGAATGCCATGCGTTCCGGGCATTACATACCGATGGTAGGGACTTCGAGCGCTTCAAGTGCAACAGGCATGCGAGCGGCGAACGCTGACGGCGAATGCGGATGCGAATACGGATGGCAAGCACGAGCGGCGAACGCAAACGGCGAACGCAAACGGCGAACGTGGACCGCGAATACGGACAGCGAATATGGACGGCGAATGTGGGGCGGGCACGGACGGCGGCCCCGGGCGGAACGCCCGGCGCATCGGCCCCTCATCGCGCGGCGGCATCGGGCCCCAGCAGCGCCGACGCGACCTCGAAGGCATGATCGTCCATCAGCGTCAGATACACCGTCATCTCGGGATGCCCGTCGAGGAACGTCCGTATCTCGTCGACGGCCACGGCCACCGCCTCGTCGACCGGATAGCCGTAGATGCCTCCGGAGATCAGCGGAAACGCGACGCTGCTGCAGCCATGCTCGTCCGCGACCGCCAGACAACGCCGGTAGCACGACCGCAGCAGCCTCTTCTCGCCGCGGGTGCCGCCGCGCCATACCGGTCCGGGCGTGTGGATGACGTACCTTGCCGGCAGGCCGAACCCCGGGGTGACGGCCGCCTCGCCCGTCGGCACCGGCGCCGCGGCCGCGCATGCCCGTTGCATCGGCCCGACCCCGGCCGCCCGGAAGATGGCGCCGCACACGCCGCCGCCCATCGCCAGCGAGGTGTTCGCGGCGTTGACGACCGCGTCGACGGCCATCGTGGTGATGTCCTGGCGTACGACGTGCAACGGCATGGGTCACGCTCCTTCACATTCGCATCCGATCGCGTAGTGTTCATCGTATGCCCGCGCACGGCGCGCACGCGACGTCCGGGCGCATCGCGGAAAGGCAGGACCACACATGAGAATCGTCATCGCCCCCGACTCGTTCAAGGGCAGCCTCACCGCGCGCCAGGCCGCCGACGCCATCGAGTCCGGCGTGCTGCGCGCCATCCCCGACGCCGAATGCGTCACGATTCCGATGGCGGACGGCGGCGAGGGCACCGTGCGCGCCCTGGTCGACGCCACCGGCGGCGCGTTCGTCACCGCCCGCGTCACCGGTCCGCTCGGCACGCCCGTCGACGCCGTCTACGGCATGCTCGGCGACGGGCGCACCGCGGTCATCGAGATGGCCGCCGCCAGCGGCATCCAGCATGTCGGCGCCGCCGACCGCGACCCGTTGACCGCCACCACCTACGGCACCGGCGAGCTCATCCGCGACGCGCTCGACCACGGTGCGGACCGCATCATCGTCGGGCTCGGCGGCAGCGCCACCAACGACGGCGGCGCGGGCATGGCCCAGGCGCTCGGCGTCCGGCTGCTCGACGGCGCCGGCCGCGACCTGCCGTTCGGCGGGGCGGCGCTGGCGGAGCTCGCCGACATCGACTGCTCCGGCATGGACCCGCGACTGGCGGGAACGGACGTCCGGCTCGCCTGCGACGTGACCAATCCGCTGACCGGTCCGCGCGGGGCGTCGGCGGTGTTCGGCCCGCAGAAGGGCGCGACGCCTGTGATGGTCGAACGGCTCGACCGCGCCCTGGCTCATTACGCCGCGGTGGTGCGCGACCGTCTCGGGCGTAAGATCGACGCCGTGCCCGGCTCGGGCGCGGCCGGCGGGCTCGGCGCCGGATTCCTGGCGTTCACCGACGCCACGATGGCCTCGGGCATCGACATCGTCACGGAGGCGACCGGGCTGAAGGCCAAGGCGGCCGGCGCGGACTGGTGCATCACCGGCGAGGGCGGCATCGACGCGCAGACCCGATACGGCAAGACGCCGCTGGGCGTGGCCAGGGCGGTGCGCGAGGCGGCTCCCGGATGCCGGGTCGTGGCGCTGGCCGGGACCGTCGGCGAGGGAAGCGAAGGACTGTACGATCTGGGATTCGACGCGATCTTCGGCATCATGCCCGGCGTCGCCACGATGAGCGAGGCTGTGGAGCATGCCGCCGCGAACCTGGAACGCACCGCCGAGAACGTCGCACGGCTGATCGCCGCCGCCCGACCTGCGGCATCCGGCGACGAGGCGACCGGTCCGCACGACGGTAGGCGGATGGCCGACGGATGATATGCCGTGCGCGCGGCATGCCCACGCACTGAGCCGATTCGCCCACGCGCGTGTGGCGGTCGGCATACGAATGCGTGACGGACGCACCACGCGGCCGATTCGCCCAAACACGTGGGACGGGCGGGCTGAACCCAGCAAACGGTAAATCGGCGAACAGATTCACCCAAGCACGTGGGGCGGCCGGACTTCATGGCGCGGCACGCCCACGACCGGGGCGATGCCGAGCGTCGATCGACTGGTGTCGCGCATCGTCGAGCACATGCCCGCTTCGGTAGGCACATGTTCGCTTCCGTAGGCACCATGCATGCCGATCGCCGCATGGCGGCGTGGCGGAATGACAGGAATGCCGCGGGAGACCGTCGACGCGGACCGGACGGCACCTGCCTACGGAAGCGAACATGTGCCTACCGTTCGCATCCGGCGGCCCGATGAGCGGGTTCGGCGGGCCGCCGGCATGATGATGCGCTTCCATGCGCGGCCGGCGGTCGCCCGGGACGGACTTGGCTGGTCGGCCGTCGGCATGGCGATGCGTTTTTCATATATGCTCGGCGAGCTCCAAGACAGGGCGGGCGTATTCGCATACGGCGGTCTCGACGCGGCATGTGAACGCTCCCAATATAATGGAACCGTCCCGTAACCATGCGGATGTTCCGGCATCTGCGGCGATCAAGGAGGATTCTTATGGGCAAACTCATTCTCACCGGTGTCGACGGCAACCTCGGCGGGCAGGCGGCGGACTATCTGCTGGAGCTGACCGAGCCCGACCGGCTGATCTTCACCGGCTACGACCCGGCTTCGCTGGAGAAGTACGCGGCCAAGGGCGTCGAGACCCGCGTCGCCGACTTCAACGATTCCGAGGGCCTCAAGGAGGCGTTCGCCGGCGGCGACGTGCTGGCTCTGATCTCGATGCCGTTCGTGGGCGCCAAGCGCCAGCGCGCGCACGGCAACGCGGTGGACGCGGCCAAGGCCGCCGGCGTCGCCAGGATCGTGTACACGTCGCTGGTGAACGCGGCCGATCCGACCAATCCGAGCGTGGAGAAGAAGGACCACATCTGGACCGAGGAGTACATCAAGGCCGCCGGCCTCGACTACGTGTTCCTGCGCAACTCCCAGTACGCCGAGGCCATGATCACGAACTACTTCACGTACGTGCACGGCGACGGCGTGCTCAAGAACAGCCAGGGCGACGGCCTGATGGCCTACATCTCCCGCAGGGACTGCGCGAAGGCGGTGTCGCACGCGCTGGTCGCCGAGGACCTGCACCATGCGATCCTCGACATCAACGGCGCCGAGCTGATGACGATCTCGCGGTTCGTCGAGATCGGCAACGAGGCCACCGGCAACCACGTCACCTATCAGGAGATCACCGACGAGGAGAACTACCAGGTCTTCGACGCGATGGGCGTGCCGCGCACCACCGACGGCGTGTTCCAGGAGGGCTCGGAGGCCCCGTTCTCGTCCGACGGCATGGTCACGTTCGCACAGGCCATCCGCGAGGGCAAGATGGCGGTGAAGACCGACGACTTCGTCAGGCTCACCGGCGACGAGCCGATCACGGTGAGGTACATGTTCGAGCACGCGGATGACTTCCAGGTCGGCGCGCGCCATTCCAAGGACGCCTGACGGGCCGTGCCGTGCCCTTAGCGGGTCGTGACCCGGGTGCACGGCGGCACCGGAAGATGCGGCCTTCGGTACCGTACCCTGGCGGGCACGCCTTGCCTCCCGACGGACCGTGCCCCGTCCTTGGTGGGGCCGGCCCCGTCTCCGACTGGGTGGTGCCTTATATTCTGACGGGCGGTGCCTCGTACCCTGACGGATCGCGCACCCGTTCTTGGCAAGGCATGCCTCGTCCCTGATGGCCGTGCCCGACCGGTCGATCCGGCCGTGGCGGGCACGGCCAGGCCGCGGACTTCGGCAGATGGTCCGCGGACCTCGGCGATTTTCCGCCGTTCTCCGCGCGCCACCGCCCGAAGTCCGCGGCAGCTGTCATGCCGGAGGCCATGCGCGGCTTCGACGGCGTACCGTCATCCGAAGTCCGCGGCAACCATCCCCTGTGGCCCCCCGGCAGGCGCCAGCGGCCGGCGCGCCCGTGGTCGTCGCCCCGCCAAGCCCTGATCGTCTACGCCTGCTCCGCCTGCGCGGGCCTGCGCTTGCGCCGGGGGACCAGCCGCCGCAGGAAGGAGCTGCGTCCCCGGTTGCGCAGATAGACGAAGCCGATGACCGAGAACACCAGCGCCCCGACGAAGTTGACGAGCAGGTCGTTCATCGTGTCGATCAGCCCGATGTCCAGATAGCCGTCCACGCCCAGGTCGGCGCCGTTCACCGACGTGGTGGTGATGCCGTTGATGGACACGGTGATGTTGCTGTTCGTCGGGTCGAGCAGCACCGAATGGATCGAGTGGACGACGGCGTCCTTCTGCATGTCCAGCCCGAACAGGCGGTCCATGCCGAATTCGAAGAACTCCCACAGCACGCCGATGGTCATCGAGAACGTGAAGGAGCTGAACGCCAGGAACAGCGGCGACAGCTGGAACTTGACCGTCTCGCTGCGGTTGAGCAGGTCGGCCATCGACAACCCGATCGCGGCGGCGAGGAACCCGTTGAGCGTGTGCAGCACCGTGTCCCAGAACGGGAAGAGCACGTAGAACTCGCTGATTTCGCCCAGCGCTTCGGCGGCGAAGATGAACAGCAGCACGATGATCTCCAGCGTCGACGGCAGCTCGACCTGGAACGTGACCTGGATGAAGGCGGGCATCGCGAACAGCACCAGCGTCAGCAGGCACAGGAAGACGTTCTCGTAGTTGCCGTTGAAGCACTGCAGCACCATCATGACGAGCACCAGCACCCGCAGCAGCATGTACACGACGAATGTGCTGCGGTGCTCGCGGATCTCCACGCGCATCGCCTCGCCGAGGCCGCGCAGCCGCTCGCCGAGCCGCGGCCGCCCGCCGGCCGCGCCCCGAGGCCGCTTGGGCGTCTGCGGTGCCGGTTGCGTCGCTTGTGGCTTCATCGCGTTCCCCCTAGCCCGTCGGTCGGTGATTCGCGAAAGCGACACTATCGCATGCCGTTGTCCTGCGCCGCGCCGTTTCGGCCGATGGCGGAAACGGCGGCGTCCGTTGGACGGACGGGCATCAGCTGTCGACCAGGCCGGCCCCGACCGCCGCGTCGAGCCACTGCTCGTCGACCACGGGCACGCCGAACTCCCGCGCCTGCCGCGTGATCGGCGAATCGCCGTCCGGCTCCGGGGCGACGACCAGCCGGACCTGCTCGGTCACGGTCGGCCAGGCGACCAGCCCGAGCCCCTCGAGCCGGTAGATCCATTCGTCGACCGGCCGGCGCAGCGGACCGGCGACCACGACCCGATCGCCGCGCCTGAGACGGAACCCCGCCATGTCGTCGGCGTGCGGGTTGCGCTCCAGACGCTTGCGATCGTGCTTGACCCGTTTGATGGTCCTGCCGAGCGTCACGCCGTTCGGATCGTCGTCATGTTTGCCGTGCTTCTTGTGCTTCTTCCTGCCCTTGGCGTCCTTCGTCTTGCCGCCGCCTTTGCCTTTCTTCACGCCGTCGCCGGTTCCGCCGGCACCGGTTCCATCGTCGTCGGTTTCGCTGCCGGAGTCGGCGACACCGGCGTCGTCGGGACGGGCGCCGCCGTCGCCGATTCCCGCCGGAATCGCGCCGTCCGGTCCCATGTCCAGCCGTCGGCCGTCGAACGCGGCGACGGCGCCGTCGCCCCTGCGCGCGTGCCGGGCGCCGGACTCCGCATGCCCCCGGTCGGTGAGCGCGTACTCGACCATCGCCGGATCGATGGACAGCAGGTCGCCGACCTGGCGCAGCTCGCGCTCCTCCTCGGCGCTGAGCGCGCCGTCGATCCACGCCTCCTCGGCGATGTCGGCGAAGTAGTTCTCTTGGATGGCGCGGCGGTCCTCATCGGACAGGCGCAGCGCCTCGGCCATGTCGGACAGCGCCGTCTTCTCGTGGTCGGTGAGCCGCGCGTCCACCAGGCACATGTCCAGCAGCCCGACGTACTCCGAGGCCGCGTCCCGCATCGTGCCGTCGGCGTCGCCGACCTCCTGCGCGGCGGGGTTGCGCGACTGCAGCCGGTCGAGGAACGCCGACGCGGGGCGCTTCGCGGCGGCATGCGTCTGCCGCGGCATCCATGCGTGCCGCCTCTCGTCGATCCGCGGCCACTCATGGTCGGCGGCGCTCTGCAACGCCGGGCGCCAGCCCTCCCAGTCGGGCAGTCCGGCGAGGAAGCCGCTGAGCAGCAGCGCGGTCGCGTGCGCGTCGCCCAGCGCGCTGTGGGCGTCGGGATTGCGGATGCCGAGCTCGTGGCAGCAGTCGTCGAGGCTGCGCAGCCCCAGATACCGGCTGCTCAGCCGCAGCGTGCAGATCGACGTCGACCGGTCGACCGGCGTCACGTAGCCGAGACGGCCGTACTCGGCGTTGAGGAACCGCGAGTCGAACACCGCGTTGTGCGCGACGAACACGTAGCCGTCCAGCCGGTCGCGCAGCTCGGCGGCGATGCCGGCGAAGTCCGGCGCGTCGATCAGGTCGGCGGCGTGGATGTGGTGCAGCGACTGCGCGCCCAGGTCGCCCTGGACGCGGATCAGCGTCTCCGCCTCGTCCTCGAGCGTGCCGTCCGGCGCCACGTGCACGATGCCGACCTCGATGGCGCGGTCGCCCCGCGCCGGGTTGATGCCCGTGGTCTCGAAATCGACGACGGCGAAGCCTTTCGGTGCGCGCCCAACGCCCATGGGTGAACTCCTTCACGTGCGGTACGGGCGATTCGCAGCCCGGGTCTGTCATCAGCTTAGCCAAAACGACCGCGCCATGCCGAGCGGACACGGCGGCGCGTTCGGGGGGAGTGTCAGGAGGGGCCGATGCCGTCCGGTCGCGGCGCGCGAAGCAGCGGGTGCGGACGGCTCCCGGCGCCCTGCCGGCCCATCATGCGGGCGTGCGCGCCGGCGGAGCCGCCGCCGCGCTACGATGGCGGGTAGTACGTATCCCAGAAACGAAGGAGGGATGGTCGATGGCGACTGCCACATCCTGCGGTTCCGTGACCGCGCCGGGGCTGGGCCTGCCGCTCGGCGTGACCGTGCCGGCGGCGAAGGGGACGCTGCCCAAGCAGATGTTCGTCGGGCGCGCGCCGATCTCGTCGAAGCTCAGGCAGCGGTTCGCGCACGACGTCGAGTCCATCGCGATGATGGCGATCCTGCGGCCCGCCAACACCGGCCTTGCCGAGGGCCGGGCATGCCGGGAGATCCTGGTGCTGGGCATCCACGTGGCGCCGGGCGTCGCGGTGCCGGTGGAGGTGATCGACCACATCGCGGCGCAGCGCGCGTCGGGCATCCTGTTCGTCTGTGTGCGCGACGCGGCGGCGTCGGAATCGGGGGAGGGCGGCGGCGCCGCCTCGGCCGGGGAGGGCGGCGAGCAGTGCGCGTTCGCGGTCCGCCGCAACGTGCCGGTCCGCGCCGGCCACACGCCGGTGACCAAGGTGTACGCGGGGGAGTGGAAGCCCGCGTCGCAGGCGCGGATCGCGCTGTCCGGGGCGACGATGGACGAGCTGTGGGACTCGCTGTGCGCGCAGACGATCCTGGGAGAGACGGACGGCGCGGACGTCGATGGGCGCATCGCGGCGATGAACCGGGCCAAGGCGCTGACCGCCGAATACGAGAAGCTGCAGGCCGCCCACGCGCGGGCCAGGACGACCGAGCGGCGCAACGAGGCCTACGCCAAGATGCACGCGATCCGCGCGGAGCTGGACCGGCTGGGCGTCAGCCCCGGACGAGCCTGATCCTCTCGATGTCGTCGCGGTGCGAGGCGCGGTAGAGCACGAAGCGGTTGCCGATCACCTGCACCAGTTCGGCGTGCAGACGGCCGGCCAGCTCCTCGCCCGCCTCCTTGGCGGTGAGGCCGGAGCCGTCCATGACCTGGCATTTGACCAGCTCGCGCTTCTCGATGGTCTCGTCCGCCTGCCTGACGGCCGCGTCGGTCAGGTCGTTCTTGCCGACCTGGATCAGCGGATTGAGATGGTGGGCCATCGCCTTGAGCTGCTTGATCTGCTTCTTCGTCAACGCCATGATGCCTCTCGCTTTCCTGAAATCAACCTCTCTACGGTACGTGAAGGCCGGGAGAATCGCGCCGGCGTCACGTGTCGGCGGCGGGCGGGCGGCCCGGTCGCCGAGTGATGCGATAATCGTCACCGTAATGCAGGGGTACCCGGCCACCGCGCGCGGCCGGGTTGAGATAGGCGCCGCCTGACCCTTTGAACCTGTTGGCTAACACCATCGTAGGGAGACATCCATGGCTGACATCACCGTATCCCCGTCCACCGCATCCCGTCCCGGCGCGTCCGGCGTCGCCGAACCGTTCGACGTCGCGTCGATGACGCCCGACCACGTGCCGCCGTTCGCCCGCCGCATGCGCGACGCCGCCGACCTGGTCTGGGAGCAGGGCTACCGGCAGCCGTTCCTGCGCGAGCTCGGCGCGGGCACGCTGGCGCGCGAGCGCTTCGCGTTCTATCTGCTGCAGGACTTCCGCTACCTGACCGACTATGCGAAGGTGCACGCGCTCGCGGTCACGAAAACCGACGACCCCGAGGTCATGGCGTACATGATCCAGGTGCAGAGGAACATCCTCGACGTGGAGACCACCGTCCACCGCGCCTACATGGCGGGATACGGCATCACCGAGGAGCAGATGCTGTCCGTGCGGCAGTCCGCGTTCGCCCGCGCGTACACGTCGAACATCCTGTCGATCGCCTACGCGAGGCCGCTGGTGGACATCATGGTCGCCGTGCTGCCGTGCGCCTGGGTGTACGCCGACTACGGCCGGCGGCTGGCCAGGGAGTTCGCCGACACGCTGGAGGGCAACCCGTACCGCAGCTGGGTCGACATGTACCGGACCGACGAGTTCTGGCAGGGCTCGGTGTGGCTGATCGAGCACATCGAGCGGCTGGTCGCGGACCTGAGCGAGGAGCGCCGGCAGGAGCTGATCGACATCTTCGTCACCGGCGTGGAGAACGAATACATGTTCTGGGCCAGCGCGTACGAGATGCAGTATTCGTGGCGTCCCGAGTGGGATCGCGGCTGACGGACGCCGCGATGCGCCGGCGGTTTCGCTGATTCTCGTTGCCGGGTGGGCTGCCGGGAGCCGGGTGTCGGCTGGACTGTCGGCTGTCGGCTGGAATGTCAGCCGCCGGTTCCGGCCTGATTTCCGTCGTCGGAAGGGTAGCCGGCTGGAATGTCGGCCACCGTTCCCGACCTGATTCCCGTCGTCGGAGGGGCTGCTGGCCGCCGCTTTCCGGCCTGATTCCTGCCGCCGGCGTCTTCCGGATGCCGGATACCGGATTTCCGTCCTGACCTTTGCCGCCGGCGTCCGCCGAATGCCGGCGGCTGGGTGCTGAACGTCGCCGTTGCGCCGAGCGGCCGGGCGTCTGCTCGCCGGTCCGCCATGCGTTGTCCGCCGATGCCTCGCGGCCTGAACCCGGATGCTCTCATAGAGGGTCGTCAACGCCGGAGCGGCGCCGACGACCCTCGCGGAGATGGTTTTCGGTTGGGCGGCGAAGGGGCCGACCTTGGCAGTTTGAACTGCGTCCCGTTTGTTGGACGTTGTTTATTAGGATACAGGGTCTAGGCTGTGAGGGACATGCTCCGGTATTCCTCCGGGGTGTGTCCCTCCAGTCGTATCTGGCGCCGTTTGGTGTTCCAGTG